>JASJDY010000226.1 GCA_030065025.1 Planctomycetota bacterium
GAGTGGTGCTACGACGGCCTCGGCGGCTCGATCATCAAGTGGACGATGGACCACGGCAGCAAGAAGGCCGACGGCAAGCCGCAGGACCATCCGAGCCTGCTCGCGATCATCTGCGGCCGCGACGGCAACTTCTTCTCGCTGCTGAGCAACGGCCAGCAGTACCAAGCGGGCAGCCTGATGAAGTGGGCGAACGAGCAGCTCGACGCCTACGAGAAGCAGTTCCCGAGCACGCGCATGCCGTTCGTACCCGGCAAGGTGGAAGTCGACGGCGAGGGCACGGAGGCGAAGGCGTCCAGCCCCGAGATCGACGCGGCGCGCAAGGCGAAGAAGCCGCTGCTCATCTACTTCGGCCGCGGCTACTTCGACCCCAAGGACAAGAAGGCGAAGAAGGAGAACAAGCTCGCCCGCAAGTTCGAGAAGGGCACGCTCAACTCCAAGACGGCGGCCAAGGAAGTCGAGGGTTGGGTGCTGCTCCGCTTCGATCTCTCGAATGCAGATCACGCCAAGCTCGCGACGCAACTCGGCGTCACCGCCGCCCCCGACCTCCTCATGTGGCTCCCCGCCGACGACAACCCGACCGTCCTCGGTCGCAAGGCGTCAGGCGGCAAGGTCGCCTACCACCTCAAGACCTTCAACAAGGCGGCGAAGGCAGCGTCTTCCGGCGCCAAGTAGCGGCGCCCTTGGACCTGCACGAAGCCCGCGCGATGCTCCAGAGCAAGAGCGTGGAAGAGCGCGAGCGCGCCTGCGACTGGCTCGGCGACCCCGCCCAACAGGAAGCGCTCCTCGAGCTGGTTACCGACTCTGACCCCGGCGTGAGGCGCTACGCGGTTTGGGCACTGGGGCGGACTGCGCCGCGGACGCCGGAGCTCGACGCCGCCTTGGTAGAGGCCTTGCGTGACGAGGACGGCGAGGTGCGCGCCATCGCTGCCGACGGCGTATACGTCTCGGGTGCGGAATGCCATGACGTGGCCGCCACACTCATCCCCCTACTCGACGACTCCCGTGTCGGCGAGACCCGCGTCTTCTTGGCGCTCGAAGCACAGCCTGACTCAGCCACCGCCATTCCGAGGGCCATCGACGCGCTGGTGGAGCAACGCCCGTCGGCGTATGCCGCGCTTCGCATGCTGCTGAAGCTCAACGAGGACACGGCTGAGATCGAGAAGGCCGTCCGCTGCGGCTTGGACCATTCGAACGCGACCGTGCGCTCACTCGCTCGCCGCTGGCTGGCGAGTCATGGTCACAGCGCGGAGCCGTAGTGAGGATGGCTACGACGTTGCTCACGGAGGCGGCCTTCAAGGCGACGTTCACGCGCCGCATGCGCGAGATCACCGGCCGCGAGCAAGGCGTGCTCGACATCTGGGCGTACGTCGATGCGATTCCCCTCGAACAGCGGGAGGGACTGGAGCTCACGGGCGAGGACGTGACCATCGTCTGGCGCGACGCCTACGACCGCTACGACCATGTGCTCATTCCGCTCGCCCGAAGCAACACGTACCTGGTGGTCGTCGTGGACCTGCGCATGGTCCAGGTCCACGGCCATCACGTCCTGGATCTGGGCGCCTTCTACGGCGACGCGTAGCGAGCGCTCGTTGCGGGAGTCTGCGTCGCCGTGGGCCGAGTGCGCTGCCGAGCTCTAGGAGCTGAGCAGGAGGCGCACGACCTGGAGGATCGCCAGCGCAATACCGCCCAACGGCACGGCCAGCAGCGCCACGATCAGGATCGTCATGAGCGGATGCTCGCCAGCGACGCGCGAACGTCGTCTGCGTCGCAAGCGCAGCTTCCGAAAGCGCCGCGGCACGCGCGCAGGGCGCTCGCGCTTCCTCTTGCGATTGTCGTACAGCCGGGTCTTGGCGGCGGTGCTGCTGTAGTGGCCGCCTTGGCCGCCGGTGGGGGGGAGCGGGAGCTTCATGCGTACCTACCCTTCCGCGGGGCGCTGGAAGCAGGTCGGTACGGCCTCCGCAAGCCTCATTCTACGGAGTGAAGTGGGTCCCTCGGACTGCACCCGATCCGGGTGAGAGCGCCGCTACCCGGCACACGAAATCGGCGTCACGACGAAGATGAACTTGAGGCCCGGCCGGATCGGCGCGTCACGAACCTCGAGGACCGAGCACGCGGACGTTTGCCATGTAGGCATCGAGGTCGGTGCGGTCTCCCTCATGCTGGTCGTAGACCTGGGGCGAGCCGGGGTTCGCGAAGATCTCGTCGGGCACCATGAGGGCGAAGGTACTCCTGAAGGCGGCGATCGCGGATCGCGGCGCTAGGATGCGCACACTCCACGCCGCGGAGGGATAGCCAAGCGGTCGACGGCACCGGTTTTGAAAACCGGCGTAGGGTCAAACCTACCGGGGGTTCGAATCCCTCTCCCTCCGCCATTCCATGGCCTCTAGAGACCGGTTCTTTGCGAATCTGCCTTCTCGCAGTGACGGGCCGTCCGCGCGCTCACAGGCACCCAGGAGCACTGAAACGCGTTGAGATCGTTCCCCAGTCGTTCCCGGGAACGAACTCCACGGCGAGCGCGAGGCGGTCGCAGCACGGGACCCTTCCTTGAGCGACTCGCGGCCTCCTTCCCTCCGCCTACTGCCCAAGGCGTTCAAGTTCCGCTTGGATGTCGGAGCCCGTCTGCAACACCCGCGTGTCCTTGGCCGCGTAGCGGGCGACTACCTCTGACAGCCGGGAGAGGTCGAGTGGCTGTTGCGCACGCAGAGCCGTGTGGAAGTAGCCGAGTCGGAGCACTTCCTGTCGCGCCGTATCCGTGCGACCGGCGTCCAACTGCCTCGCGACGGCATCACGCATGCGCGCCCAGGCGTCCCGCCAGTGTCCCGCTTGACCGAGCCGCTCCAACGCCACCACAGTCGCGAGGTACAGATCCGGATCCCCGCTGAAGAGCAGTGGGTCGCGCAGGCCCTCGCGCAGGAGCTCGAGACCCCGTGCGTCCTCGCGCAGGCCGAAGTGTGCCGCCACCCGCAGTCGGGGCCATCCGGAGAGTGAATCCAAGCGCGTCCCCAACTCGCGCAAGGCCCCCGGCAGTCCGCGACTCGCGAGGGCGAGAAGTGTCTCCGTTTCCAGCGTAGAGGCGTCTCGCTCCAGCTCCCGGCCGAGACGTCGCGCAGCACGCAGCCTCGGATCTCGGGCGAGCAACTCGAGGGTGCGGTCGCGCACGTCGCGCCGAGCCTCAGCACTCGGGATGGGCAGGACGCGCGGGAGGATGTAGATGAAGAGCTCCGATCTCTCTTCCGTCAACGCCAGCAGCTTGGACCGTGCCGTCTTCATGCGCCTGAGCTCTTCGACGTAGGTGGGAGAGGTGGGGTCGAGGTCAGATTCGCTCTGCCGCACGTCGGCAATGAGGCCGTCGAGCGTCGCGCGCACGTCCGCTGACGGCAGGCTTGCTTCGAGAAGCGGAAGTCCGGCTCGAAGGAACACCTCGCGGCCTGCGCCCACCGCGCCGTCCGCCAGCACCGCTCTGCCCGCGAACACCGTTAGCAGGAGACTTCCTGACTCCGGCGCGTTGAGCTGTGCATCGGTGCCGGGCCTCAGGAGGATACGACCCCATACGGTGTCCAGCGCGATGCCACCGCTTGGCACGTTTTCGAATCTCGTTACGCCAACCTTGAGCACGTGGACCTCGGGCCCCGCCGGCTCCCTTCCCGTGAAGAGCACGAAGGCCCCCAGCCCCACGAGGAGGACGGCTGCCGCTGCCCACGACCATCGCCTGGTGCTCCGCCGGTGCCTGCGTCCCGCCTGCGCCACGCGCAGGACTTGGCCTACCACATCGGGCGGGCTCTCTGCGCCGAAGTGCTCGGAGAGCGCGAGCTCGAGCAGGCGATCCTCAGGCGCTCTCATGGAGCTTCCTCTCGATGCACGTCCGGAGCTTGCTGCGGGTGCGGCGCAGCAGGGTCTTCACGCCGTGTTCCGTCATGCCTGCCTCGCGACCGACCGCCGCTCGAGAACGCCTCGCTCCGTAGAAGAGCCCCAGAACCTGACGGGCGCGGTCGGTGAGCGTCTCCAGGCAGGTTGTCAGGGCCGCGCGCCACCTCTCGCCTCCGTCTCCCCCTGCGTGTGCGTTCCAGGCAGCGTCCGCCTCGTCGAGGTCTTGGAACACGGGGCGGCTGCGCCGGCGGCGGATGTCGGACACGAACAGGTTCCTGGCCACGGTGCGGAGGTAGGCCGCCGTGCTCCGCCGGTTTCGCTCCTCGAACGGCCTCCTCCAGACGCGCAAGAACGTCTCCTGCACGAGGTCCTCGGCACGCGCCGCATCGGATCCGAGATACCGAAGGTAGCGCCAGAGTTCTGCCTGGTGCTCGCGTACGAGCCGTTCCAGGTCGAGCTCCGGTTGCGGCATGAGGTCCTCGCGAGCGTCCGGGTGAATGCAGCGTGCCGAGTGCACGTCAGCGTGCGCCGCCGCGGATTCTAGGGCTTCGGGATGTCTGGATCGACGTCACCACGCCCTTCGGGCTGACGAGCACGGACCGCCTGCACTCGTCCGGCCCATCGGACGTGCGGCGGGTCTCCGCGAACTCCAGCAAGTAGCCGTCGGAGTCGAACTCCACTGCGCGGACCCGAACCTGGATGCCTGCGCGCTGCTTCTCAGCGTCACTCTTCAGACGTCCCTTGGCAGTGCGTATGGCGTTATTCACCGGGACTGCTCCGGCTGCAATGCCCTGCCGGCTCGCCTTGCCGTAGGCGCGCAGAAGCTCCAGCCCGCGCCGCTCAGGATCGAAGCGCGGCGGGGTCTCGGGGTCGTGCCACCAAGCAACGTACCCCGGAGCCGTGCACGCGACCAAACGGCTTGCTGCCTCGAGAGCCACCTCCCCGAGCGTCCGGAGCGTGCGCGGCAGAGAGCGCGTCGTGCTGCTCGATCCGTCTTCCGACTCCGTGCGGACCTGACGCTTCCAGCGCGAGGTTAAAGAGGCCTTCAGTCGCAGGTCCGACGTCGCATGGGTGATGACCTCAGACAGCAGTTCCGACGCGTGCGCGTCACCAACTACGAGAAGTGCCTCAGCGACGACGCCCGGGTCCTTGGAGCGCAGCTCCGACCTCAGCTTCTTGCGCGCGGCGGGAACTCCCAGACGGACGAGCGCGACGCGTAGGTGGCGGCGGTCCGCATCAGAGAGGCCGGTCTCCGATGCGAGGCCAGTAAGCCACGTGCGCACCGCTGTGCCTGGCACGCCAGCCACGATGGGCGCGTTCTCGATCTGCGCACGCCGCGGCCAGTGAGTCACAGCTTCGGCGACAAGCGCGTCGCGTCCGGCGACCTCCAAATCGCCCAGCGCCCACACTGCAAGGGGGCCGAAGCGCGGGTGGCGAAGAACCGTTGTGAGCACTTGGCTGTGCCCGCCGTCCCGGAGGTCGATGATCTCCTGCTCGATTGGAATCGTGTTGCCACCACCCGCCTGGTCGTACTTCGCGATGAGCTGCTGCAGCCGGCTTCCATCCCTTCTGGGCGGCTTGTCGTCCCCCGCGGCCGGGGCCGACGCCGCGAGGACGGGGATCAGGACGAGGAACGTAGCTGCAAGCATGCGCATGGGGGTCTCCTTGCGGTCGCCGGGGACTCCCAGCGGCCTCCATGGAGCAAGCGCATGGAGCAGCACAGAGGGTTCACGAATCTCGCGAGTTGCACGCTCGCGGCTTGGAGAGTGCGGAGTCCGGGAGCATCGGCCGCAGCGACGTCCCGTTTGAAAACCGGCGTAGGGTCAAACCTACCGGGGGTTCGAATCCCTCTCCCTCCGCCATTTTCTCGCTGCTGTAGACCATGCCGGGCGGCGCCGGTGGTCTTCCCACCAGATCGCCCACTACTTGTCCTCGGCGTCCGCTTCACCAGCGGCGCGCTTGGCATCTTCCAGGACGCGCTCCAATGGGATCGGGCTGGCCCAGTCACTGGTGAGGGAGCGGCTGACATCCACATGGATGCGGACCGGGACTCCAGCTGCCTCGGACAAGACCTCGTTCATGGGCTTCTCCAGGGATACCCAGTCGCCGGCCACAGGGACTGACTCAGAAGACGTGGTGTAACTGGCGAGCGTGCGACGACCGCGCTTGACGTGCGGTCGGATCTCCCAACTGGTCTCGTGCAGCGTTCTTCCGGGAGGCACAGGCACGACACGCACGGAAACCGTAGCGCCCTGGTCGTTGCCAACCCTATGCACCGTGATGTGTACGGCGTGAGTGCGATCAGCGAACTGTGCTGGCGCCTCGCCAAGGAGCTTGATGAGCGCGGAGGACGTGAGTGGACTGCCCACCAGTGCGTCTAGCGACCGCCTGTACTCTGCCCGAATGTTCGCGTCCTGGGGGCGCACGCGTACCTCGCGCACGATGAACGCCAATCGTCTGGCGATCGACTCAAGGGACTCGTCCTTCGCCGCGGCAACCTCCCTGCGCACCGCGGGGAGCACAGCGAGGCCCGCCTTGAGCATCGCGGCTTCGGCTCTCGCGCGGGCTTCGGGACTCTTCGCCCGCCGCAGCGCTTCGATCAGGGCCCGCGACTCCGAGTCTGGCAGTAGGCGGACCGATCGGGAGAGAGGATCCGGCAGCGGATCGAGGCCCTGCTTCTGGCGCCAACGGTTCGTGAGCGCCAGGATCTGGCCATCGCGCTCGTGCATCAGCGCGTAGAAGTCGAACGCATCCGCGTCGCCCCACATCTCGGCGAGGCGGTCCGCAGCGAGGTCGGCGATTCGCACGTCATCGACGGACCGATTGCCTGCCGATGAGCTGAACCCTGCACCGCGTTCGTCGGACATCTGCCGAACCAGGAACTCCTCCAAT
>JASJDY010000227.1 GCA_030065025.1 Planctomycetota bacterium
CCGAAGGCCAAGCGACCGTGCTGCGCTTCCTGGGCGGCACCGCGGATGACTACGACCTCATCGTGGCGGAGTCGACGGGGGGCCTGGACGCGCACTGGAAGCGCTGGATCCTCGATCGCATGGAGGATCCGCGCGAGGTCCTCGACCTCGCGAGCGGAACCGGCATCCTCTCCTTCCTCATGCTCGACCGCTTTCCCGACTGCCACGTGACGGGCGTCGACCTGCAGGAGGCCTACCAGGCGGTCGCGATCGGGCGTTCGCGGCAACGCGGGCTGACGATGCGCACGACGTGGCATCGCAGCGCGGTCGAGGACATCGAGCTGCCCGAGGGCCACTACGACCACATCGTGTCGTGCTACCTGCCCAAGTACGCCGACCGCGTCGTGCTCGCGGAGCGCGTCATGCGTTGGGCTGCGCCGGGCGGGCGGATCATCCTCCACGACTTCGCGCATCCGACCGATCCGAAGGTCGAACGTGTGCTTCGAGAGCGCTACGAGCGCTGGATCGAGAAGATGCGCGTCGAACGACCCTACTGGCTGCCTTGCTTCGAGGGTCTCTACGACTTCGTCCGCACCAGTCCGTGGACCGAGGATCTGCCTCCGCTGCTCGAGGCCCAGGGCTTCGAGGACGTCGAGGTGACGCGTGTCCACCGAGGCTGCGCCGCCTTCGTCACGGGCCGGAAGCCCCTCTGATCGGCGGTTAAGAGACCAGCCGCCGCACCCTGCCGGCGCAATCACTCCCGGGTATGCTCGTCGCGGGCCGACGGGGCGGAGCACCTTCCAGAAGCTGGCATGCGCATGACCTCACGCCCCGGTTCCCTCTTCGCCCTGCTCGCGCCTGCCCTGGTGAGCGTCGTCGGCCTGGTCTTCGTCGCCTGCGGCGGTGGCGGTGGCGCGCCTCCCTCCGAAGGACCGTCGGATCCTCCGCCCGGAGATCCCTTCGGGTTGGCTTCGCGCCCGATCCTCGCACCGCTCGGCTTCCCGAGTCAGGGGCCGACCGTGCAGGCCGTCGACCTCGAGCCCGCGTTCTCCAACCTCTCGTTCACGCGGCCCGTCTACCTGACGAGCGCGCGCGACGGCACCACCTGGCTCTACGTCGTGGAGCAGGGGGGGCGCATCTTCGTCTTCCCGAACGACGACAGCGTCCAGACGGCGAACGTCTTCATCGACCTCAGCGCCGGCGCGGGCGGCCCCGTCAGTCGCGCGACGAACGAAGAGGGCCTGCTCGGGCTCTGCTTCGATCCCGACTACGCCAACAACGGCTACTTCTACGTCCACTACTCGGCGGCGAACCCGCGCCGCAGCGTGATCGCGCGCTACACGGCCACCTTCCCCGCGCAGGGGGCGCCGAGCGCCGCGGCGGGCACGTTCCACGAGATCCTCACGGTCCCCCAGCCGGACTGGAACCACAACGCCGGCATGCTCGAGTTCGGGCCCGACGGGATGCTGTACATCGGCTTCGGCGACGGCGGCTCCGGTGGCGATCCGTGGGGCCCGATCGGTAACGGCCAGAACACCCAGACGCTCCTCGGCAGCCTGCTGCGCATCGACGTGCGGCAGTCGACACCGCAGCAGCGCTACACGATTCCCTCCGACAACCCGTTCACGTCCGACGCGGGCGTGCTCGACGAGATCTGGGCCTACGGCCTGCGCAACCCGTGGCGCTTCTCCTTCGACCGGGCCACGGGCGAGCTTCTCCTCGGCGACGTCGGCCAGGGCGCGCGCGAGGAGGTCAGCCTCGTACGTGAGGGCGAGAACCTGGGGTGGCGCATCCGCGAAGGGGCGCGCGACTTCAACGTCCCTGCGGGCGGCGTCCCCGCCGACCTGCGGGAGCCGATCATCGACTACGAACGGAGCCTCGGCACGACGGTGGTCGGCGGCTACGTCTACCGCGGACAGGACGTGCCGAGTCTCCGGGGCGTCTACGTCTACGGCGACTACGGCAGCGGTCGCATATGGGGTCTCACGCACGACGACGGCGTGCTCGGTACGAACCTCCAGATCCAGTCACTCTCCCAGCTCTCGAGCTTTGGGGAGGACGAGCGCGGTGAGCTCTACGCCGTCTCGCTGGGCGGCACGATCCGACGCTTCCGCGAGCCGTCGGGCGGTACCCCGCCGCCGCCCTTCCCGCAGCTGCTCAGCGAGACGGGCCTGTTCACGGACCTCACGACGCTGACGCCCGCGTCCGGGCTCATCGAGTACGACGTGAATGCGCCGCTGTGGTCCGATCGCGCCTTCAAGCGTCGTTGGATCGGACTCCCCAACGGTCGCCGGATCACGTTCTCCGCGTCCGCACCGTGGAGCTTCCCGGTCGGCACCGTGATCGTGAAGCACTTCGAGCTGGAGTTGACGGTCGGCAATCCCTCCTCGCGGCGCCGCCTCGAGACGCGCGCGCTGATTCACGAGGAGGACGGCTGGGCCGGCTACACCTGGCGCTGGAACGACGCGCAGACCGACGCCGAGCTCCTCAACGACCGGCTGGACGAGACCTTCACCATCACGGACGCGGCGGCGCCCGGCGGGACGCGCGAGCAGACGTGGACCTACCCGAGCCGTACCGACTGCCTGCAGTGCCACACGGCGCCAGCGGGCCGCGTCCTGAGTGTGCGCACCGGGCAGCTCAACCGCGCCTTCGACTTCCCCAACGCGCGCGACAACCAGCTCCGCACGTGGAACCACATCGGCCTCTTCACCACCGACATCGGCGATGCGGCCGCGCACGAAGCGTGGCCGGATCCGGACGACGCCTCCGCGCCGGTCGCCGAACGTGCGCGCGCCTACCTGGCGTCGAACTGCGCGAGCTGCCACCTCGTGGACGGCACGGCACCGGGCAACCTCGATCTTCGCTGGAGCGTGCCCGACGGCGCGATGGGGGCGATCGGGATCGCGCCCGCCCAGGGCGGTCTGGGCCTCGTGAACCCGCAGATCATCGCGCCGGGCGTGAAGGAACGCAGCGTGCTCTGGGAGCGGCTACGGCGGCTGGACGGCACGCGGATGCCGAGGCTGGGCACGTCCGAGGTGCACGGCGAGGCGGTGGACCTGGTGGGGACGTGGATTGATGGCCTGTAGGCCCTAGGCTGCTACGAGCAGCGCCGTGCCTCTGCCTATGCCCGTGCCGGTGCCTGCATCGATGGCGGGATAGCGGGCACCGGCAAAGGCACCGGCACCGGCACGGCGACGCTCCTGGATCGAAGGGGGCTTTCAGTCCCCCGTCGAGGTCTTCATCGGGTTGATCTCGGGGTACTCCGTGATCGTGCTCGTCTGCTTGTCGAAGCCGTCCTGGTTGAAGACCACCGTGTAGGAGCCGAAGCCGGCCGAGGCGCCCTTGCGCGTCAGCGTCATCGACCACTCGGTCTGCAGCGTCTGCGGATCCGACTCGTCGATGCCGGAGCTCTCGAAGTACTCCATGCCCGGGAGATCGACGTCGAGGTCGTCGAGGCTCGATGCATAGGCACCCTGGCGCGCGTGGAAGCGCTCCTGCGCCGTCTGGATCGTAGACAGATAGTTGTAGGCCTCGGCCGCCTTGGACCGCTCGACCGAGTTGAGGAACTTCGGCACGGCGAACGCCGCGAGGATCCCGATGATGACGACGACGACGGCGAGCTCGACGAGCGTGAATCCACGCTCCGTCCGCGAAGTGCGAGGCATACGATGACTCCTGTGTTGCCCCGCTCAGGGGGCCAGTGGAGACGCGCCCCCTCCGGACTGCGCACTGCCGCGCGCAGGCCGTCGACGGAAAGTCCACACCCTGGTTCTTGCCTCGCGATGCTCTATCGACGGAACGGGAGCCCTGCGGGAGTCGGCTGTAAGCGATCCCTTCAGTTACCGAGCCGCCCGCGGGTTCATCAGGACACGCACGTCCTTCGCTCCATCTGTCACGCCGCGGGTCTCGCCGTCGTGACTGCTGTTCGTCGTGCGGGCTTTGACCACGTAGCCACCGGGAGGCACCCCCCGAATCGTGAACGTCCCGTCCTGCCCGACGGTCCCGGATGACCGCCAGCCGCGCTCGCCCTCGGCCCACACCATGCCGCGACTGCCTTCAGGCAGCCCTTCGAGCAGTCCGGTGATCGCCTTGCCGGTCCTGGCTGCTGTGGCGATGTCTTCACGTCCGGCCTGGACGGGACCGTGGCGCACATAGCGGTCCGATGTCGAAGAGGACGCGTGGACCCAGACGTTGGCGCCCTCACGCACCGTGCTCGCGCGCCAGCTGCCGTCCGGCTGGACGATCGCCGACGCGATGTGCTGGCCGGCCTCGTCGCGCAGGATGACGATCCAGCGCTGGCCTTCCGTCGAGATGCCCGTGATCCGCCCCGCGAGCGACGCCGTCTTCGGTAGCTGGATCCGTACGCCGCGCGCAGGCGCGTCGACCTCCATGGGTGCGGGGGCAGCCTGGCCCCCCATGCGCATGACCTGGATGCTGTAGCGGCCCGGCTTGAGTCCCGTCAGCTTCCAGGATCCGTCGCTGCCGACCTGCACCCAGCCCGTGTCCTGCCCGCCCTCGACCGCGCGACCGTACACCCAGCAGTTCTCGGCAGGCTTGCCGTCCGTACCCAGCACGGTGCCCTCGATCGTGAGGCCGCCGCCGAGACGCACCTCGAGTTCCGTCGTGCCCGGGCGTACGTCTTCGATCACCTTCGGGGCCACGGAAGCGCCCGCCGTCGGGTCCCAGATCTGCACCTGCAGGCGCACGAGCACCCCGCGCGGAATGCCACCCAGCCGGAACTTGCCGTCGCTCTGGATCCGGGTGGAGGCATTGCCCCGGCGCGCGCCCGCAGCGTCGTTCCAGGTGCCGCTCACGAAGCCCTGAGCGACAGGCTTGCCGTCGGGGGCGTACGCCGTGCCCGTGATGGCGAGGCCCTCGACGAGCTCGAAGCGCAGGTCCGTGGTGCCGGCTTCGACGTTCTGTGTCGGCGGGCGGACGAACCCAGATGGGGGCATGACGGCCACCTGGATCTTGCCCTTGCCCAGACCACCGATCCGAAACCTCCCCTGCGCGTTGGTCTGCGTACGGCTCTTGGCGGTGACCGTGACACCGGCGATTCCCTTGCCTTCGTCATCGACGACGACGCCGGCGACCTCGAGCCCTCGCTCGAGCTTGACGATGATCCGTTCCGCGGGGTCCGTGACCTTGACGGTCTTCGGCTGGAGGTTGAGCGGCCGCCCCTGCTCGTCGCGTGCCGCCGTGACCACGACGCTCCACGGGCCCTTGCCCGTCACCGCGCGTTCGAAGGCGCCGTTCACGGCGTCGGTGCCGCCCATGCCCGACATGTCCATCGCGATGGGACCGTTCGTGGGTGCGCCCTGCACGCGCACGGAGGCCAGCGGCACCGGCGTGCCGTCTGGTCGTTGCACCTCGCCGCGCAGCATGATCGTCGGCAGCCGCTCGTACACGAGGCGCACGTTCGTCGCCGGCGCGTTGAACGGTTCGCCCAGGCGCGTCTGCTGTCCGCCAGTCCATGTCATGAGCTGGACGCGTCCCGCGCTGGCCGCGTTGAAGCTGAACGTGCCGTTGCGGCTGGTCATCGTCTGGTTCCAGCTGCTGACGCCGCCCAGCGACTGGAGCAGCAGCATGAGGCCGGTGACCGGCTCGCCGTCCTTGTCGACGATCACGCCGCTGACCTCTACGCCTGCCGCGAGCTCCAGCACGATGCCCTCGCGCACCTCGCCGGCCTTGAGGTCCTTCAAAGGGTGCTGCTTCCCGCGGCTTCCCGGGACGCGGACGTTGAGCGTGAAGTCGCCGGCGGGCATGCCCTTCAGCTCGAAGCGGCCTTCGGCGTCGGTCTGCGCCGAGTTGCGGCCACCGGCGGTCTCCTGCGTTCCGCCCCAGTAGCCCACCGTGACGGCCGTGACCCCGCGGCCATCCTCGTCGACGACCCGGCCACGGACCGTCGCACCCGGCTCCAGCTTCAGCGTGACGTCGGCCGCCTTCGTGTCTTCGTCCACGGCGAAGGGCTTGGCGAAGACGCCGGCATAGCCGTCCTTCTTGGCGTACAGCACCCAGTCGCCCTTCGGCGGCAGACCTTCGATGGTGAAGCGACCGCCGCTGCCGCTCGTCGCCAGCGGCTCACGGCGCAAGCCGCCCAGACCCCACTGCCAGCCGATCGACTGCAGTCCGTAGCCGCGCGCGAAGACCTCGGCACCCCGCACGCCCTGGCCGTCCGCGTCCACCACGCTGCCCGCTACGCGGTGGCCCTTGGCAAGCGCCAGGTCACGTTCGACCTCGAGGCCCTCCGCCGTCATGACCACCGTAACGGCCGGCGGGGCCGATGCACCGGGCCCCATCGGCATGCTGACGATCCCGCCGACCGCGCCTCCCTGCGGCTTCAGCTGCGGCAGGTAGTAGCCGTCGGCGCTCGGTAGCGTGACGTAGCGGCCGATCCCCACGGCATCGAAGCGATAGCGTCCGTTCGCATCGGCCACGACGCTGCGCGGCGGTTCGGCGTTCCCTGCCCGCCCGAGCGAGACGGCGTGCAGATGGACCGTCGCACCGGGGATCGCAGCGCCCGTCTCCTGGTCCGTGACCCGACCACGGACGGCGCCGCCGCGGCTCAACGTCAGATCGAGCGTCAGGGGCTTGTCCGCATCGACAATACGCCGCTGCGCCTCGAGGTCCGCCGCGCGCTCCATGTGCGGCAGGAAGCCCTCCGCCAGGGCCTGTACGCCGGTGATACGACCAAGCGGCGCGTCGTCGATCCGGTAGCGGCCCTGCGCATCGGTGACGGCCTTGGTCTGGATCGACCCGCGCGCCGTCGTCCCCTTCTTCTTCTCGCTCTGCGTGGTGAACACGACGGCCGCGC
>JASJDY010000228.1 GCA_030065025.1 Planctomycetota bacterium
GGCAGCAGCCTCCTGATCATCGCAATGAAGTCCTTCAGCGGCTTCGCGAAGTACCAGGCCGTGCTCGGCGACCTGGACCTCCACCTCGACTACGCCGTGCTCGGACTGTTCTCCGTCGTCGGGATCGTGGGCAGTGTCCTCGGAGGGCACGTCGGGGCGCGCCTCGACCAACGCCTGCTGCGCCGCATCTTCGCGCTCTTGCTCCTCGTGATGGCGCTGGGCATGGGCGTCGCGACCTTGCACGGCATGCTCACCACGGCGTCCCTCGCCGTCGGCCGCTAGCGCGGACACAGGCGGACGGTGGGGGAGGAATCACCGCGCGGTCCTCGCCGGGAGCCGGCGTCCCGTACCATGCCGCCATGGTGGATGGTGATTCCCGCTCACGACGGCGCCCCGGCTTCTGGGAGCGCATCCGGGAGCGGCTTCGTGCTGGTGGCAAGGAGCCGGCGGAGCCGGTGCGTGCACGGCGCAAGGCGCCCCCGTCGCAGCCCAGCGATCCGTGGCGCAAGTACACGGACCGCCTGTCGCGCGCCGAGGAGCGCGCCTGGCGCGGCGACGAGATCCTGCTGCGGCGTCGCAGCCGCATCCGCGTCGCTCCTGGTAGCGGCGAGGTACCGGAGCCGCTGCTCGCGACGTTCCTCGAGAACCTGGCGTCGGTGGGGTACGCCGCCACGCCGGCGTTGATCGAGAGACTCGCCACGCAGTCCACCGAGGACCTCACGGTCTTGCACCACCGCCTGCTCGGGACGCTCCAGAAGGCCGTAGGCGCGGATCGCGAGTTCCGGCCGATGTATCCGGGCTTCCCCGACCAGGTGATGGAGGCGGACGAGGCGGAGCTCTACATCAACGCGTGGCTGCACTACGCCGGTGACGTGCTGGGCGTGCGCATCATGCCCGACTACCCGGATGAGGTGCGTGCCCCGCTCGATGAGGACACGCAGGTTCGCCCACTCGATCTGGGCACGGACGAAGACCTCCTCGCGATCGGCACGCAGCTCATCGGCGCGAACGCGTCTCTCTCCGAGACGGACAAGGCGGACGTCGCGTGGTTCGTGCAGCGCCATCACGAGGACCTCGACGCGCTGCTGCCTGCGGATATCCCGTACCGCGAGAACCTCGCGCTCGTCGCAGCGCTTCTCCTCGACCATCCCAAGCGCACGAAGACGGTCCTCTCCGATCGGATCCGGTCGGCCACCGATGTGCTCCGGATCGCGGCCGCGCTCTCCGGGGGCGACGTCAGCCTGGCCCAGGCCACGCCGTTCCGGAGCCTTCCGCGGCGGCAGCGACGGGAGCTGCTCGGCCTGCTCGAGGGCTGCCGCAAGCTCGACGAGGACTTCGCGCGCCACCGCGAGCGCTGGAAGCGACTGGGCGAGCGGCTGCACCCGGGTGAGTACCGGCAGCGCTTCCCGCAGGCCGCCGCCGCCTTCGACAGGATTCGTGCCGGCGAGCGCCGGGCGCCGGGCTTCGACGCGCAGGTCGAAGCCGCGCTCGAATGCGGCGATGCCACGGCCGCCCTGGAGCTGCTCCGCACACGGCCGGGCGCGTTGGCGCGGCGTTTGGATCACCTCCTGCGGCTCGGTGGTGAGCCGGACGCGGTCCTGGAGGCATTCGAGGCCGCGGCCCCGCACGTGGCGGTGCCCGTGTTGCTGCAGGTTCGGGCCCACTTCCTCCACCGGCCCAGCCTCGGCGAGATCCGGGCCTTCTTCCCGAAGGGCAACGTGGCGCGCGTCATGTCGGTGCCGAACGAGCTGCCGCCGCTCTCCACCGCAGTCTGCGATCGCGTTGCGGACATCTGCCGATCGGCCCTCAAGGCGGAGTTCGCGAAGCTGCCTGCGCTCGGCGCGACGTACGTCGATCCCGCGTTGCGTGACTACCTGGTGCCGTTCTCCCAGCGCTCGGCCAGCCGCGCCTTGCGTACGATCGTGCGCGGCTCCCGCGTGCCGCTCCCCAAGGGGGACACGATCCGCTTCTTCCTCTGGTGGCGCGAGGGTCTCACGGAGAAGGGCCACACGGGCCGCGTCGACATCGACCTGTCGGCCGTGTTCCTCGATGCGCTGTGGGACTACGGCGGCCATGTCTCGTACACGCGTCTTCGCCTCGAGGCGTGCCGCGCCGTGCACAGCGGGGACATCACCTCCGCGCCGGAGGGCGCGTGCGAGTTCATCGACGTCGACGTGCCCTCGTTCACGCGCCACGGCTTCCGCTACGTCGTGATGAACGTGAACTCGTTCACGGGCCAGCGCTTCGCCGACTTGCCCGAGTGCTTCGCTGGCTGGATGGTGCGCAAGAAGCCCGGCTCAGGCGAGGTGTTCGAGCCCACGACCGTCGTCGATCGCCTCGACCTCGCCGGCGAGAAGCGGATCAGCATTCCGTGCATCCTCGATCTGGTGAAGCGGCAGCTGATCTGGGCCGACATCCAGCTGTCACGCAATCCGCACTGGGTCACCAACGTGGAGGCCAACCGCAAGAGCATGGGCGAGGTCTGCCGCGCGATCGCCACGCTGCCCAAGCCGACGCTGCACGACCTGTTCGTGCTCCATGCCGAAGCACGCGGAACCCTGGTCGATACGCCGGAGGAGGCCGAGACGGAGTTCTCGGTCGCGCAGGGCACGCCCTTCGCGCTCGAGACGATCACGGCCGAGTACCTCGGGGCGCGTTGACGGCCGGGCACCGCGGCCGTAGCCTGCGGTCGGTGGCCATGAGCGTGCTTCCTTCCATGCATTCAGGATGCGGAGGTCGCGGGTTCGAATCCCGCCACCCCACCTTCGTGTGGGGTGTAGCTCAGCGGTAGAGCGCCGAACCAGCGTGCTCGCTATCCACCGTGCCGCCGTCCGATGCCACGGCATCGGGCGGCGGCGTTGCCGTGATGCGTGGGCGGCGAGGGATCCGTAGGGGCGGCCCAAGCGAGCGCGGAGCGCTCGCGCAGGCCCGCCCGCGAACGTCCCTGGGCCTGCGACGGGCGGGCCTTCGGTCGCGCGCGTGGCGCGCGACCTTGGGCCGCCCCTACAGCCGCCGGCGCATACGCGCGGTTATTGGAAGAGCAGCGCGTGGTAGCTGGGGAAGGGCCAGAGCTCCTCGTCGGTCCGGCGCTCGAGCGTGTCGCACACCTCGCGCAGTCGATCCATCGCCGGGATCGTCGTGCTCACACACCAGTCGGCCTTCTCGGGGGCCTCCTCCTCGTCGGGTGCGTTCGCCAGTGCCTGGCGCACGCCGTCGATGGCCAGCAGGGTCTCGTTGACCAGACCACAGTAGGTCTCGAGCTCTTCCTTCTGCGCACTCGAGTCGATGTCGAGCTTCTTGACGCCCTTCCAGGCCTCGGCCATCACCGCCTGCTGCGCGTACGCCGCGGGCAGGACGCCGGTCTTGGCCATGCGGATCGCCTGCACGGCCTCGATGTCGATCATGCGGTTGTACTTCTCGAGCAAGATCACGTAGCGCGCGTCCAGCTCGTGGGGCTGGAGCATGCCGTACTTCGAGGCGAACTCCTTGGCCTCGTCCTCGACCAGCGAGGCGAGCGCCATCGGCGTGTTGACGAGGTTGGGCAGCCCGCGGCGCTCGGCCTCCGTGACCCACTCGTCGGCGTAGTTGTTGCCGTTGAACACGACCGGCTTGGCGTCGGCGTAGACCTCCTTGACCACGGCCAGGATCGCCTCGTTGCGCTCCTCGCCGTTCTCCAGACGGCCCTTCAGGCGGCTCCACATCTCGTCGAGCGCCTCGGCCACCGCGAGGTTGAGCCACGCCATGGGCATGGAGTTCGACTGGCCCGAGCCGACGGCGCGGAACTCGAACTTGTTGCCCGTGAACGCGAAGGGCGACGTGCGGTTGCGGTCGGTGTTGTCCTTGACGACCTCCGGCAGCACCTCGATGCCCGTCTGGATGACCTGGTCCTGCACGGCCGAGACGTCCTTGCCGGCCAGCAGCGTGTCGAGGATCTCCGTGACCCGGTCGCCGAGGAACACCGAGATGATCGCCGGCGGCGCCTCGTTGGCGCCCAGGCGGTGATCGTTGCCGGCCGAGGCGATCGACGCACGCAGCAGCGTCGCGCGGTGGTGGACGGCACGCAGCACACTGCTCAGGAAGAACAGGAACTCGACGTTCTGGTCGGGGTTGTCGCCGGGCTCCAGCAGGTTGCGGCCCTCGGCGTCGGCCATGGACCAGTTGTTGTGTTTGCCCGAGCCGTTGACGCCCGCGAACGGCTTCTCGTGGAACAGCACCGCCAGGTTCCGGCGGCGCGCCACCTTGCGCATGATGTCCATGAGCAGGTGGTTCTGGTCCGACGACACGTTGATCGGCTGGAAGACCGGGGCGGCCTCGTACTGGTGCGGCGCGACCTCGTTGTGGCGCGTCTTGACCGGGATGCCCAGGTTCCACGCCTCGGCCTCGACCTCGCCCATGAAGTCGAGCGCGCGGTCGTCGATCGTGCCGAAGTAGTTGTCCTCCATCTGCTGGCCCTTGGGGGGCGTCGTGCCGATGACCGTGCGGCCCGTGACCTCGAGGTCCGGACGGAGCTTGAAGAGGTCGCGGTGGACGAGGAAGTACTCCTGCTCGGCGCCGAGCGTGGAGGCGACGCCCTTCGTCGGGCGGCCCATCAGCTCGAGCACCGCGCGCGCGGCGCGGCCCAGCTCGCGCATGGAGCGCAGGAGCGGCGTCTTCTTGTCGAGGGCCTCGCCCGTGTACGAGACGAAGACCGAGGGGATCGTCAGCGTGGAGCCGTGCTCGTTCTCGACGAGGAACGCCGGCGACGTGGGATCCCACGCCGTGTAGCCGCGCGCCTCGAACGTGCTGCGCATGCCGCCGCTGGGGAACGAGGACGCGTCCGGCTCGGCCTGGATCAGCTGGCTGCCGGAGAAGCGCTCGATCGCCCGGCCGTCGACGAAGCTCAGGAAGGCGTCGTGCTTCTCCGCCGTCGCGCCGGTGAGGGGCTGGAACCAGTGCGTGAAGTGCGTCGCGCCGCGCTCGACGGCCCACTCCTTCATGGCGTGGGCGATCTCGTCGGCGAAGCCCGTGTCCAGCGGCTCACCCGAGGCGATCGTTGCCTGGATGGCCTCGTAGATCGGCCGCGGGAGGCGCTTCTGCATCTCCGTCAGGCTGAAGGTGTTGCATCCGAAGGTCTCGGAAACCGCTCCCGGCTTGCTCATGGCTACCGTCCTCCCGGTGGCTCCGTGCGGAGCCCTGCTCGTCCTCGTCGTCATGGCGCTCGTCTCCAGGCGTGACGCAGGGATTCTGCCCGGGAGCAAGGACACGGGGCTCCGCACGGCTCCTTATGTGCGAATCAGCCGTAGAGATAGAGCGCGCGTAGCGCCTCGACGAACGGCTCGGCGAGCTCGATCGCCTCGGCCTCGCCCGACGTGAAGGCCTCCGCCGCGCGGCGCAGGACCTCGAGCAGGCCGTCCCGCGCACCGTCCTCACCGGCGCGCAGGCGCCAGGCGCGGCCGAGCACGTGGCCGATCAGCGGCCCGTCGGGCGCCTCCAGCTCGCGCACCATGCGCCCCACGAAGGTCTGCACGGCCTCGTCGCTGAGGCGCGTGTCCTGAAGCAGGAACGCACGCGCGATGCGCGAGCGCAGCGGCCGCACGCGGGCACCCGGGCCCTCCCAGATCTGGCGCAGCCTGAGCTCCGAGCGCTTGTCGCCCGAGCGGTAGCGATGGATGAGGGCCTCCATGTACCAGCTCGTCACCTGCAGGTCGGGACGCCGGCCGAAGACCTCCTTGGCGAGGGGCGGGTCCACCTCGAAGCGCCCCGCGGTGAGCAGCCCGAGGCGTACGCGGGCGAGGTCGCCCCGGTCGCGCTCGTCGACCGAGCCCTCGAGGCGGGCGGCCGCCCCCTGGAGTGCTTCGAGCGCGCCGGGATCACCCGAGCGCCCCAGCGCGATCGCGGCGACCATCCACACGTCGCGGTACGTCCGCCGCCAGTCCTCGCTCACGAGCACCTTGCGCAGCGACGCGATGTCGCGCGCCTTCTCGGGGTAGTCCTCGGCGCGCAGCGCGCCCAGCGCAGCGGCGACGTCGAAGATCTCCTCGCCGCGTTCGCGGAACGCGGTGACCAGCGTCTCCAGCGGCGCGCGCGACGCCTGACGGTACGCCGGGAAGAAGTAGAGGATCGCGGCCTCGAGCTGCAGCTCGCGCCCGTACTGCGCCAGGCGCTCCTGCGCCCAGTCGTGTCCGCCCTCCGCGAGCGCGATGAGCACCCACGGCTCCATCATGGTCGGGTCGCGTCGGTCCTCGGTCTCCCAGCCGATGGCGAGCAGGCCGGTCTCCGCGAAGCGGCGGGCCGTGCCCTCTGCGCCGGCGATGGCCGGGTCGTTCCAGATCGTGTCCAGGGCGCGGACAGGATCCCGCAGGCGGAACCACATGCCCGAGGCGAACCAGCGGTCCTCGATGGTGGTGTAGCGCTGGGTGTAGTCCTCGAGGACCTCGCGCGCGCGCTCCAGGTTCGCTCCCTGGATCAGGCCCGTGATGCGCACGCGCGCTTCCTCCCGGTGCGGGTTCTGGGCGCAGCGCACCGCGACCGTCCCGAGGACGAGCAGGACCAGGAGGGGGGGGAGGAAGCGCATCACGTGGGGGACCCCGGGGCACCGATCCTGCCCGCGGTTCGGCCGGCGGGCAACTCCCGGGCGCGGGGAGGGAACGGCGCGGATGAAGGCGGGATTCCATCAGACGGGATCGCGGTGCCCGATCTCGGGCGTCGGGCCTACCATGGGCGCCGTCTCGCGAACGGGAGGAACCCATGCGCATCGCCCTCACCATCCTGACCGCCACCGTGCTGATCCTCGGCGCCTTCGCTCTCGCGCAG
>JASJDY010000229.1 GCA_030065025.1 Planctomycetota bacterium
TGGCCCTTGAGCTCCCAGATCAGCTCCTCGACCGCACTCGTCGCGGCGGGATCCAGCGCGGAGCAGGGCTCGTCCATGAGCAGCACCGTAGGCTTGACCGGCAGCAGGCGCGCGATGCAGAGCTTCTGTTGCTGCTCGAGCGAGAGGCTGATGGCAGGCCGCTTCAGGATGTCCTTCACGGCGTCCCACAGCAGGACTTGCTGGAGCGCCTCCTCGACGATGGCGTCGTGATCCTCGGAGGACACGCGCTCGCCCTTCGGGGTGTGGAGGCGGTGACCGAAGAGGACGTTGTCGCGAATCGACAGCGGCAGCGGGTTGGGCCGCTGGAACACCATGCCGATCTGCTTGCGCACCTGCACCAGCTCGACGCCCTCACCCAGGATGTCGTAGCCGCAGACCTCGATCGTGCCCGTCGTACGCACGTAGCCGAGGCGCTCGTTGATGCGGTTGACGCTGCGCAGGAAGGTGGACTTGCCGCAGCCCGACGGACCGATCAGCGACGTGATGATGCCCTGCTTGATGTCGAGATCGACGTCGAACAGAGCCTGGAACGTGCCATACCAGAGGTTCAAGCCACGCGTCTGGATGGCGAGCTCGGTGCCAATGGACGATTGGTTAGCCAAAGCGCCCCTCCACGTAGTCGCGCGAACGCGGATCCTGCACGCGGCCGTCGAAGTACGCCTCCGTCTCGGCGATCTCTACGCACTCGCTCATCAGGAAGAAGGCCGTGCGGTCGGCGAGGCGCCGCGCCTGCTGCACGAGGTTCGTGACGAGCACGATCGTGACCTCCTGCTTGAGCTCCTTGAGCACATCCTCGATGCGCATGGTGGTCACCGGGTCGACGGCGATCGAGAACTCGTCGAGGAGCAGCAGATCCGGATCCTGCGACAGCGCGCGCGCAATCGTCAGGCGCTGTTGCTGACCACCGGACAGCAGGCTGCCAAGCGACTTCAGGCGGTCCTTCACCTCGTCCCAGAGGGCGGCCCGCTGCAGGCAGCGCTCAACGATGACGTCGAGCTCGGATCGCTTCCTCACGCCATTGAGCCGGGGAGCGAGCGCGACGTTGTCGTAGATGCTCAGCGGCAGGCCGACGGGCAGGGGAAAGACGACGCCGATCCGCTTGCGCAGGGCGTAGAGATTCTTGATCTTGTTGATGTCGTGACCGGCGAACTCGATGGACCCATCGACGGCCATCTCCGTGGTGAAGGTGTCCATCCGGTTGAGCGCGCGCAGGAACGACGTCTTGCCGCTGTTGGCGGGTCCGATGATCCCGAAGATCTCGTTCTCGCGAATGTCGAGCGTAACGTCACGCAGCGCGACGTGGCTGCCGTAGCGGATCGTCAGATCGCGCACGGCGACCTTGACGTCGGAGGCGACGGATGCGGGGCTACCTACGTCTACCACTTCTTCTTGCCTCGCAACCACATGCGGAATCCGATGGAAATCGCGTTCATCGCGAGCACCATGCCGATCAGGACGAGCGCCACGCCGTACGGCAGATTGGCGGCGTGTTCGGGCAGCGGCACCTGCGTGGCCATGGCGTACAGGTGCAGGGACATCGCCATCGTCTGGTCACCCACGCCCTCCGGAAGGAAGGGCAGGAAGATCGCGGCACCCGTGAACATGATGGGCGCCGTCTCGCCGGCCGTTCGCGACACCTCGAGGATCACACCTGTGAGGATGCCGCTGATCGAGTTCGGCAGCACGATGCGTCGAATGGTCTGCCAGCGGGTCGCACCCATGTTCCAGCAGGCTTCGCGGAAAGCCTGGGGAACGGCCTGCAGCGACTCGCGGGTCGCCACGATGACGATGGGCAGCGTCATGACCGCCAGCGTGAGACTGGCTGCCAGGATGCTCGTTCCGAACTTGAAGAACAGCACGAACGCGCCCACGCCGAAGAGGGCGTGAACGATCGAGGGCACACCGGCCAGGTTGATGATCGCGAGGTTGATGGTCCGCGTGAACCAGTTGTCCGGCGCGTACTCGCTGAGGTAGACCGCCGCGGCGATGCCGAGCGGCACGGAAGCCAACAGCGCGACGGACACGAGCCAGACGGTACCGATCAGCGCCGGGAAGATGCCGCCCGCGGTCATCTCGTCCTTGGGATCGCTGAAGAGGAACTCGAACGAGATGACCGGGCCGCCCTTCACGATGAGCACCGTCAGGATGATCAGCACCGGGACGATGAGCAGGATGGTCATCAAGAGGAAGAGCGTCTTGATGAGCCCCTGCTTGCGGCGGTTGCTCGCATTGAGGTCGGTTGCTGCAAACATCGCTACCTCCTCACTTCTTCCGCACGCCGCGCACGACGAGGTCTGCGGTCAGGTTGATGACGAAGGTGACGATGAAGAGCAGGATGCCGAGCGTGAACAGCGCGCGGTAGTGATCGGACCCCTGGACGGTCTCGCCCAGCTCGGCCGCGATCGTTGCGGTCAGCGCACGCACGGAGTCGAAGATGCCACCGGGCAAGTTGATCGAGTGGCCGCTGGCCATGAGCACGGCCATCGTCTCACCGAAGCCGCGACCCACGCCGAGCAGGACCGCGGCCACGAGGCCGTTGCGCGCGGCCGGCAGGACGACGCGCCAGACGATCTGCCAGCGGGTGGCCCCCATCGCCTCGGCCGCCTCGCGATAGGTATCCGGCACGGCCTTGAGCGCGTCTTCGGCAATCGTCGTCATGATCGGCGCCGCCATCAGGCCGAGGATGATGCCGGCGTTGAGGACGTTGAGACCCACCGGCACGTTGAACGTGTCGATGATCAGCGGATTCATGATGCTGAGACCGATGAAGCCCCACACGACCGAGGGAATGGCGGCCAGCATCTCCACGAGGACCTTGAGGATCTCGCGCGTGCGCCCCGTAGCGAACTCCGCGATGAAGATCGCCGCGCCCAGGGAGAACGGCACCGCGACGACCATCGCGAAGCCGGTCACGCTGGCTGTACCCACAATGAGTGCCAGCGCGCCGTAGGTCGGGTTGTTCTCCGACGTCGGGCGCCAGCGCGGCGACGTGAAGAACTCGCCGAAGTTCATCGTGTCGGTGATGAAGGGCAGCCCCTCCTTCGTGATGAACACGAAGATCCCGATGATGAACACGATGGCCGAGATGCCACCGATGAACATGAAGACCTGCATGCCCTTGTCGACGAACCACGCGAAGTCGCGGCGATCGAGGTTGGGCAGCTTGGAAGTCGACTCGCGGCTCACTAGTCGGCGTCCTCACCGCGCAGCTTCTCCATCAGCTCACGCGTATTGACAGCGATCTTCTTGTAGACGTCCTCCATGACCTCCGGCGTGATCGCGCCGTCGGGCACGAGATCCCAGTCGAGCAGCGTCGTCTTGAAGGGATGCTCGGCGAGATGCTGCCGAATGCCGCTGTCGAGGTTGATGATCACGTGGTAGTCGTCGAGCTCGTCGTGCGTCGTAGGGATCGCCACCGGATTCGCATGGCGGCTCGGCACGCCCTTGCCCTCGAGGAAGCTGTCGAGCGTGGCATCGATGGCCTCGGCTGGAGCCCAGCCGGCGCTGGCGTAGGTGCCGCTGTTCGGGAAGGCCTTCGCTGCGATGGCCTCCGCCATGGGGCTCCACAGATCGTTGGGACCGTCGATGAACAGGATGCGATAGACCTTCGGCTCCTTGGTCTCTCCAGTCACGGCGAAGACGGTCTCTTCGCAGATGTTCTTGGCCTGGTCGCTGATCCGCTCGAGACGGTGGAAGACCGTGAGCAGCGCGAAGAGATCGGCGACGGAACGTGACTGCTTCTCGCCCTCGCGCAGGAGATCGGCGAACACCCGCTCGAAGCTGCTGTCGACCTGTGCGGCCATGCCCATGGTGCCGCGAGCTTGATCGGCGTTGCCCTCGACGAAGGCCTTCAGCGCCTGCTTGAGCATCCCGAGGGACTGCTCGCTCATGAGCTCGACGTCTCGGGCGACCGTCCCGGAGACGGGCTCCGAAAGCTGCACGGTCTCACGCGCGATCTTGGCGGCATAGTCACCGATGCGCTCGATGGCGATGGTCAGGCGCAGCACCGACGAGATGAAGCGCAGGATCCCGGCGCTTGGCAGGTGGCGCGCTACGAAGAAGTGGCACTCCTTGTCGATCCGCCGAATGGCACGGTTGATCGGCATGTCACCGACGATCGTCTCAGCGGCTTCCGCCCGATCGTGTGAGAGGAGCGCGCGACAGGCCCGCTGTACGGCGTTCGTCACGTCCTTCCCGACCTCGCCGACCGACGCGCGAATCGCATCGAGGTCCTTCTGGAGACGTTCCTCGTAGTGGCTCACCTCGTCCCTCCCACTGCATGGAGGCGCCCGGCCACTCTCCGGCCGGGCGCCAACCTGGCGATCACTCGCCTGAGATCTCGATGACCGGCGCGTAGCCCTTGCGCTTGATGATCTTCTGGCCTTCCTCGCTGAGGATCCAGTCGAGGTACTCCTTCACGGCACCCTTGGGCTCACCATTCGTGTACATGAGCAGGGGGCGTGCGATCGGGTAGCTGCCGTCGACCGCCGACGTCACCGAAGGCGTGACGTAGGGGCTGTTGGCGTCCTTGGCCACATCCGCAAGGCCGACGTGCTCGGTGGCGTACGCGAGACCGCTGTAGCCGATGGCACACGGCGTCTTCTCGACCGCATCGACGACATCCTTGCTGCCGTGCAGGTCGTTCGACCCGAGCTTGAAGTCGTTCTTGCCGAGCACCGTCTTGCGGAAGTAGGCGTACGTGCCGGAGTTGTTCTGGCGGCTGATGCGCACGATCTTGGCGCTGTCGCAGCCCGGTACCTCGATGCCGAAGTCGCTCCAGCTCTCGACGGGACCGCCCTCGCCGTAGATGTCGGCGAGCTCCTTGATCGTGTACTTCTTCTTGGGGTTGTCCTTGTGGATGTAGACCGCGAGCGCATCGAAGCCGACCACCCACTCCTTGGGGTCGATGCCCTTCGACTTGGCGAGGTCGATCTCCTTCTGCTTCATCTTGCGGCTGGCGTTGGCGATGTCGACGGTGCCGTTGATCATCGCGGCGATGCCGGTGCCGGAGCCGCCGCCGGTGACGGCCACCGCGACGTCGGGCTTGATCTTGGCGTAAGCCTCGGCCCAGGCCTGAGCTACGTTCACGAGCGTGTCCGAGCCCTTGTTCTGGATGATGGTGCGGCCGCCTTTTCCGCCGCGGCCGCCGCACGCCGCCAGCAGCCCGATCGCTACGATGCAGACGATGCGCCTAACGGTATCCCTACTCATGCCTGTCACTCCTCCTGCCGGCGACGCGAGGCAGAGCGGGGCCGGCCGTGCCTAGATAGCAAAGTTGAAGCCAGATGAAGAGGGGCTAAACCAAACGTAAAGAGGGCACTCTGCTGGGGATTATCGCGCGAAGCACCCCCCGAGCCGGGGACCTGTCCACAGTTCGCTGCGGGATATACCGCAGCTCACCCTCCAAGGGGGCACGGAGCACACCATGACCGAGTCTGGATCCACGATCAGCTACCGTCGGCTGCACGGCCCGAGACCGGGTTCGCGCCCCATGGACGCCGAGGTCCTGTGGTCGATCCCGCGGGTCGGCGGTCCGGTTCCGGCCCCCGGCGGGCATCACCTGGCCGTGCCGGTGACGACGTTCTCGATGGAGGACAACCGCGGCACGAGCCGCCTCTGGCTGGTGCCGACCGACGGCGGCCAGCCGCGCCCGCTGACCGCACCCGATCGCCACGCCGTCCAGCCCGCATTCTCGCCGAACGGCGACCGCATGGCCTTCGTCGCGCGGCCGGCCGACGACCCCAAGGCCCCGGGACAACTCCACGTCCTGCCGCTGCTGGGCGGCGAGGCCGAGCGGGTGACGGACATGCCGCTCGGCGTACTCGACCCGACCTGGCTCCCCGACGGCTCGGGGCTCATCTTCGGTGCCTGGCTCTACGAGGAGCACCTCGACGTCGAGGCGACGCGCGCAGAAGACGAGCGACGCAAGGAAGAGCCGTACGCGGTGTACGCAACCGAGGACCGCTTCTACCGGTTCTGGGATCGCTGGATCGTAGGCGGGAAGCTCGTGCACCTGTTCCACCTCGACCTCGCCTCGGGCGAGATCCGGGACCTCATGCCGAACAGCCGGCTCTGGTTCAACCTGATGGATCCGGCAGGCGCGTACGACCTCCATGTCGACGGCACGGAGCTGCTGCTCGGCGCGATGCACCGGGTGGGGCCGACGGGGCGGCCGCGCAGCGACGTGTTCCGGCTGTCGCTGACGGCGGAGGGCGCCGAGCCCGAGCTGCTCACGGCGGACAACCCGGCCAACTCCATACGGCCGCGGTACACGCCGTGCGGCCGCGGCGTGCTGTACGGGCGGACGGAGGATCCTGACTTCTACTCGGACCGCCCGCGGCTCGTGCGCCTGATGCTCGCCGACGGCTTGGAGGGCCCCGTGCTCGAGGACTGGGACCGCGCACCCGCGGCCTGGCGCTTCGGCGCCGGCCACAACCTGTGGTTCCACGCCGAGGACGACGGCGGCTCCCCCATCTGGCACCTCGAGCCCGGCGAGGCCATCCGCGACGGCGTGCATCCCGACGCGATCTTCCGCGGCGGCACGTGCTCGGGGCCGCGGCCGTCGGCCGACGGGAACATCTACTTCCTGCGCCACAGCGCGTCGGAGCCGCCCGAGGTCTGGCGCGTGCCGGTGGCCGGCGGCGAGGGCGAGCGCGTGACCTTCTTCACGCAGGACGCGCTGGAAGACGTCGCGCTCGGCGAGGTCCGCGACTACCGCTTCGAAGGCGCGGAGGGCGAGTCGGTGCAGGCCGTGGTGATCCTGCCGCCGGACCACGAGGAGGGTACGCCCCTGCCGCTCGTGCACATGATCCACGGCGGACCCCACGGCACGTTCGGTGACCTG
>JASJDY010000230.1 GCA_030065025.1 Planctomycetota bacterium
AGCTTGAACTTGCGCGCCTCGGGACCCGGGTTCGGGTTCGTGGCGAGGTAGCTGACGTAGAAGAGGCGGTTCGTCTTGAACTGCGGGTGGCAGGCCATGCACAGCAAGCCGCCCTGCGAGCGGGCGTAGACGCGGCTGCGCAGATCCAGGAACACGCTGGGCTGCGGCACGCTGCCCACGCCACGGTACTTCTTGATGCGCTTGATCGTGCCGGGCTGCTCGAGGACGTAGAGGAAGTCCGAGCCGTCCCCGCCGTGCGTGACGTAGATGGGCTCCTTGAACTCGACGTCCGGCCAGGCCTCGATCAGCTCCACCCCGGCGAGCTGCGGCGGCGCGGCGTCCGCACTGCCCGAGGGCAGCGCCACCACGAGGGCGACGGCGAGCATCCAGAAGAGGGGGCGACGCGCGCCCACGGTGAGGGTCCGATACGGCATCTTGCTGGCTCCGATCAAGGACTGCACGGCGGGCATCCTACACGTGTCACACGACCGCACGCGAACCCGTCCCGGCGCCGCTAGCGAAGGGCCCTAGACGGCGCCGCCGGGCCCGGATTCGGGCGCGCGGCCGGGGTGGGGTTTGATAGGCTGCGCGCCGCTGCGTCCGGCGTGGGAGTGCTACGCAGCGGTTCCCGAACGACGGCCCCGAGAGCAACGGGTGTATTTCGAGTTCGCCAACGTCCTGGTCTTCACGGTCTTCGCGGCCCTCTTCGTGGTCGGGAACCTGGTGATCGCGCGCCTGCTGCGCCCGAAGAGCACCCACGAACCGGGCAAGGTGGCGATCTACGAGTGCGGCGAGCCCACCATCGGGCCGGCCTGGATCCGCTTCGACATCCGCTTCTACACGGTCGCGCTGATGTTCGTGATCTTCGATGTCGAGATCGCCCTGCTGTTCCCCTGGGGCGCGGTCTTCCGCGAGCTCACGGAGGAGGGCCTGGGCGTCATCGCGCTCGTCGAGGCGGGCACGTTCATCGCGATCCTGATGGTCGGGCTGGCCTACGTGTGGGCCCGCGGCGACATCGAGTGGACCTCGTCCGGCACCGCCACCCCGTCGCGGGAGCCGGACGAGCGCACGGAAGTGACCCTGGACGCCCCTGCCGTCCGCCAGAAGGCGGAGACCGCCGTTTCAGGAGGTGACGATGCCTGACGACGCGCAGCCGGGGGAGGTGCTGCTCGACCCGGAGCTCCAGCAGTCGGTCATCTTGACCAAGGTGCAGTGGGTGAAGGACTGGGGGCGCCGTAACGCCTTGTGGCCCATGGCCTTCGGTCTCGCGTGCTGCGCGATGGAGATGATGGCCACCGCGGCCACGAAGTACGACCTCGACCGCTTCGGTGCCGGCGTGTTCCGCGCCTCGCCGCGGCAGAGCGACCTGATGATCGTGGCCGGCACCCTGAGCCACAAGATGGCCCCGCGCCTCAAGCGGCTCTGGGAGCAGATGCCCGATCCCAAGTACGTGATCGCCATGGGCGCCTGCGTCATCGGCGGCGGGCCCTACAGCCGCTACGGCTACCACGTCGTCCAGGGCGTCGACCTGATCGTGCCCGTGGACGTCTACCTGCCCGGCTGCCCGCCGCGGCCGGAGGCGCTCATCGACGCCATCCGCAAGCTGCAGTTCCGCATCCAGGAGCGCACGGGCGAGTCGCTGGCAACCATCGAGGCGAAGACCGGACGGAAGGGCGCGGGCGCCGCCCGCGCGTCCTGACGAGGAAGGCCGCGTGAGCGAGAGCACGGACACACCCGCCGCGCCGCCCGCCGACCCCGTCACGGAGCGGGCGCTCGCCGTCCTGCAGGCGGCCATCCCCGACGGCGTCGTCGCGTACGAGCTGACCGGCGGCCACCCCTGGATCCAGGTCCGCGCCGAGGACCTCCGTGCGGCCTGCTGGCTGCTGCGTGACCACGCCGACACGAAGCTCGACTGCTGTCACCTCATCTCCGGCGTCGACTGGCCGGACGCGGGGGAGGGGGGCGAGCTCGAGGTCGTCTACCACCTCTGTTCCTTCGAGCTGAAGCCCGAGCCCGGCTACGGGCAGCGCGCGCTCAAGAACGACCCCTGGGTGGCCCTGAAGGTGCGTGTGCCGCGCGATCCGGGCGAGGTGCCGACGGTCATGGACATCTGGACCGGCGCCGACTGGCACGAGCGCGAGACCTGGGACCTCGTCGGCGTGCGCTTCACCGGCCGCCGCGAGCTCCGCCGCATCCTGCTCCCCGACGACTGGCCCGGCCACCCGCTCCGCAAGGACTGGGAGTACCCCGCCAGCTACCACGGCGTGCCCATCATCCCGCCGGAGGGCTACTGATGGCCGAGCGGGGACCGGATCTGCGCAGCGGCGGCGAGCCCGAGGGCGCCGTCGAGATCCACGAGCGGCAGGAGGCCGTCGGGCGCGACCTGCGCACCGAGGAGATGGTCTTCAACATGGGGCCGCAGCACCCCGCCACGCACGGCGTGCTGCGCGTCGCCGTCCGCACGGACGGCGAGCACGTGCGCGCGCTGCAGCCGCACGTCGGCAACATCCACCGGTGCGCCGAGAAGATCGGCGAGAGCCTGCCCTACTACCAGTGGATCCCGTACCTCGACCGCATGGACTACCTCGCGGCGATCTGCAACGAGCACGTCGGCTGCATGGCGATCGAGCGACTCGGCGGCATCGAGGTGCCCGAGCGCGCCGAGTACATCCGGGTGATCGTCGCCGAGGTCCAGCGCATCCTCAGCCACCTCATGGCCATCGGCGTCTACGGCCTCGATCTCGGGGCGTTCACGCCGTTCCTGCACCAGTTCCGCGAGCGCGAGCGCGGCATGGACCTGCTGGACCACATCTCCGGCGGGCGTCTGCTCTACCACTACATCCGCATCGGCGGCGTGAAGCGCGACCTCTCGCAGGACTGGCTCGACGAGCTCGACGCGTGGACCAGCGAGGTCGAGCGGCGGATGCCCGAATACAACACGCTGCTGCTGCACAACCGCGTGTTCCAGGAGCGTACGTTCCGCGTCGGCATCATCGATCGCGACACCGGTGTCCGCTGGGGCGTCACGGGGCCCGGGCTCCGCGCGGCCGGCGTCGACTGGGACTGCCGGCGCGATGCCCCGTACTCGATCTACGACCGCTTCGACTTCGAGGTGCCCTACGGCGCCAGCGACATCGGCGGCGTGCTGGGGGACTGCTTCCAGCGCCACTGGATCCGCGTGCGCGAGATCGAGGAGTCGCTGAAGATCATCCGCCAGGCCCGCGAGCAGATGCCCGAGGGGCCGGTGATGGGCCGCGTGCCGAAGGGCTTCAAGCCGCCCGCGGGTGAGGTCTACATCCGCGGCGAGAACCCGCGCGGTGAGCTCGCCTGCTACATGGTCAGCGCCGGCAAGTCCGACAAGGCGTGGCGCGCCCGCTGCCGTGGTCCGTCGTTCAGCAACATCGCCTGCATCACCGAGATCGCCGAGGGCCAGCTCATCGCGGACCTCGTCGCCATCATCGGGAGCCTCGACATCGTGCTGGGGGAGGTGGATCGCTGATGCAGTCCCTCCTCGACCAGCTCATCGAGTCCACCAGTTGGCTCCAGGGCCTGCCGGTCGGGCTGGTCTACGCGGCCGGCATGGTCATCGCCTGCAACCTCGTGCTCGTCTACGCCAGTGCGCTGGCCGGCGAGACGGTCTGGCTGGAGCGCCGCGTCTCCGGCCGCATGCAGGCCCGCATCGGGCCGAACCGCGTCGGTCCCCAAGGGCTGCTCCAGTTCCTCGCCGACGGCCTCAAGCTGCTCGGCAAGGAGGACATCGTCCCGAAGACGGCCGACAAGCCGATCTTCCTGATCGCGCCGATCATCGTGTTCGTCGGCGCCTTCGCCGCGTTCGCGGTCGTCCCCTTCGGCCACTACCTCGTCGCGGCCGACATGAACGTCGGCATCTTCCTCGTGCTGTCGCTCACGAGCATCGAGGTGGTCGGGATCATCATGGCCGGCTGGGCCAGCAACTCGAAGTGGGCCATCCTCGGCGCGATGCGCGAGGTCGCACAGATGGTCAGCTACGAGCTGCCCCTCGGGCTCGCCGCGCTGTCGATCGTCGTGCTCGCCGGCACGATGAACCTGAGCGAGATCGTCTACCAGCAGGAAGGCTGGTTCTGGAACTGGTACGTGTTCCGCGGACCGTTCGCCTTCGTCGCCTTCTTCGCGTTCTTCGTCTCCGCGCTGGCCGCGCTCAAGCGCGCGCCGTTCGACCTGCCGGAGGCGGAGTCCGAGCTCGTCGCGGGCTTCCACACGGAGTACACGGGCTTCCGCTTCGCCGTGTTCTTCCTCGCCGAGTACGCCGCGATGATCCTCTTCTCCATGGTGACCGCCATCCTCTTCCTCGGCGGCTGGTCACCAGGGTTCGACATCGATCTGAGCGGGCCGCTCTCGCGGTGGATCGGCGCGCTGATCCTCTTCGGCAAGACGATCGCCCTGCTGTTCGTCATGATCTGGGTGCGCTGGACCCTGCCGCGCTTCCGCATCGATCGCGTCATGTACCTCTGCTACAAGGTCCTGCTGCCGGTCAGCGTCGTCTGCGTCGTGGGCATGGCCATCCAGGTGCTGCTCGCCATGACCGTCTTCGGCGGCCGAGCCAACGCGTTCGGTACGTGGCTCATGGGGGGCGGCTAGATGAAGAGCTACCTCAAGAACATCTGGCACGGCGTCACGACCACGGCGAAGGGCATGCGACTCACGTGGCGGCACTTCATGACGAAGCCGACCACGATCCAGTACCCGGACCCGGGCGAGGAGACGTACTTCAGCCCGTACGAGCGCGGACTGCACGAGTTCGAGCCCGAGAAGTGCATCGTCTGCTACCTGTGCGCGAAGGCCTGCCCGGTCGACTGCATTCGCATTGAGGAGGACAAGGGCGAGCGCAAGGGCAAGCAGAAGGTGCTGACGGTCTACGAGATCGACTACAACAAGTGCCTCTTCTGCGAGCTGTGCGTCGACCCGTGCCCCGTGGACTGCATCCACATGGGCCAGCAGTACGACCTGGCCTCCTTCGACCGCACCGAGCACGTCAAGATCGACTTCATGAACGGCGAGGGGCCGTGGCGCACGGCCAAGACGAGCGCCCATCCCGACGCGGGCCTGCGCGGGCACCTGGAGGGCAAGGACTAGATGTCGTCGCTCGCCGCCCTGCCCGAGCTTTCCGAGCTGATCCCGGACCTGCTCTTCTTCATCTTCGCGGGCGTCGCCATCGTCGCGGCGATGGCTGCGGCCGTCGCGCCCAAGATCGTGCACGCAGCGTTCGGGCTGATGGCCACGTTCTTCATGGTCGCGGCGCTCTACGCGATGCTCGGCGCCGACTTCGTCGCGCTCGCCCAGGTCATCGTGTACGTCGGCGGCATCCTGGTGCTGCTCGTCTTCGGCGTGCTGCTCACGGCCCGCACCGAGATCAAGCTGGGCGTCGAGCGCGGCTCCACGAAGACCTTCGCCGTGCTCGCCGGCGGGCTGCTGTTCCTCGTGCTCCTGCTGGCCATCGGCGGCACCACCTTCCCCACGCCGGAGAAGCCCGCCGAGCCCGAACCGACCACCGCGGACATCGGACGGGCCTTCCTCGACCCCGACGGCATGTTGATCCCCTTCGAGCTGGCCTCCGTGCTGCTGCTGGCGGCACTGGTGGGGGCCGCCTACCTCGCGCGCCGGCGGAGGAGCGACGCATGAGCCTGCTCCTCGTCATCACGCTGCAGCACTACCTCGTGGTCGCCGCCGCGCTGTTCTGCGCCGGCCTCATCGCGGTGCTGTCGCGCCGCAACGCCGTCGCGATCCTCATCGGCATCGAGCTGATGCTCAACGCTGCCAACGTGAACCTCGTGGCCTTCGATCACTACAACCGGCTTCCGGGAGCGATCAACGGGCAGATCTTCGCGCTCTTCGTGCTGGCGATCGCAGCGGCGGAAGCCGCCGTGGCGCTGGCGCTGATCCTCAACGTGTTCGACAGCCGCGACCGCATCGACGTCGACCAGATCGACACCCTGAAGGGCTGACCCCTTGTCCGTAGACACCCTCCAGACGCTCTGCCTGACCGTGCTGATCGCACCCCTCGTGGGGTTCGTCTTCCAGTACGTCTTCGGGAAGCGCCTGGGGAACGCCGGCGCGTGGATGACGGTCGTGGCCATCGGCGCAAGCCTCGCGGCCTCCATCGCGATCGCCTTGGATGTCCTGGGGTGGGCGTCTCCCGCCCCGCTGCACCTCGACTTCGGGGCGTGGCTGCCGGCCGGCACCGGCATGGACTGGGGCATCGGCATCTGGCTCGACGGGCTCACGGCGGTCATGCTCGTCGTGGTCAGCGGCGTCAGCTTCCTCGTGCACCTGTTCAGCATCGGGTACATGAAGGGCGACGCGAAGTACCCGCTCTTCTTCGCGTGGCTGCAGATGTTCAGCGTGTCGATGCTGATCCTGGTGCTCGCCGACAACCTGCTCCACCTCTTCATGGGCTGGGAGCTCGTCGGCCTCTGCTCCTACAAGCTGATCGGGTTCTGGAGCGAGAAGAAGGACCCCTGCAACGCCGCGCGGAAGGCGTTCATCACCACGCGCATCGGCGACCTCGGCATGCTGCTGGCGATCTGCATCATCGGCGGCGTCGTCGGCTCGTTCGACTTCGAGAAGGTCTTCGACGCGGTCGGGGACGGGACGTTCGGCGGCGTGTGGCTCACCGTGGCCGGCTTCGGCCTCCTGTTCGCCGCCATGGGCAAGAGCGCGCAGCTCGGTCTGCATGTCTGGCTGCCCGACGCGATGGAGGGCCCGACGCCGGTCAGCGCCCTCATTCACGCTGCCACGATGGTCGCCGCGGGTGTGTACCTGGTCGGCCGCATGGCCTTCATGCTCACGCCCGAGGTCATGGTGGTGACGGCCATCGTCGGCGC
>JASJDY010000037.1 GCA_030065025.1 Planctomycetota bacterium
AAGGCCCGCGCGCAGAAGCTGCTGCGCAAGCAGATGCTGCAGCGCCTGGCGCCGGGCGAGTTGCTCAACACGCTGCTCGAGACCGGGGACCTCATCCAGAAGCTGCCCGAGCGCCTCAATCGCATCATGGACAAGGCCGCGAACAGCCAGCTCGAGGTCAAGATGCGCATGACGGACGATGGCGAGTTCGCCCCGACGGTCCGACGCGCGGCCAACAACCTCACGCTGGGCATCATCCTGGCGGCGCTGATCGTCAGCGCGGGCCTCTTCAGCCGTGTCGAGGCGGGTTGGCGGCTCTGGGGCTACCCGGGTCTCTCGATGCTGCTCTTCCTGGCCGCGGCAGGCATGGGTGCATTCATCCTGTTCAACATGTGGCGCCGGCGCCGGGAGTAGGTCTACGCCGGCTTCGCTCACTGCCGGCGGTAGAGATACATCACCGTGTAGCCCGTCGTCCTGATCCGGATCGAGATCTGATCCGCGTCGTTCGAGCGCGGCGTCACCTCGACGACCATCCGGGCCTGCGGGGTGTCCCGGTCCACGGCAACGTACGCACCGCGGCGGGGGTGCGGCTTGGCCGGCGGGAGGACGCGTACATCGGCGCCTCGCACGATGATCTGCAAGTTGCGCCCGTAGACAACGCGACCGCTCTTGAGGATCCGCATGTCGAGCTTCGCCTCGATGCGGATAGGTCGGTTCGCGGCCACTTCGCGCGGCAGCTCGGACCACCGCGCCCGGTTGGTCGAGTGCGACTCCAGCACCTTGCCTGCTTTGGTGACGCGGAACGTCTTCGTCGTGAGGGACGTCTCGTTGGCGCCGTGGCTGTACCGTTTCTGCCTGTGCGTCCCCCTGCGGGTGGTGTCCAGGTCCTTGTCGGCATCCAGGACGTCGCGGTCCACGAGCACCCAGCCGTCACGCTTGGGCCGGGGCGGAGACACGGGCTTGGGCTCGGTCGGATTCGGCTTCGCAGGCGGCGAAGGCGACGTCGCCTTCTCGGGTCGCTCGACCGTGGAGGTCAGCGGTAGCCCGTGCAGGTACTCGTAGAGCGTGCCGACGTTCTGCGACTGCCAGTCCCGCGCGTTGTTCCACAGGAACTCATACTTCTGCGCCGCCCAGTCCGGCTTGTAGTTGGGCTTGACCTTGACGTTGGGATTGTCAATGCCCACGCCCCACTCGTTGTAGCGCCCGCCCGGCGGCGGCGTGGCGATGCGCAGCCACTCATCGATCGTGGCGCGCACCCGCGGGTCGTCCCACGGACGCGGGCCCTTCAGCACATCCTCGTAGGGTGGAGGCACCGTCGGTGTCGGATCGGCGGGCCGTTCATCCGCCTCGATTCGATCGTCAGGACGCTCGTCCGCTTGAATCGGGTCGGTCGGATCCTCAGGTCGCTCGTCTGCCTCGATCCGGTCCATCGGGTCCTCGGGCCCGTCGTCCACCTCGATGGGGTCCGTCGGAAGATCCGGCCGCTCGTCCTCATCGATCGGGTCCGCGGGATCGGTCGGGTCCGGCCGCAGCGGCGGAAGCGGAAGGTCATCGGGGACGTCCTCGTCCTCGAAGGGATCCGGAAGCGGGGGGCCGGGCCGCAGCGGCGGCTCGGGCGGCAGCGGCTCCACACCGTCCTCGATCCGCGCGTCGAGCTCACGCAGCGCACCGATGGCATTGACGAGCGGTCCGATCGGATGGTCCGTCTCCAAGCGTGTACCGGTGGAGACGAGGATGTCGCGCGCTTCCTCGAACGTCAGATCCGGCTTCACGGACTTCATGAGGGCGACGACCCCCGCAACGTGGGGCGCCGCCATGGAGGTGCCGTCCATGTACATGTAGGGGATCGTGGGATCGGCGAACCCACTCCAAATGCGCGACCCCGGCGCCGAGACCGTGGTGCCCGGTCCATAGCGTGAGCCGTTCTGGATCGGCGTGTGGGGGCGACCGTCGAGCTCCGTGTAGCCGAACACGGAACGGCGGTCATCGATGTCCGTGGCGGCCACGCCGATGACGCGCTCGGACAAACACAGCGAGTCCCAACGCGCCGGCAGGCTGTCGTTGCCGGCGGCCTTTACGATGATCACCCGACGCTCGCGCGCCAGCGCAAGCACGTTGAGATAGGTGCGCAGTCCCTCGCGAGCGGTCTGCGTCAGGCGGCGATCGATGGCCGCGCGCGTCGCAGCCGAACCGTGCTGGAACGCGTGGTGATCGTTGGGATGAATGCCACCCCCCAGGCTCATGTTCAGCACCGACGCGCCGGCGTCGATGGCGTACTCCATGCCCGCGATGATCTCGGCGTCGGTTCCGGTGGGCCTCATGCCCTCCGCACGGGCATAGAGCACCTGCACGGGGATCACGGGAGAGTCGGGCGACACGCCGGCCGTGCCGACGCCGTTGTTCGCCGCTCCGGCGATCGTGACGGCAACGTGGGTCCCGTGGCCGCTGATCCACGCGCCTGGCTCTGTCCCGTAGCGCCGATCCTGCATGCGCTCGCTGCGCGTGGCGAAGCTGTAGGGTGCGCGCAGCTTGCCGCGCATCTCCTCGTGCGCCATGCGGATGCCGTCATCGAGGACGCCCACGACGGCACCGCCCGTGGTCCGGTCCCAGGCGAACGGCATGCCGATCCGATCAAGCCCCCAGTCCTCCATCTTGTCGGGCCCGAGGGCGGGATCGTCGAACGTCCGCAGCGTGCGCCACACGGTGTTCAGGCTGGCCGAGGCGACCGTGGGCTCGGCATCGATCGCGGCGCGGACGGCATGCCGGCGGTCGGGCGACACGCTCAGCTGCAGGACACCGACCCGCGGGATGCGCCCCACGACGCGCACATCCCGCCAGCCCTGCTTCTCGAGCCACGCCTCGAAGTCCGCGGCACGGGCGCCCGGCGCGAGGTTGACGAGAACCTCGTCCTCGACCACCTCGCGCCGCAGATGGCGATCCACGACGATGCGCGACGGATCGAACGCGCGCAGTTCTGCGTCCTCGTCGGGACGTTGCACGGCGTTGTCCTTCTCGAGGAGCGACGGCACTACAAGCACCGCCGCCACGATGAGTCCGGCAAGGAGTAGCAAGCGAAGGAACGTCGTCATGAAAGGACTCCGAGTCACTGGGGATTGCCTTCGGGTGAGGAAGGATCAGCAGGCGGAGCCGAAGCGCGCATCGAACGTGGACGCGGGCTGCGTGAACTCGATCGCGGGCGCAACACCGATGCCCTCCTCGATGGCGCTGGGCTGGTGGATGCGCTCGGGCGCCTCGGCCGGGGTCTCGGCCGGGGTCTCGGCGACGGCGGTCGTGGGCGAGGAGACGCCGAGGAAGGCGATCGAGACGACGGCGACGGTGAGGATCAGGATCGTGGACTTCATGGCGTGCTCCGTTGCTGCGGGTCGTGGTTCACCCGGCATGTACGGAGTCCCCGCCGCGGATCGCAGCAGTTGCCGAGAAATCCCCCAGGGCCCGATTTCTTGGGCCCGAGCCGCCACCTCGGAGCCGGATGACACCCTCGCACGTGCTGCCCTCCGATGGACAGCCCCAGGAGGGGACCTGCGCGCTACGCCTGGAACACGTCCGCCAGAGCCAGCCGCAGGCCGGGCAGCAGGTCGGTCGTAAGCGTGTCGCCGATGCCGTAGTAGCCCTTGGGGGCGTAGTCCGTGCCGTCGTGGAGCAGACGCTCGATCGTCTTCGTCGTGCCATCGACCAGCCAGTACTCGGGCACGGCGTTCCGGGCGTAGAGATCGCGCTTCACGATGCGATCCCGCTCGGCGTGGCCGGGAGAGACGATCTCGACCAGCAGATCCGGTACGCCCCGGATCCAGTCCTGGACGATCGACCTGTTCTCCTCGCGGATGAACAGCAGGTCGGGCTGCACGATGTCGCCGGACGGAAGGTGAACGTCGAGCGGGGCGATGTAGAGCAGGCTCGCATCGGCCGGCTGTGTGGCACGCCGCAGGAGCACGTAGAGGTTGCCGGCAATCGACTGGTGCTCGGAGGTCGGCGAGGGCGACATGTAGATCTCGCCCGCGATGAGCTCAGCACGGACCTCGTCGCCAAGGGCCATGAAGTCATCGACGGTCTTCAGCGGGCGGCTCGTCGCCATGGCGCCCATCGTAGCACCTCCGATTCGCGCCCAGACGCGGTCGACACCACCTCGCGCGAAGGCATACGTTGGTCACATCCGCAATCGACGAGTGCGGTTGTCGGCGGTGCAAGGCCGTCGGATGCGCGTCGGCTACCGCCCGCGGCGGCCGGTACCCATCGGGTTCTGCTGCGGGTCGGCCCGCTCGAGTCGGAACTCGTGGGAGGAGCCGGGGATGGACACGTTGCGGTGGATCGCCGCCTCGCTGTTGTCCCGCATCCAGCCCTTGTGGCCCGGCGCGAACCAGACGACCACGTTGTAGGTGCCGGGCTTCACGTTCTCGATGCGGAAGCGGCCGCTGTCGTCGGTGCGGGCCCACATCGCGGGCTCCACATCCTCGGACGCCTCGCCACCCTGGTCCTCGCTGTCGTTGTCGATGCCGGGGTTGGGATCCGTCGTCACCGAGATGGTCGCGCGGCGCAGCGGCGCACCGTCGGCGCCACGCACCATGCCCTCGATCACCTCGCCGCGGGACAGGGCGATCGTGTAGTTCTCGATCGTCTCACCCGGGCGGATCGTGGCGTTGCGCTTGTAGAAGGTGACGTAGCCGTCCTTCGTGGCGCGCACGAGCGCGCGGCCCGGCTTCAGGTTCGGCGCGAAGAAGCGGCCTTCCTCGTCGGTGGTGTAGGCCTTGGAGCCGAGCGCCCGGCGGGCCTCCCACGAGTTGATGCGGGCCTTGCCCTGGAGGTCGTCGGGCAGGCGGCCGACCTGCACGCGCACGCCCGCCATGCGGCGGCCGTTCTCGTCGACGACGGTCCCGCGCAGGGCACCACCGGGCAGCATCTGCAGCTCGACTTCCTTCTCCTCGCCGGCGCTGAGCTTGAACGGCTTCGTCTCGCCGCTCACGTACTCCTCGCTCTCGCCGTAGACGATCCACATCTGATCGCTGCCGACGCCCTCGAGGCGGAACGTCCCGTCTTCGCCCGACATGTCGACCGGGCTGCGGCCACCCATCAGCGCCTGGCGCGCCATGTTCATGCCGCGGTTGCGCCAGCCGCCTGCGCCCTCGCCGTTGCCGCCAGGCGCAGCGCGCATGCGGATGCGGACGCCCGCGACGGGCTCACCGTTGTTGTCGACGACGGTGCCGGTCACGACACCGGCGGAGATGAGCGTGAGGTCCTTGTCGACGGTGCCGCCGGCGGCGGCGATCTCCACCTCGACGCCCTGCTCCCCGCCCGCGGGCGTGAAGCCATCGGCGAGGGCCATGAGGCGGTACTTGCCGGGGTTCACGCCGACGAGCTCGTAACTGCCGTCGGCGCCGGTCACGGCGTTCGGCGTGCCGAGCCACATCGCGCCCATGGCGGCCCAGCCGGTCTGCATCAGCATGACCTCGGCGCCCTGGATCGGCGTGCTGCCTTCCGACGCGATGACGCGGCCCGTGATGCTGCCGCCGCGCTTCAGCGCGACCTCGACCTCGGTGGTCTCGCCTTCCTTGACGTCCGCCCACTGGTTGCCGGGCGGCGGCCACATGGAGAAGCTCGCCGTGACGTAGCCGGGCGCCTGGACGACGGCCGAGGACACCGGCCCGGGCGCGAGCGCCTCGAAGCGGAACTTGCCCTTCTCGTCGGTGAGGCGGAGGTCGGACGCGGCCTTGGCGTTCGCGTCGCGGTTGCGGCCCCAGCCCATCCGGCCGACGTAGACCGCGATGCGGGCGCCTTCGATCGCCTTGCCCGTGGCTTCGTCGGTGACCACGCCAGCGATGTCGCCGCCCTTCAGCAGCGTGAAGTTCTTCTCCTGGTCCTGCTCGGTGATCTCGACACCGGAGACCTCGTACATGGGCGCGTAGCCCTTGGCGATGACGCCGAAGCGGTAGCGCTGCTTCGCGGTCAGCGTGTCGATCGTGTAGCGGCCGTCGCCGTCGGTGATGGCGACCTCGCGCTGCAGCGGGTTCGACGTCATGCGCCGAACGTCGCGCACGGCGATCACCTGCGCACCGACCACCGGCTTGCCCTCGGGGTCGGTGACGCGGCCGGACATGAGGCCGGCCTGACCGAGCACGATCGTGAGCACGCCCGCGCCACGGTCACGCGCGACGAGGACGTCCGCCTCGTGCTTGCTGGCGTAGCCGCCGTGTCGCGCGACGAGGGAATACGTCCCGTCGTCGAGTGCGGAGAATGCGAAGTAGCCTTCGTCGTCGCTGTCGACGGCCGAGAGCGGCATGGGCACCGAGCCGGCCTGCTCCGCGAGGAAGACGAGCATGCCCTTGTTGGCCATCTGCCGCTCGATCGTGTGCACCGACACGGAGGTGCCGGGTACCGGCCGACCGCTCAGGTCGACGACGCGACCGCGCAGGACGACGTCCTTGCCAAGCACGATGTCGCCGACGTCGGTCGTGGCGCTCGGGAACACGCTGATGCCCTGCAGGGTGAACTCGGAGAAGCCCTCGCCCTTGATGTGCAGCTGGTAGCCCTTGGCGGGACGCACCTGGGTGAACCACACGACGCCGGACGCGTCACTCGGCAAGGGCGTGACGATCTGACCGCGGCGGTCGAGCAGCTCGACGGCCTGGCCGGCCATCGGCTCGCGCGTGCCGACGCGGATGAGGCGCGCCTTGATCGCTCCCATGTCGCCGGCGCCGTAGCGCCCGGCCAGGCCGGCAGTGCCAAGCGAGGAGGTCTCGGCGTCCTGCGTGCCCGGGCTCTCGGCGCCGAGCAGATCCTCGGGGCCGCCGTTCGTGCCATCCGAGACGTCGCCGGAGCCACTGAGGCCGAGCGGATCGGCGACGAGGAGCACGGCGACGACGGCGACCGCGATCAGGACGAGGACGAGGGGTAGAGCGCGGCCGCTCTGGTTGTGGCTGGGCTGCATGGGGGCCTCCGGCAGGACGAAGCCGTGGTTGTACCCGGCAGCATGGCCTGCGGGGAGCCCTCGTGTCCATGAAAATATATGGACAGATAACCTCGTTACCGGCGATCAGGCGCCGACGCGGCGCAGCACGAGCCACGCCAGGACGGGCGCGCCGAGCACGGCGGTGACGACCGCCAGCGGATAGCCCTGCGGGGGGTGCAGGGTGCGCGAGAGGGCATCCGCGAGCACGAGCAGGCCGGCGCCGAGCAGCGCGGCCGCCGGGATCAGCCCGCGGTGGCCCGGACCGAACAGGCGTCGGCCGATGTGGGGCACGACGAGACCGATGAAGCCGACGAGGCCGCACTGCGCGACGGCCGCCGCCGCCAGCAGGCAGCCGACGCCGCCGAGCAGCCACAGCGCCCGGCGGACCTCGACGCCCGTGTACCAGGCAGCCTCCTCCCCCAGCGTCAGCACGTCGAGGTCGCGGCCGCGGACCCAGGCGAGGCTGCCCCCCAACAGGAGCACGCCGCCGAGGACGGCGACCTTCTCGTAGTCGGCCAGGCTCAGGTCGCCCAGCAGCCAGCGCACGACATGGTGCCAGTCCTGCAGCGTGTGCAGGGCACCGGTCGCTATGGCGTGGACGAACGCGCCGACGGCGATGCCGGCGAGCAACACCGTGACGGCGGGCCGCCGTCCGCCGCGACGCGCGAAGGAGAAGACGATCACGGCGACTGCGATGGCGCCGAGGAACGCCGCGACCCCGCGCGCCCACGCGCCGGGCATCGCGCCGCCGCCCACGAGGAACGCGGCGGCAGTGACGCCCGCGAGCGCGCCGGGACCGACGCCGAGCAGGTACGGCTCCGCCAGCTCGTTGCGCAGCAGCGCCTGGAAGAGGACACCCGAGATGCTCAAGGCCGCACCGACCAGCAGGCCGAGGAGCACCTGGGGCATGCGGACGGTGCGCACGATCTCCGCACCGACATCGTCCGCGCCTGCCGCGCCCGTCAGCACGTCCCACACGGTGCCGGCCCCGACGCCCGCGGCGGGTCCCATGCAGAGCGCGGCGCCCGCCGCGAGCAGAACGAACACGACGGCCAGCGTCCAGCGCATCAGCGCGCGTCCCGCAGCTGCCGCGCAAGGCGCTCGAGGGCATCGAGGATGCGCGGGCCCGCGCGCATGAGGTCGTCGGACTCGCCGTCGAGCACGCGTCCGTCCTTCACGGCGGGCACAGTGCGCCAGCGGGTCTTCAGCCGATCGGGCAGCGGGCCGTGCAGCGAGAGGATGACGTCGGGCCTGCGCGCGATCACCAGCTCCTCGGAGAAGGTGCCTGAGGCGTCGCTCTTGAGGTCACACGCCACGTTCACGCAGCCGCACAGGCGCAGCAGGTCGTCGATCAGCGAGCCGCTGCCCAGCACATAGAGCGGATCCCACTGCGCGACGACGAGCACGCGCGGGGGTGTCTCGGACGCATCGCGCTCGAGCGTCTCGACGAGCGCGTTCATGCGCCGGAAGAACGCGGCCTGGCGCTCCATCGCCTCCTCGGTACCGAGCACGAGCGCGAGCGTGCGCATGGCCTGCGCCAGGTGCGGGAGCGAGCGGCTCGTGTCGAGCAACAGCACGGCCCCGACACGACTGCGGATGAGGCCGATGTCGCGACGCAACAGGCGACTGTCGGCGATGAGCAGATCGGCTTTCTGCGCGAGCACACCCTCCGCATCGAGCGGCTGCACGGCGACCCGGGGCTTGCTCTGGATCGAGGGCGGATGGTCGCAGTGCGGCGACACGGCCACGATCTGGGCCTCGGCCCCGAGGTGACAGAGCATCTCGGTGATGCCGGGCAGCGTACTGAGGATGCGCTTGGGCGCCTTCGGCACGTCGAGCTCGAGCCCGTCCGGATAGGTCACGCGCATGGAGGCGCCATCGGAATCGGGCTCGACGGTGAGCAGCTTCACCTCGGGTGCCCGCGCCACCGTCGCGAGGCATGCTGCGTCGATGCGGCTCTCGATGGCGTTCAGCATCATCCAGACGCCGCCGACCATGATCAGCAGCAGGGCCCCGACGGCCCACAGGGTCATGCGACCGCCGCGCGTCATGCCGTCGCCTCCGGCTGCGCGAGCGGAACGACGACCGGTGTGCCGTGCTCGGGATGCGGCATCACGCGAACGGGCGTCCCGAACGCGGACTCGATGCGCTCCGGCGTGAGCACGTCGTCGGGTGTGCCGTCGGCGACAACGCGCCCGTCGACCATCAGGAGGATGCGGTTGGCGAACCACGCGGCGAGGTTGAGGTCGTGAAGGACGGCGAGCACGGCCCGCCCGCGCTCGCGCGCCTCCTCGCGGAACACACCGAGCATGCGCAGGCGCTGGCCGAGGTCGAGGTGCGACGTGGGCTCGTCGAGCAGGCAGACCGGCGCGTCCTGCACGAGGCAGCGGGCGATCGAGGCGCGCTGACGCTCGCCGCTGCTGAGCGCGGGCAATGCGCGGTCGGCGAGGGGCTCGAGGGCGGTGCGCTTCAGCGCCGCGTGCACGAGGCCGTCCGCGTCTTCGCCGAGGCGCGTGAACGAGCTGCGCCAGGCGTGCCGTCCGAGCTCGACCGACTCGCGCACCGTGAACGGGAAGACGGCTTCTTCTTCGGCGGGCACGGCCGCGAGCCGTCGGGCCGCGGCGCGGCGCGGGATGCCGGCCAGGTCGTGGCCCTCGAGCAGCACGCGCCCGCGGGCGGGAACGAGCAGGCCGCCTGCGACGCGGAGCAGCGTGGTCTTGCCGGCGCCGTTGGGTCCGACGACGGCGACGGCGGCACCCGCCTCGAGGCGCAGGCTCACGTCGCTGAGGACCTCGCGGTCCCCGTAGGCGAAGGCGACGTCCTGGAGCTCGAGGAGGGACATGGGGCGAGGCAGGGTAACCCCGGCCCGCTTCCGCCGTCTGCGTCTGCGCGTGCGTGGGGCGTGGCTGTGGCCGTGAATGAAGATCGGCCGCGTCCCCGACCATGACCGCGTCCCCGTCCCAAACGTGGGTCCTCCGATTGGGACGGGGTCGCGGACGCGGACGTGGTCGCGAGCGCGCGGTATGCGTTACGCGATCCAGCCCGGCAGCCGATGCCGCAGGCGGCTGTCGAGACCCCAGATCCGGCCGGCCGCCATCAGGGAGAGCGCCAGCAGGATCATCACGAGGTACCAGTTCGTGCCCTGCGTGACCGTCAGGAAGAAGAGCCCCTTCGCCAGGCCCATCACCGCGATCAAGATCGCCCCCAGGAAGGCCATCAGCCGCACGCAGGCGCCCAGAATCAGACTGATACCGAGCAGCGCCTCGAAGAACAGCACCGCACCGGCGATCACGTAGGGCGCATTGCCGCCGAGCGCCACGCTCTCCAGCAGATCGCTGAACCAGCTCCACTTCGTGCCGAAGACCTCCGGCGGATTGAGCACCGCATGCTGCACCAGCGGCAGGTAGTCGAGCTCCGTGAAGCGGACGATCGTCTCCTTCAGCGGCAGACCGGGCTTGATCAGCTTCCAGTGCGCCACGCCGAGGAAGACAGCACCCGTGAAGACACGTAGCGCGGTGATGCCGAGCATGGCCGGCCAGACACCGCCGCCGCCCGAGGAGGCGGGCTTGCGGCGCGCTGCCTTCTTGCGCGATGCCTTCTTCTTGGCGGCCATGAGGCGGATCGTACCGGTGGTCCACCAGGACAGCGGCTTCCTTCTCGCGCTTGCGATCTCGCTCGCGCTCGACCCTCGAACGTGTCCCGGAGAGCGTCCGAAATTCGAGCGCGAGCGAGAGCGAGAGCGCGAAGCACGCTTGTTGACCAACGCGGTCGTAGGATCCAGACGTGTCCGACTCCCCCACCACCTTTCGCGGCCTGACGCTCTTCCCGTTCCAGCGCCAGGCGCTGGACGCCATCTTCTCGGGACGCAGCGTCGTCGTGGCCGCCCCCACGGGCGCCGGCAAGACGCTCGTCGCGGACTTCGCCATCGAGCAGGCACTCGGCCAGGACCGCCGCGTCGTCTACACGTCCCCCATCAAGGCGCTCTCGAACCAGAAGTTCCGCGACTTCCGCGAGCACTACGGCGAAGAGCAGGTCGGCCTGATGACGGGCGACGTCACGCTGCAGCCCGACGCGCCGCTCCTGATCATGACCACGGAGATCTTCCGCAACACGATCTTCGAGGATCCTGCGCGCCTCGACGGGTTCGACTTCGTCATCTTCGACGAGGTGCACTACATCGACGACCGCGAGCGCGGCACCGTGTGGGAGGAGGCGATCATCTTCGCGCCGCCGCACATCCGCATCGTCGCGCTCTCGGCCACCGTCCCGAACGTGGACCAGCTCGCGAGCTGGATCGAGCGCGTGCGGGACCTGCCCGTCGACGTCATCGTCGAGGAGGAGCGGCCCGTACCGCTCACACACAAGGTGTGGATCCCCGGCCGGGGGCCCCGCGCCTTGGACGAGGTGAAGCGGCACTTCATCGAGATGGGGAAGATGCGTGACCGCGACCGTGACCGCCGCCGCCGCGGCCACGGACGTCCGGGACGCCGCCCCAACCGGCGCACTCAGGCGCGGATCATGGACCGTGCCGGCGACGACCTCGTGGACCACCTCACCGAGCGCAACCTCCTCCCCGCGATCTACTTCTGCTTCAGCCGCCGCGACTGCGAGGGACTGGCGCGCCGCCACGCGATGCGCGACCTCCTCACCACGGAGAAGCGCCGGGAGATGCTGGCGTTGTTCGACGACCTGGCGGAGCGCTACGAGGTCACCGATCGCGACGAGACGCGCTTCCTGCGCAGCATGGCGGGACGCGGCGTCCTGTTCCACCACGCGGGCATGCTCCCGATCGACAAGGAGATCGTGGAGCGCCTCTTCAACAGCGGACTCGTGCGCCTGCTGTTCGCGACGGAGACCTTCGCGCTCGGCGTGAACATGCCGGCCCGTAGCGTGTGCTTCCACGCGCTGAGCAAGTTCAACGGCATCGCATTCGGCCCGCTGCTGGCACGCGAGTACTGGCAGATGGCGGGCCGTGCCGGACGCCAGGGCATCGACACGAAGGGCTGGGTCTTCGCCCTCCTGGACGAGACGTCGATCACCTACGACAACCTCGCCTGGTTCCAGTCGGGGCGCAGCGAGCCGGTGCGCAGCCGCTTCAACCTGAACTACTCCGCGGTGCTCAACCTCTTCCGCCGCGTCGGTGACAAGGTGCCGGACGCCTGGCAGCGCTCGTTCGCGCGCTTTCTGCAGGAGGGCAAGCAGCAGCAGCCGTTCTACGAGTCGCGGCGCGGAGGCAGGAAGCGCCGCAGCCGGAAGAAGAAGCGGCCTGGCAAGGACGGCCGAGGCGCGAAGTTCATCCGCGCGCGTCTGGAGATCCTCCGCGATCACCACTACATCGAAGGTGACGCGCTCACGCGCAAGGGCGAGCTGTGCGCGCACGTCAACGGCTACGAGGTGCCGGTCACCGAGGCGTACGAAGGCGGCTGGCTGTTCCGCTGCGATCCGGTGGAGGCGGCCATGCTCTTCGCCTCGATCGTCTACGAATCGCGCCCGGCCGACGCCTCCTCACCTCCGACGCGCAAGCTCAAGGGGGTGCGCGTCCCGTTCGAGCTCCACATGGAGGCCTTCGCCGCGCATGAGCGCGCGGCGGGCATCCGTGATCCCCTCCGGCCGCCGGACTTCGGCATCGCCGGCCCCGTCCAGCGCTGGGCCGAGGGCGAGAGCCTCGACACCGTTCTCGCACACACGACGCTGGCTGCGGGCGACCTCGTGCGTGTCTTGCGGATGACGATCCAACTGCTCCGGCAGGCGGCGCACGCCCTCCCGAAGGGCGATCCCTGCATCGCGGTGCTGCACGAGGCCCGCCACCGCATCGATCGCGACGACGTCGACGCGCGGCGACAGCTGGAGCTCGGGTAGGCACGCCGCCGGTTGTCGGATTCAACCGCAGAGGACGCAGAGACCGCAGAGAGTCGCCATCGGGCAGCCTGCGGTGTCTGCACGCGTTCCGTGGATTCGGCATGAAGAAACCACGGAGGCACAGAGGCGCGGAGAGGAAGGCCTTCGGCAGTCCCCTGGTGCTCCACCGTGCCTCCGTGCCTCCGTGCCTCCGTGGTTGGAATCGAGTCACAAGCGGCTTGCGCACGTCACACCTCTGCGGTCTCTGCGTCCTCTGCGGTTCGTTTCCGCGCGCTGCCAAGGGCCGACCGCACGCGCCGGAGGCCCTAGAATGGCCCCATGACGAGCGGCCCTTCCGATCCCGACTCCGGTGCCCGCAAGCCCAAGCCGGTCAAGCCCAAGGGCGTACCGCCGAAGGCCGTCACGCCGAAGGCCGTCACGCCGAAGGCGGTCCCGCCGAAGGCCGTGCCGGCCAAGCCGGTCCAGCCGAAGGCGGTACCGGCGAAGCCCGTGCAGCCCGCGGCCGCGAAGCCCGCCAAGCCGGTCCGCGCGAAGCCGGCAGCGCCGGCGAAGCCTGCGGCGCCGAAGCGCGTGCAGCGGGCGGCGCCTGCCAAACCCGCCGCCGCCAAGCCGGCCGCGCCCAAGCCGCGAGGCCCGCAGCAGGTCGAGGTGCCGGGAGATCCCCTCCTGGGCCGCACGGTCGGCCGTTGCCGCATTCAGGAGCTCGTCGGCGTAGGCCGCACCGCGCGCGTCTACGCCGCGCACTACGAAGCGCTCGACGACACGGTCGCCATCAAGGTCCTCCGCGACGACGTGGCTCAGAACCCGGTCCTCGTGGAGCGCTTCCAGTCCGAGGCTCGGGCGATCGCCAAGGTCGACAGCGAGAACGTCCTGAAGATCTACGACGTCGGCACGACGGATGACGGGCTGCACTACATGGTCGTCGAGCTGCTCGAGGGCGAAGAGATCTTCGAGCTGCTGCAGCGCGAAGAGCGCGTCGACACGATGGACGCGCTGCGCATCGTCCGCCAGGCGGCGAACGGTCTGGCAGCCGCACACAGCCACGGCATCGTGCACCGCGACGTCAAGCCGCAGAACCTGTTCCTCCTCGAGGACGGCACGGTCAAGGTCGTGGACTTCGGTCTCGCGACCGGTGTCGATGAGAAGGACGAGCGCGTCGGCACGCCGCACTACATGGCTCCCGAGGTGTGCGAGCACGCCAAGGCCGAGCCCGCCAGTGACGTCTACGGCCTGGGCATCTCGCTCTTCCACCTACTCACGGGCCAGCCGCCGTACGCGGGCAAGGACATCAAGGGCATCATGCGCGCGCACATCGTCGGCGACGCGTTGCGCCCCGAGCGCCAGGTACCCGGGCTGCCGAAGGACATCGGGGACATCGTGCGCTCGCTGGCGAAGCGTGATCCCCTGCTGCGCCCCACCGCGCCCGAGGTCGTCGAGCAGCTCGACGAGTACGGCGGCAAGGAGCTGCGCCAGAAGGACACGCTCAAGCGCCGCCGTACCCGCAGCCGCGCGCGTGCAGCCGTCGCACGGCGGGAACGCGCATCGAAGGGCACGCCCGCCGTCGCAGCCATCATCGGCGTGCTCGTCCTCGCGGGCGGTGTCTTCGCGCTCGTGAGCAACATGGGGGGCGACGGGCCCGAGCCGGGACGCGAGCCCCAGCCGCATGCGCAGGTGCCGGATCTTGATCAGGAGCCGGGCGGCCCCGTGCGCGCGCAGTCGGACGAGGAGAAGAAGAAGCGCGAGGAGGCCGCCAAGCGGCTCGAGCGAGCGAAGGAGGGCCAGCAGGCCTTCGACCGCGCGGAGCAGTGGGCGCGCGAGAACTGGAATGGCCCGACCGACACGGATGGCGTCCTCTCGAAGTACCGCTACGTCCGCGAGCAGTGGAGCGGCTTGCCTGCAGGCGACAAGGCCAAGCAGCGCATCCGCGACATCAAGGCGAAGAAGGTCCATCCGCATCCGGATCGGAAGTGGACGAGCAAGGACGAGCTCGAGGTCGTGCGCACCACGTGGCGCCTGGCCAAGCCCAAGGTCGAGGCCAAGATCGAGCTGCACGAGTACCGCGCAGCGCGCGCCCTCGTGCCGAACGCCGTCTCGGACGAGAGCGGCAGCTTCTCGCGTGAGCTCGACTTCTGGCGCACGTTCACCGGGCATCTGGTCCAGTTCCGCGAAGGGCTGACCAAGGAGATTGCGAAGCTGCCCGCGGACGACCGCGAGATCGCCACGCCGGACGGCGACGGCACCATCGAGCGCATCTCCGGCGACGGCTTCGTCGTGAAGGTCGGGCCGCGTACGAAGACGTTCGCGTGGGCCGACATCGGCACCGAGGACATCGCGAATCTGGCGATGCGTGCGTTCAGCGGGAAGAGCGCGGACCTGATCATCGCGCACATCGCGTACTGCCTGGCGCACAGGCTGCGCGGTCCTTTCTGGGATGCGCAGCTGGAGCTCGGCGTGACGCCGGGGCACGGCGCGCACGACCTGATCAACAAGCGCTACAAGAAGCTGTTCAACGAGTGGGCTGGTGGCGACTAGATCCGCTGGCGGAGCTAGTCGCCTCCGTTTCCGTTTCCGTACGCGTTTCCGTTTCCGACGTGACACGGGCCCGGGAGCCGTTCCCATCCGCTGACCGTGTCCGCTGCCCTTCGACCGGAAGTCGGAGACGGGAGGCGGGCCGGGTACCGGGCGATGGGCAGCGGCTCACGCCGGAAACGGACACGGAAACGGATACGGATACGGATGACGACGGGCCGAGCCCGTCGTCAAGGCCGATAGCCGATGATCGCCGTCACCAGCACCACGACGTACACAGGCAGGAACACGATGTAGAGCCGCTTGTGGAGCGGCATCCGTAGCGCTCCCGTCACCGCCGTCAGCAACAGCAGCGCCGTGCCCACGTACGCGATCTGGCGGTGGAAAGCCACGACGTCCGGCAGCCGCTCCTCGACCCGCCACCCGCCGAGCCAGGCGCCCACGAGCACGACGACGATGCCCGTCAGGCTGAGCACCGTGCCCGTGATGCCCCAGCGCTTGTGAACCGGCGTCACGAAGCGGGTGCGGTACGCCTGGACGAAGCACACGAGCCCCGCCGTCATCACGACGAGGTAGGTCCAGTACAGGAGGGCCGGCGGCATGGCCGGGATGCTACCCGCCTGCCAGCGCCCATTCGCAGCCGCTTCGGGAGGCCCCTGCGAATCGACAACGGCGCGGGCGTGAGGACTTGACGCCCCCGGGGGCAGGCGTACCCTTCTTCCCCACACGCGGCCGTAGCTCAGTGGTAGAGCTTCACCTTGCCAAGGTGAATGTCGTCGGTTCGAATCCGATCGGCCGCTCCAGTTCCCCGCACCCCGTCCCTTCCGGCGGGGTGCGGTCGTTTTTGCGGGGGCAGACGCAGGTGGCGAAAGGCAAGACGATCGACGGGCAGCCGGCGCTGCGCGTGGGCACCAGCACGATCCACGGGCGCGGTCTCTTCGCCGCGGACGACATCCCGGCCGACACCCTGATCCTGACGATCGATGGCCGTCCGACCGACGAAGACGGCGAGCACGTGATCTGGTTCCACGGGGACGACGGCAGTCTCGAGGGGTTCGAGATCACCAACGACGCCCGCTTCGTGAACCACGCCTCCGAGCCCAACGCGATCTTCGTCGACGACGAGCTGTGGTCGCTCCGGACGATCCCGGCCGGCGAGGAGATCACCCACCACTACGGCGAGGACTGGGCTCACCTCTAGACGTCTGAAGCTGGACGATCGGTCAGACCTGTAGATCTTCTGAAGCCGAGGACCCTCGGGGCCCGTCGTGACCTGTAGGCCGTGGCATGATGAGCCGCGGCTAGGGCTCCCCCGGACACCTCGCATGCGCAGCATCCTCGTCTCCGCCTGTCTCCTGGCCATCCTCGTGGGCTGCGGTGGCGGCGGCTCCGCGGGCCCGATCTTCCTGCCCCCCCCCGTGGATCTAGGCCTCGTGCCCGCCAACGCCCCGACGACGTTCACCGTCGAGGTCGTGAACCCGTACACCGCTCCCGCCGGCGTCACCTTCGTGACCTCCGCGCCGGGACTGGGCGTGAGCTCGTCGCTGCCCGTCCAGGTGCCGGCGTCCGGACGCGTCGACGTCGACGTGGCGCTGTCGCCGGGCATCCCCGGCGCCTACTCGGGCAGCGTCACGTTCCGGGTGGACGCAGGCAGCCAGGCCTCCGACCAGACGACTGCCGTGACTGCGAACGCCGAGGCCGCGACGGCCTCCGTGAGCACGTCCGCGATCGACTTTGGTTCCGTGGCGCCGGGTGAGGTCGCCGACCGGTTCGTCACGTTCACGAACACCAGCGGCGTGAGCACGGTGACGATCTCGTCGGCGTCCGTCCCGGGGCCGGCCTACGCCCTTCTGGCACCAACTCTGCCCGCAAGTGTGCCGCCCGGCTCCGAGGCGGTGCTGCAGGTGCGCTACGCGCCCGACTCGCTCGACACGGCGGACGGCACGCTGACCCTCGGCACGAACGCCGCAAACGGACCCTTCCGGGTCGCGCTCCGGGCCTCGGGTATCGGTGGCCAGGAGGTGATCACCTTCGAAGATGTGCTCTTCGACGGGTCCGGCGACACGCCCGTCCTCACCTTCGACGTCCCGTCGGACGCCATCTCGTTCATGATCGAGGGATCGACGGGCGCGAGCACGGAGCTCGGCCTGCGCCTCCTGACGGGCCCGGGCGGCAAGGTCTACGAGAACGAGTCGCTGTCGGGTGCGTACGTTTGGGCGATCCAGCCTGGCATCTTCACTGCGCAGGTCCCGAACACGGACCGCAACGACGTGCAGCTCGTGCCGGGCGGCGGCACGTATCGCATGAGGCTGCTGCGCTGGTCGGGCAATTCCTCGAGCGTGGATGTGCGCGTGATCATCGAGCGGCGGCCTGATGCCGCGACGCGCAACCTCGCGACGCTCGATCTCAACGTCTTTCTCGCCGCGGGCATCGCGCCGACGGCGGCGACAGCCGAGAGCGACGGGACGCTGCAGACCGTGCTCTCGACGGTGGACTCGATCCTGTCGCAGCAGGGCATCCAGATCGGCGACATCGACTACTACGACGTCACGGACACGCGCTTCGACGACGTGTCCTTCAGCGAGTTCGGCGATCTGCTGGAAGAGAGCGCGCGGGCGGACGAGGTGCGGCTCAACCTGTTCTTCGTACGCACGGCGATCGGCGGCGGCATCCTCGGCGTCTCTCCGGCGCTCGGCGGCCCGGCACTGAACGGCACGTCCCTGTCCGGCGTGATGAGCCTCTACAGCACGAACAACCCCGCGTTCATCGGCCTGGTCGCTGCGCACGAGATCGGGCACTTCCTGGGGCTGGCGCACACCGTCGAGCAGACCGGCTCGCACGACGACATCACGGACACGCTGGAGTGTCCGTCGAGCGGCACGAACGCCCTCTGCACCACGCAAGGCGGCGGCTACCTGATGCACTGGCAGGCGGTCGGCGGCACGGATCTCTCGAACGGGCAGGGCCTCGTGGTGCGCGGCCATCCGCACATGGGACCGCGGGCAGGCGGCGCGAACGCGCTACAGGCGAAGCCGACGGCGGCGCCGCGGGTGCCGATTCCGGCGGACGCGCCGCAGCACTGGTGCGCGACGTGCCGTGCGATGCATGGGGTGCGGCTGAAGTAGATCGGGCTTGTCCCGGTGGTCTCATGCCCCTGACCGTGCCCTTGACCGTGACCGGTCAAGTCGCTTGACCATGAAGGCACGCGTTCGGACCGCCGCTACGCGCTCGCCCAACTTCGCAAGACACACCTCTTGATCGGTCAAGGGCACGGTCACGGTCACGGATCGAACGCGCGGCGCCGCCGCGCGTTCGGTCACAAGACGTCCAGAACCTCCAACACCACCGAGCTCCCACCGGTGTAGTGACTGTCCTGGCGCGCCGCGCTCAGCACCGGCGTGCGCTCCTCGTCCCCGATCAAGCCCAGCGCGGCACACGCGAGCGCACGGTTCAGGTGCGGCTCGCGCTCGCCCTCGAGCATGGCGATGAGCGGACGCACGGCGCGCGCATCGCCGATGCGCGCGAGCGTGATTGCGATCTGGCCCTTCACGTACTGGTTGCGCGTCTTCTTCATCTCCGCGATCAGCAACTTGATCGTCGCGTCGCGGTGCTTCGTCGCACCGCCGCCGAGCAGACCGATGGCCGTCGCGGTCCGCGTTCGCAGGCGGTCGCTGCGCGCGTCGGAGAGCGCATCCCTCAGCGCGGGCAGGACGCCGCTGCGCGCCTCACCCAAGAGCCCGAGTGCAAGCGCGGCGTGCGCGCGCAAGTCGGGATCTGCATCATCGTCACGCACGATCTCCAGGAGCGACTTGCTGCTCGCGCGATCGCGTGCAAGCCCCAGTGCCGTGGCGAACGCCGCGCGCCCGTGACCGTCGAGGGAGCGATCAGCCAGACCGTCCCGGAGCACCTGGGTGGCATGCCCGCGCAACGTCTGCCAGCCGGCACGCCCGACGTCGGCGTCGACCTGCCGGATGAAGAGACCCAGCGCGAGTGCGCCGAAGGCCCGCTCGCCCGTGGGGCCATTGGCGGCAATCTCATGGAGCTTCCGAACGGCCGCGCGGTCCGGATCCGCATCGTCGGCCGCTTGGAGGCCCAACAGACGTCCAGCGCAAACCAAGGCGAAGCGACGGCTAGCCGGCTCGCGGGCCTCGGCGTATGCGGTGAGCGCGGCGTCGATGAGCGACGCCCGCGAGTCGGCGTTCCGCTGACCGAGAACGCCGGCGGCCAGCGCGGCCGCCTGTACGAGCTGGGGACTCGCGGCGGACGGCTTGCGCAGCACCCCGGCCAGCACCGAAGCCTCGGCCTTGGAGCCGAGCCGACCGAGCACGAGGGCGGCTTGAGCGCGGACGAGCGGCGACCACGAGCGCTGCTTGAGACGGCCTCGCTGCACGCACGCCTGGAGAGCAACCGGCGCCAGCGCGGGCAGGTCGCCGGGCGCATGCAGGCCGAGCCCCATCAGCACGCCGACCTGGATCTCGTCGGGGAGATCGGATCCGAACCACGTCTGGAAGAGCGCACGCGCGGTCTCCCGTCCGCCGCGTGCCGTGGCAGAGGGTTGATCCGCGAGCAGGCCCAGAGCCAGAGCGGTGAAAGCCCGCGTGCGGACGGCATAGGACGAGTCCGAGAGCACACGGAGCAGAACGTCTCGAACCGGATCGAGCGTGGTCGCCGGCAACTGCCTGCGCTTCTCGCTGCGCCGTAGCTGGCCCAACCCGAGCGCGGCCGACTCACGCACGTACTGCGTGGTCTTGGCGTCCGGCCTCAGTACGCGGGTGATGAGCTCGACGTCCTCGTCCGTGGCTGCGATCTTGCCCAGCGCGATGTACGCCGCGCCCTCCGTGAAGATCCACTGGTCATCGCGATCGGATGTGAGCACGGATCGCACCGACTTGCGCAGTGCTGCGAGCTCGATGTCGTCGAGGCGACGTTCAGAGCGCCCTACGCGCCGCCCGACCGCACCTCCCATCGCGAAGAGCGGATTGCCCTCGGTGACGTAGGCCCCACGGCGCAGATCCTCGAAGCCCTCGCGGTTGACCTCGTACCAGTAGATCCAGTCGTCGAGGCCGGGCGCGCGCGGGCGACTGGCCGCGCGCCGACGTCCCGGGCCACCGAGCTCGGGCACGCCGGAAGCGTTCGGCACCTCGCCGGGGACCGTCTCCGTCTGCGGAGAGCCGCCACAGCCGCTGGGCGAGTGGGGCGCGTGCTCTTCGGGCTCCGACGCGCCAGGCGCCGCCGGCGCGGGGGCCGCGCTGGACGGACCGCTGAAGCGGCCGCCACGCGCGTGCGCAGGTGTGGGCACGGCGAGCAGCAGGGCTCCGAGGAGCAACAGGACGAAGGCAGGATTCCGGTACCGCATGGGGCCTCCCGGCAGGCGTCGTGGTGCGGACGCGGTGAGCGTGGTGCTGCGAAGTCCATGAGAACACACCGCGTGCCGGGCCCCCAGGCAGGCCGCATGATGGACTCAAGTCCTTTTCTGACAGTGACTTGAGAACATAGCGCCGGAGAGGCCAGCGTCACCCCGCGGAAACCCGGCTGGGCCGGAGCGTAGCGTCAGACCTTGTAGGCGGACTCAACGGGGTGGAGCGGCCGGTTCAGCCAGAGGGGCCGGCGCAGCCCCTCGGGCCCGGGACCGGGCTTCGCCGTGGCGCGCCACGCCTCGTAGACCTCGATCGACTTCCGGGTGTCCACGAGCACGTCGCCGTAGGCGTCGCCCTCGTGGGCCGGCTCCACCTTCACCACCTGGTGCCAGCAGTGCATCCCGCTCACGGGGTCCGGCTGCACCGGGAAGGTGAGGTTCTGGTTGACGCCGACCTCGCGCCACCACGTGCGCTCGCTGTCGGGGTCGTCGCTGGCGTACGGCTCGGCGCCGCCGCGCTGGCGGAAGAGGAACGTGCTGCCGTCGCGCACGAGATCGATGCGGCTCGACGCGCCCTTCTGGCCGCCGATGTCGGGGAACATCCGCCAGCGGCCGACGTGATGCGAGCACGCCACGACGCCGGGGTGGATGCCCTCGGTCACCCACGCACGCGGCACGAAGTAGCCGATCTTCGTGTTCACGCGAACGAGCGCGCCGTTCTCGATCCGAAGCCGCTCGGCATCCTCGGGATGGATCCACAGCGGGTTGGTGTGCGAGATCTCCTGGAGCCACTTCGCGTTGCCCGAACGCGTATGGATCAGCGTCGGCAGGCGGAACGTCGGCAGCAGCGCCATCTCGCCCTCGGCGAGGTTGCGCCAGTGCACGTGCGAGCGGATGTATCCGGGCGCGGCCTGCTCGGCGTGACCCCACGCGGCGAGCGTCGGGGAGTAGATCTCGAGCTTGCCGCTGGGCGTCTTGAAGCCGTCCTGCTCGTAGCGCTCCTGCCCCGCATACGGGACGTCGTACGCGCCGTAGCGGCGCATGTAGCCGAGGGGGTCGAGGCCCTCCTTCGCCGCCGCCTCCGGCAGTCCCGGCACCGCGTTCTCGAAGATGTCGCCGAAGTACTCGTCGATCGAGACGGGCTCGCCCGCGCGCTGCTTGGACTCGTACCACTTGCGGATGCCGCGCGAACCATCGGGATCGATCGCGTGGGTGAGCGCGATCCAGAACTCGGCCTCTTCCCAGACCTCGCCGGGGTTGGCCTCGTGCGTCTTCTCGACCGGCTCGCCCTCGCGGCGCTTGAACTCACGCGTGACGGGCTGGCGGAAGCCGATCCACGTCCCCGCGTGCGTCTCCTGGCTCATGATGTCGTGGCGCTCGGGGCCGAGCCCCATGGGGAGCACGTAGTCCGCCCACTGTGCCGTCTCGGACCAGATCGGCGTGAGGGCGACGTGGCAGCCGACCTTCGCCTCGTCTTCGAGCATCTCGATCCATGCGCAGCCGTCCGGGTTGGTCCAGACGGGGTTGTAGACGCGCGTGAAGTACACCTCGACGCGCTTCTTCTGGTCGCGCATGAGATGCGGAAGCAGGAAGCTCATCTCGTAGTGCGCGAGCGGCCACTCGATGGGCCAGATCAGCTCGTTCCAACGCTCGATGGGCGGCGGACTCTCGCTGGGCTTCGGCACGAACTTGTCCCACGCGTTCGGGTTGAGTCCGCCCGGCCGGCCGAAGCTGCCGGTGAGCACGTGCAGGAACATGAGCGCGCGCGCCGTCTGCCAGCCGCCGAGGTTGCCGCTCGCGGTGCTGCGCCAGAGATGGCTCGTGAACTTGCCCTCGGCCTTCTCGATCTCATCGGCGAGGGTGCCGACGTAGGCGCCGTCGATGCGGCACTCCTCGGCGACGTACTCCGGCGTGTAGCCCGCGTACGCCTCGGTGAGCTGCTCGAGGAAACGCTCGAACGTGCCGTTACCGGCCTGGTCGTGGACGTCGAGCCACGCTTCCCAGTTCGTCCAACGGCGCAGGAAGTCCTCGTCGATCGCGCGCCGCTTCAGCAGTTCGTGCGCGACGCCGAGCAGCAGGGCCGCCTCGCTGCCGGGCCACGGCGAGATCCAGTGGTCGGCGCGGGACGCGGTGTTGGAGAGGCGCGTGTCGAGCACGGCGAGCCGCATGCCGCCTTCGCGCGCTTCGACGATGCGCTGTGCGTGCGGGTTGAAGTAGTGGCCCGTCTCGAGGTGTGCCGAGATCAGCAGCGCGAAGCGCGCCTCGCTGTAGTCGGGCGACGGCCGGTCCCAGCCGCTCCAGAGCGCGAAGCCCGTGCGTGCGGACGCGCTGCACACGTTGGTGTGACTGTTGTGTCCGTCTACACCCCACGCCGACAGCAGGCGTGGGATGAAGTGGTCCTCGCCGGGGCGGCCGACGTGGTACATGACCTCGTCGTGGCGCTCCTCGTCGATCGCCTTGCGAATGCGCCCGCCGATGTCCTCGAGCGCCTCGTCCCAGGACACGGGCTCGAACTGGCCCGAGCCGCGCGGGCCGACGCGCTTCAGCGGCGTGAGGATTCGCTCGCCGTCCTTGACCTGGTTGATCGTGGCGGGCCCCTTCGCGCACGTGCGGCCGCGGCTGCCGGGGTGGACGGGGTTGCCCTCGAACTTCTGGATCTCGCCCGTCTCCTTGTCGACGTAGGCGAGCAGTCCGCACGCGGACTCGCAGTTGAAGCAGATCGTCGGCACGCAGCGGTACTGCCGCGTCTTGCGCTCCGGCCAGGCGTCGGGATCGAGCTCGGTCCAGTCGTCCCAGCGCTCGGGCGGGGGCGCGACGTTCAGCTCCCACGGCGAGGAGCGGGCGGGCGTGTTGGATTCGTTCGACAACGGAAGCCTCTAGGAGATGGGCAGGGCCTGGCCGGCGCGGACGAAGACGTCCTCCTCGGACCAGAGTCCGACGAGAGCCAGCAGGCCGGCGAGCGGCGCGCCGGCGGGCCAGAGCGTGACGAGCAGGGCGGGCAGGATCATGCCAACGACGAGACCGAGCCAGACGTGCCGGCGCGCGAACGGTCCGTGCGTGATCAAGCGCACGGCCCGGAGGTACTCGGCCTCGCGGCGCGGGGGCAGGAACACGTGCTCCTTCAGCCGCGTGAAGAGCGCATGCAGCAGCAGGGATCCGAGCAGCAGCCAGCGCAACGAGCGCGCCTGCCCGTCCGAGAGGTCGAGCACGGGCGTGAGCACGAGGAGGATGGCGGCTCCGGCAACCAGCGCCTGCACGAGCAGGTGCCACACGAACGGCTTCCACAGCCACAGGACGCGGCCCTTGGCCTGGCCGAAGAGCCAGCCCGTGTAGATCGCCGATAGCGCCGCAAGCAGCACCGTTCCGAAGACGACGAAGCCGCGCAGCGCCGGCGTTGGGATCCAGTCCCACGCGGCGACGGTCAGCCACAACACCAGGAACAGCCCGTAGAGGCTCAGGATCACGCCGCCGCGCACGAGCCAGCTGTCCCAGTTCGGGCGGAGCAGGATGAAGAGGAAGCGCTCGGGCCGCTTGAGGTCGGCGACGAGCAGCCAGAGGGTGAGCGCGAGGAACAGCAGGCCCGTCGCCGCGGCAACGGACATCGCCTGCGACACGGCCTCGGCGCTGCCGATCCAGACCATCGATGCCAGGAAGGCGCCGGCGGCGACGGACTTCGTGAGGAGGTACGCGCCGACCTTCCAGCCCCACATGGAGGCGTGGGGCACGTCGTAGGTCGTCCGCGCCTCGGCGCGCCGCTCGAGCGCCTCGAAGGTCTCGGCGTCGAGCTGCGCGCCGGGCACCTGGTTGGCCCAGAGGTAGCCGCCCGCGCCGTTGGTGAGCGCCGGATCGATGCCGGCCTCGGTGACCTCGCGGTAGAAGACGTTCGGGCCGGTGCCGGCTTCCGTCTTGCGCGCCTGCAGGTCGCCGGCCTTCCGGAGCTGCGAGACGCGGCTCTCGGGATCGTGGAAGTCGCCCGGGATGATCGCCTCGGTCGGGCAGACGACGGCACACGCCGGCGCGAGGCCGACCTCGACGCGGTGGGCGCAGAAGTGGCACTTCTCGGCGAGTCCCGAGCCCTCGTTGATGTAGAGCGCGTCGTACGGGCATGCCTGCATGCAGCTCTTGCAGCCGATGCACGCCTGGGGGTCGATGTCGACGATGCCGTTGGCGCCCTTGCCGAGCGCCTTGACGGGGCAGATCGTGACGCAGGGCGCGCTCGTGCACTGGTTGCAGCGCAGGACGGCGAAGCTGCGCTTCACCTCGGGGAACTGCCCCTGCTCGGTGTACTTGACCCAGGTGCGGAAGCTGCCGACGGGGACGTCGTTCTCCGACTTGCACGCGACGGTGCATGCGTGGCAGCCGATGCAGCGCGAGTGGTCGATGACGAAGCCGAGCTGCACTCGGTAGAGCCTCCTTGGGGCCCGGGATCCTATCAGGGCCCTGCTCCCGGGGGGCCGTGTGGCGGGTAGGATGCGCCGCCGTGCCCGCACCCGCCCCCGAGATCGCCCGGTTCTACAGCTCCCCCGCTTCCAAGCGCTCGATGGCGCGCGGCATTGCGGTGTTCTCGATCATCCTGCTGGCCTGGCTGGTGTTCTCTGGCATCCGCAACTGGCAGACGCGCGAGGAGCAGGGGATTCCGCCGAACTACGGCGCGGCGATGATGTGGGTCGCGCCGCTCATGCTCTTCGTGGTGGGTCTGTGGATCGGCTGGGGCCACGTCCGGGTGGACCTCGAGCGCCTGACGGTGTCGCGCCGTCCGCTCGGCCTGCCGTGGCCCTCGAAGACGCGCCCGCTCTCGGACGCGAACCGCCTCTACGTCGGCTTCCACCTGGGGCCCTACGGCGTGCAAACGGCGCATGCATCGATGCAGCACGAGCCGCAGGCCTACTGGTACGTCCACCTCCAGGGCGACGACTTCCTCATCCCGTTGATCGTGCAGCGCGAGCGCAAGGAGGAGGCGCTGGCCTTCGCCGAGCACATCGGCGAGGCGGCCGACCTGCCGGTGGAGGTGACGACGCGGGATCGGTAGGCGCAACTCATGCGCCGCGGTGTGCCTCCAGCCACGTCACGCCGTAGTCCACGAGCGCACGCTGCGGGAAGAGGCGCGCCGTGCCGAGCGCCACGGGGCCCGTCGTCTCGCCGACATCGCGCGCGAACGCCTCGCCGAGCGCCTCGAAGTCCTCGCCTTCCGAGCTGAGGTCGTCGTATGCGACCCAGCGTCGCCGACCCTCGACGATCAGCGGAGCGCCGTCCGGCTTCGGTTCGAGTCCGATGCCTTCAGAGCGCACCTCGGCCAGATGCAGCGAGGAGTTGCGCGCGTGCGTGACGCCGAGAAGCAGCACGCGCGCATCGTGCTCGTAGAGCCGCGCAAGCGGGGACTGTTCGCCGAAGCCGCTCGTCAGCTCGTGCTTCGCCGTGATCGACTCGGCGAGGGGGCCGAGCGCGCACACGCTGCAGCTGGGGTGGTCGCTCCGGCGCGTGCCGGGCCAAGCCGCAAAGCGCTCGGCCACGGCCCCCATGACACGCAGGGGCGTCGTCGCTGGGTCGTACGCAGGCATGTGCTCGCGGAAGAGCGGCCACCAGGCTTCGGGGACAGGCGGGTTCTCCCACGGCGCGGGATCGCCCATGTCGCCGGAGAACGCGGGCATGGCGAGCGTGCCCTCGGGGCCCAGCACATCGAGCAGCGCGAGCACCACCGCCTTGGCGCCGCCGATCACGTAGCCGAGCGCGCTGAGCGAGCTGTGGACCATGAGCAGCTCGCCCGGGCGGATCCCGAGCGCCTGGAGGTCCGCGGTGAGCGAGGCGACCGTGGCGGGCCCTGCACCCGCGTCGACACAGCGCTGGATCGCATGGGACTCGGACATGACTTCCTCCGGGCCGGACACTACCGTGGGCGTCCCCTGAGGAGGTACCCACCATGCTGCGCACTCTGACGCTCGCCCTGCTGACCCTCACGTTGATCGCCTGTGGTGGAGACAGCGGAGCTCCCGCCGAGCCGACCAAAGAAGGCGCAGTGGCACTCCTGCGAGCACTCGAGCGTGCCGTGGCGGCAGGCGACCTCGATACGGCTCTCCCGTATGTGACCTTCGGCGGCATCACGAAGGAGGAGATCGTCAAGGTCACGAAGCGCGAGGGCCTGACGCAGAAGTCGATCGACCTCCTCGCGGCGCAGGGCAAGTTCGGCACGCTGAAGGAGATCTTCCCGAAGCAGGCGGAGTCACTTGCCAAGCAGGCCAAGGTGGACCTGGCCGCGTGCTACGGGCTGCGGGCCGGCGAGGGCGAGATCGGCCTCTCCTGGGACGGCAAGGCGTTCGGGGTCATGCACATCGACAACCTGAACCGGTTGCGGTAGGGGCGGCCGGAGGCCCTGAGCGAGCGAAGCGAGTCGAAGGGCCGAACGCCCGCCCGCGGAGCACGGCGGGCGGGCGTTCGCCCTGAGCGACCGATGGGAGTCGATGGGTTCCCGCCGCCCCTACAGCCCTCCGCAAATCACGGCCGCCCCCGTGAAACCTGGACCGCCCCCCGATCATCAGATACCTGTTCCAACAAGCAACGGAGAAGACCGATGATCGTCAAGCGTCCCGCGAACGAACGCGGCCACATGGACCACGGCTGGCTGGACACGTACCACACGTTCTCGTTCGGCGCCTACCGCGACCCCGCGCACATGGGCTTCCGCAGCCTCCGCGTGATCAACGAGGACCGGGTCCTGCCCGCGCAGGGCTTCGGCACCCACCCCCACAACGACATGGAGATCCTCACCTGGGTGCTCGACGGCGCTCTGGAGCACAAGGACTCCATGGGCACGGGCTCCGTGATCCGGCCCGGCGAGATCCAGAAGATGACCGCCGGCACCGGCGTCACGCACAGCGAGTTCAACCACTCGTCCGAGGAGCCGGTGCACTTCCTGCAGATCTGGCTCCTGCCCGAGGCGGCAGGCATCGAGCCGAGCTACGACCAGACGAAGTTCGAAGACGCCGACCTGCGCAACCAGCTGCGTCCGATCGCGGGCCGCAACCCCGCGAACGGGGCCGTGCACGTCAACCAGGACGCGCATGTCCTGGCGGGCCGCCTCGATGAGGGCAGTACGGTGACCCACGCGCTGGGGGATGACCGCCACGCCTGGGTGCAGGTCGCGCGCGGCAGCGTGACGCTCAACGGCGTCGAGCTGTCTGCCGGCGACGGCGCAGCCGTCAGTGAAGAGACCGCGCTCGAGATCGCGGCGCAGGCCGAGAGCGAGGTGCTGGTGTTCGATCTGGCCTGACGTGCCGGTGCCTCTGCCTGTGCCTCTGCCCGACCAAGCGACGGGCAGAGGCGCGGGCATGCGCAGAGGCACGGCGCGTTGTTCGCTCAGATGCCGGGCAGAGGCACCGGCACGGGCAAAGGCACGGCGCGTTACGTATCGACCATGCGACGACGGAGGTACGCAATCTTCGTCTGATGCGGCAGATCCTTGGGGCACGTGTCCTCGCACCCCATCAGCGACATGCAGCCGAAGACCCCGTCGTCGTCGCCCAGGACCTCGTACCAGTCCTCGTCCGAGCGCTTGTCGCGCGGGTCGGCGTGGAAGCGCGCCACGCTCATGAAGCCGCGCGCCCCGAGGAACTGCTCGCGCATGCGCATCGTGCCGCACGCCGAGATGCAGCAACCGCACTCGATGCAGCGGTCGAGCTCGTAGATCTCGTCCGCCGTGTCCGGATCCATGCGCTCTTCGAGGGCGTCGAGATCCTTCTGCTTCTCTTCCTCGTCGTGGATCCAGCTGCCGACGCGCTCGCTGACCGCGCGCATGAACTTGCCGGTGTTCACCGACAGGTCGCCGATCAGCTCGAAGGCCGGCAGCGGCATGAGCGTGATCTCGCCGAGGAAGAACTTCGACGTCAGCGTGCGGCACGCGAGGTCCGGCCGGCCGTTGATGACCATGCCGCAGGATCCGCAGATGCCGGCGCGACAGACGAAGTCGAACTGCAGCGAGGGCTCGAGGTTCTCGCGGATGTAGTTCAGCGCGATGAAGATGGTCATGTTCGGCGCCTCGGGCACCTTGTACGTGACCATCTCCGGCTTGCTGTCCGGCTCCTGCGGGTTGAAGCGCAGGATGTTGATCTTGAGGGTCCGACCCGTGGTCTGGCCGCTGCCCGCCGTCGTGCTGACATTCATCTTGGCTTCACTCATGCTCTCTTCCAATCAGGTCGGGCGGATCAGGCAGTGCCGATCTGCGTGCGCTCGTTGGTGCCGCGGTACTTCTCGGGCAGGTCGAAGGGCATGAGCGCCTTCTGGATCTCGTGGCGGTCCGCGTCGGGCATCGAGGCCTTGATCTTGTCGATCTCCTCGTTGCGCTTGGCGGTGTCGGGATGCTCGATGGCCTGCGCGTTGCCGTAGCCACGCGAGCCCGGAGGCATCTCCATCGTCATGATGTCGAGCGGCTCGTATTCGAGCGTCGGCTCGAGGTCGTCTTCGTTGGCCCAGGTGGCCAGGGTGCGCGACAGCCAGTCGCGGTCGTTGCGGTCCGGGTAGTCCTCGCGGGCGTGGGCGCCGCGGCTCTCCGTCCGGTCGCGAGCGCCCTTGGCGACGCACAGCGCGAGCTTGATCATGCGCGGCACGCGCATGGCCTGCTCGAGCTCCGGGTTGGCCGAGCGCGCCTTCGCGCGACAGCCCATGTTGCGGCTGCGCTCGAGGAGCGTGCTGAGCTCCTCGACGGCCTCCGCAAGGGGCTCGCCGCTGCGGAAGATGCCGACCTTGTCCATGAGGATCTGCTGCATCGCCGCCTTGAGCTCGTGCGGCTTCTCGCCGTCCGGACGGGCCAGCAGCTCGTCGATCTTGCCCTTCTCGCGCTCCAGGAAGTGGCGCACGGTGGCGATGTCGATGTCGACGTCGTGCGCGAGGCAGTGGTCGGCGACGTACTCGCCGACGATCATGCCCGCCACGACCGTCTCGGCGACCGAGTTGCCGCCCAGGCGGTTGAAGCCGTGCATGTCCCAGCACGCGGCCTCGCCGACCGAGAACAGACCCTTCAGGGTCGGGCTCTCGCCGGTCGGATTCGTCTTCACGCCGCCCATCGAGTAGTGCTGCGTGGGCCGCACGGGGATCAGGTCCTTCACCGGGTCGATGCCGAGGAAGTACTCGCAGATCTCCTGCACCTCGCGCAGGTTCTTCTCGATGTGTGCCTTCCCGAGCAGGCGGATGTCGAGCCACAGGTGCGGCCCGTAGGGCGAGGGCACGCCCTTGCCCTTGCGTATGTGCTCGGTCATGCGACGCGAGACGACGTCCCGGCTGGCGAGCTCCTTCTTCTCGGGCTCGTAGTCGGGCATGAAGCGGTACTCGTCGACGTCGAGCAGAAGACCGCCGTCGCCGCGACAGCCCTCGGTGGTGAGGATGCCGGCCGGCACGATCGCCGTCGGGTGGAACTGCACCGCCTCCATGTTGCCGAGCGCCGCGGCGCCGGTCTCGAGCGCGATGGCCGCGCCCATGCCGTCGCTGATCACGGCGTTCGTCGAGATCGAGTACAGCCGGCCGTAGCCGCCCGTGGCGATCGTCGTGGCGTTGGCGACGTACGCGATGAGGTCGCCCGTGATGAGATCCCGGACGATGGCCCCGTAGCAGCGCCCCCCCTCGTGGATGAGGGCGATGGCCTCCTTGCGCTCGTGGACCGGAATGCCCATCGAGATGGCCTTGTTGTCCATCGCGTAGAGCATCGTGTGGCCGGTGCCGTCGGCGGTGAAGCAGGTGCGCCACTTCTTCGTACCGCCGAAGTCGCGCGACGTGATCAGACCATGGTCCTCATCCGCCTCGGTGATCGTGACGCGCTCGGCGTTCACGACGACCTCGCGGTCGCCCTTGCGCACGCGGCTCCACGGCACGCCCCAGCCCGCGAGCTCGCGAATGGCCTTCGGCGCGCAGTGGGCGAACATGCGCGCGACCGTCTGATCGCAGCCCCAGTCGCTGCCCTTCACCGTGTCGGCGAAGTGGACGTCCTCGTTGTCGCCCTTGCTCTTGACCGAGTTGGCGAGACTGCCCTGCATGCCGCCCTGCGCGGCGGCGGAGTGCGAGCGCTTGGCGGGGATGAGCGAGAGGACGAGGGTGTCCAGCCCGCGGTTCTTGGATGCGATCGCAACGCGCAGGCCCGCGAGCCCGCCGCCGATCACCAGGGAGTCGGTGTAGACAACCTTCATTAGTGGTCCTGGCCTTTCTCGACGGCGTACGGAACGCCGATCTTGCCCGGCTCATTCCGCTCGATGCCGATCTTCACGTAGGCCGCGAAGGTGGCGAGCCCGAGCCCGATGAAGAACACCGTGATGCCCCACTTGACCTTCTTCAGGCGCTTGCGGGTCTTGCGGGGGTCCTTGCCATCGAACCAGCCCCACTTGATCGAGAGACGGTAGAGGCCGACCGCGCCGTGCAGCTCCACTGCGAAGAGCAGGATGAGGTACATCGGCCAGAGGCCGTAGTGGACGAAGCGCTCGGACGACAGATACGGCCCGATCTTGTCATTGTTGGCGTACATGATCAGCAGGTGCGCCGAGCCGAAGAAGAACATGGCGATGCCGGTGATGGCCTGCACCCACCACTGCGTGGTGTCGCCGTGCTTCATCATCTTCACGTGGCTGCGCATCGTGCGCCACTGCTTCCAGTTCGCGGGCAGCTTGCGCATGGCCAGCACAGCGTGCAGCACGAACAGGAACAGGACGCCGAGCACGGCGAATCGCACAAGGATCGGCCAGCCAGCCTCTTCGGAGGGATTCAAGCTCCCCTCCAGCATGCGGGTGACGAACAGCATCGCGTCCTTGCTGATGAGGATGCTCGACACCATCAGCAGGTGCACCCACATGAAAAGAGCAAGCGCGAGACCGGACGCGCTCTGGATGAAGTCAAGGCGCGCAGGCATCCTGCTCTTGCGCACCTGGTCCTCGAGGAGGCTCTTCATGCCGTCTCCATTGCGGCGGACGGCGGGCCAGGGCGCCATGTCGTCCGCATACCGCATTTCTACCCCTCCGCAGGAGGGGGTACAAGCCGGTCCCGAGCCTGCCCCAAGGGGGATCGGAATCGCGTGCCGCGCGCGCACGTTCGTCGCGTGGCCCCCGTGTCCAGGGTCAGGTCCGGACGCAGTTCTTCCCGGCCGCTTTTGCGCGATACAGGGCCGCATCGGCGTGCGCGACGAGATCGAGCGAGCTTCCCGCGTCGGCCGGGAAGACGCCGACACCGATGCTGATCGTCGGCTTCAGGGGAATGCCGTCCTTCTGCATGCCGGCCGTCTCGATCGCCTCGCGGATGTGCTCCGCGACGTTGCACGCCCGCTCCTTGTCACGCCCCGGCAGGAAGGCACAGAACTCGTCCCCGCCGAAGCGGGCAGCGTGCCCGTCGTTGCCGAGATGCAGCGCGATGATGCGACCCGTCTCCGCGATCACGTGAGCGCCGAACAGGTGCCCGTGCGTGTCGTTGATCTGCTTGACGCCGTCCATGTCCATCATGAGCAGCGCCAGCGGCTCCCCTTCGCGATCGGCGACCTGGATGCCGTAGTCCAGCGCGTCGTCGAAGCGGCGCTTGGACTCGAGACCTGTCAGCGGGTCGGTACCGACGAGCGTCCCGATCTCGGTCTGGAAGTCGATGTCCATGTCGTCGGCGAGGCCGAAGCGCAGGACGCTCTCTCCCACCACGATCTTGTCGCCGTCGCGCAGGACGTGCCGCCCCTGCAGCGGCCGGCCGTTCACGCGGGTGCCGTTGGTGCTGCCGACGTCCTCGAGGACGTGCGCTTCGTCGCCGGCGGTGACGCACGCGTGCTCGCGGGACACGCCCAGGTCCTGCAGGGTGAAGGTGGCCTCGGGCGCGCGGCCGATCGTCGTGACGGGCTGCACCTCGACCGTAACCCCCAGGTCCTGGCCGCCGCGGATGACCGTCAGGTAGGCGCGCTTCGGCCCCGGCAGATGGTGCGCGGCGTCCGCGGGCGTGACGCGGATCGTCTCGGCGGGCTGCTTGGGGGGCTGGGGTTCGCTCATGGCTCCGATGCGATTGCGGCGCCGGGGGGCGCGTAGGATGCTACGCAGCCCCAGGAAGAGTAGCAAACCGCGTGAACCTGCCGTCCGAAGAGGCCTCGAATCCCTCGGAGACGCGTGCCGTCGGCTCGCGTCCGGCGCCGTCCACGGGTGAGCCGCAGGTGGGCGACGTGGTCGACGACTTCCTGCTCGTCGACCGGCTGGGCCAGGGCGCGTTCGCGACCGTGTTCCTCGCCCACCAGCAGTCGCTGCACCGGACGGTGGCGCTGAAGGTCTCGACCGCGAAGAGCGCGGAAGCCGAGACGCTGGCGCAGCTCGACCACCCGAACATCGTCCGCGTGTACGACCAGCGTGCCGTGCCGGACCGGGGCCTGCGGCTGCTCTACATGGAGTACGTGCGCGGCGGCACGCTGGAGGCGGTCGTCGAGAAGGTGCGCGCGACGCCCGCGGATCGGCGCTCGGGCCGCCTGCTGCTCGAGGTCGTCGACGAGGCCCTCGCGGCGCGCGGCGAGAAGCCGCCCCTGGATTCGATGCTTCGCGCGCGGCTGGAGAAAGCCACCTGGCCCGAGAGCGTGTGCCTGCTCGGCGCGCAGCTCGCCACGGCGCTCGACTATGCCCACGGCGTGCGCGTGCTGCACCGCGACGTGAAGCCTGCGAACGTGCTACTGGACGGCAGCGGACGCGCGAAGCTGGCCGACTTCAACATCAGCTACGCGGCGAGCCTCGACGTGGCCACGCCGGAAGAGAGCCTGGGCGGCAGCCTGCCGTACATGGCCCCGGAGCAGCTCAAGGCCGTGTCGCCCTTCCACGAGGAGACCGCGGCGGACGTCACGGAGCGCAGCGACATCTACGGACTGGCGCTCGTGCTCGTGGAAGTGCTGACCGGTGAGCTCCCGTTCGAGGCACCGGCCGACGGGCTCGGGTGGAAGGAGCTCTTCGCGCACCTGATCGAGACGCGCGAGCCGGGCGCGCGTCCCGACGCCTGCCAGGCCCAAGGCGCCGACATCCCCGGCATGCTGGTGGAGACGCTCTGCGACGCGCTGCATCCCGATCCGGAACAGCGGCCCGCGTCGGGCAGCGAGCTGGCCCGACGGCTCGAGTGGTGTCTCGACCCCGATATCCGCCGCGTGCTGTCCCCCTCGAAGGTCTGGTGGCACCGCGCGCTGACTCGGTTCCCCCTCGTGGGGTTGATCCTCGCCGGACTCGTCGTGAACGCGGTGCTGTCGGCGCTCAACATCGCGCACAACCTGACGGTGGTGTACGGCGAGCAGTGGCAGGAGGAGTTCCGGATCCCCGTCATGCTGGTGAACGGCATCGCCTTCCCGCTCGGCATCGGCGCCTTCGTCATGCTCGGCTGGCGCATGCGTCGCGTGCTTCGTCGGCGGGCGGCCGGGCTGGAGACGACGGCGGAGGAACGCAGCGACGCACGGCGCCAGGGGCTACGACTCGGCGACCTCATGGCGGGCGTGATCCTGCCCCTGTGGATCCTGGGCGGCATCACGTTCCCGGTCTGGCGCCACATGCAGCAGGGGGCGGCGGACCAGACCGCCTACTTCCACTTCACGCTGAGCAACCTGGGCTTCGGCATCCTGGCGGCGACGGTGAGCTTCTTCCTGCTGGCCCACGGCGTGACGCGCGTGTTGCTGCCGCGGCTCGTGGATCCGGGCGACGAGGACGCTCCGCGGGTGCGGCAGCTGCGCCGGCTGAGGCGGCGCCTGCCGTGGTACTTCGCGGCGTGCACGGCGGTACCGTTCCTGTCGGTGGTCCTGCTCGCGACGCAGAGCGATCAGCTGCAGGAGCTCGGCGGCGCGTTCCTGGCGCTGGGGTTGCTCGGTGCGGTGGCGTTCGCGGCGACGCTGACGTGGAGCACGTGGATCCGCCGGGACGTGGATGCGTTGATGCGTGCGTTGGGGGGAAGGGCGCGATAGCGCCCTTCCACTTGCACTTCCACCTCCACTTGCACGTGCACTTGCACTTGCACTTGCACTTGCACTTGCACCCGCACCTGCACTCGTGCGCCCACGACGCAACCGACCGAGGTGAAGCACACGACCACGAACGTCGCTGGAGCATGTGTACCGGGCGGGCGTTCACCCTTCGACTCCCTGCGGTCGCTCAGGGCTCCGGCCGCCCCTACACGCGCCTCCCCCCCACCACGACACGGGATGATCGGTACGGGCTCCGCAGGCGGGTGCTATAGAGCGACGACCTTCTTCGCCTTCGTCTGCGCCGCGATGATGTCACCCATTCCTCCGATGACACCCACGGCCACCTGATCCGCCAGACCGAACCGATCCAGACACGTCTTGCACAGGATCACGTGCACACCGCGCGACTCCAGCTCGCGCAGCTGTTCGATCACCGGTGAGCCCTCACACGCGACCTTCACGCCGTCCGTGTAGCAAGCCACCGCACCCGGCAACATGTCGTTCTCGAGCGTGAGCGTCAGCCACGTCGTCAGCAGGGACTGCTGCAGCGCCTCGTCGGCATGGCCCATACCCGCGCGCGTGATGGTGACCAGGGTCTCGGACTGCAGCATGACGCCCTCCTCGATTCGCGTGGCAGGTGTCGTACCACCGAGGTCAGAGCAACGAGAAGGCTTGATGCAGCGCGTCGGTCCTCGCGATGTAGTTCGCGTCGAGGCTCAAGCGGAAGAGGCTCGGCGTGGCTTCGGGATCCCCGATCAGGCCGAGGATCGCAATCGCCAACGCGCGGATCTCGAAGTTCTGCTTGTACTCGAGTGCGACCTGCGTGACCGCGGGCAGGGACTTCGGATCCTCCAGCTGCCCGAGCGCCGCGGCGGCAGCCACCTGCTCGCGCTGCGACGTGGCCGTGCGCAGCTGGCGCACCAGCGCGTCGCTCTGCGGCGTGCCGGTGAGGAGTGACAGCGCGAGGGCCGCAGAGCTGCGCGGAGCGAGCGGACGCGTGTCCGCCATCACCTGGCGCAGACCAACGCGCACGTCGTCATCGAGCGCGCCGATCTGGGCGAGCGCGATCGCGGCGCGCGAGCGCAGGGACGGACCGGCGTTGCGCTCGTTCAGCACCGCGACGAGCCGGTCGCGTGCCTCCGTCGCCTTCAGCAAGCCGAGCGCGACGGCATAGGCGCCACGCAGATCATTGTCGCCGCGCGGCCGATCGAAGCCTGCCAGCAGTGTCTCGCGCGCCGCGCGCGTGAAGGCGCCGATGCCCTCGTGGTGCGACTGGACGTCGCGCGCCGCCAGCGCCAGCGCAACGGCATGGAAGCCGCGCACGGGCACGTAGCTCTTCCGCGCCTTCTCGAGCAGGAGCTCCCCCGCCTTCGTCTCTTCGAGGACGGCCGTTGCATCGGTGCGCAGCTCGGCCTGCACGATGCGCGCGAGGGCGATCTGGCCGAGTCCCTCGCTCAGGTGATCGGGCGCGTGACGCGCGCTGCGCACGAGGGCCTTCGCCGCATCGACCCGCTCCTCGGGTGTGAGGTCGGCAGCGCCCTCACCGAGCGCCAGCCGGGCGGCGCGCTGCACGGGCGTGGGCAACCGCCGGTCACCGAGCGCACGGAGACAGAGAAGCAGCCAGCCGTCCGCCCGCAAGCGCGCGTACGTCGAGAGAGCGTGCGCCCGCTCGAGAGGCGACCACGGGCGCTTGTAGACGTGCACGCCGCCGACCGCGCGCCGCAGGTCCTCCGCGCACTTGGTCGGGATCCCGTCACGCGGCTGAAGCGCGAGCGCCGAGAGCAGGGCGATCGGCAGATCGGGATGCACGTGACGCTCGGCGAGACGCGCGAGGAGGCCCTTCACCACGAGCCGCCCATCCTTGCTGAACGGGCTCCCGTAGGGCTGATCGGCGAGCAGCCCCAGCGCGAACGCCGCGAAGCAGCGAGAGCGCGTCGGCGCCTTGGGCTTGGCGATGATGTCGAGCAGGCGGGTGCGGGCAAGGTCGAGACTGATGGCGTCGAGGCGCCGCTTCGGATCCGTACGCCGTAGCAGGCCGACGGCCAACGCGGCCGACTCTTGCTCCAGCGGCGTCGCACCGCCGCCCTCGGCCATGCCCAACAGCAGCTCGAGCGTCGCTTCGGACGCGTCGACCTTGGCGAGCGCAAGCAAGGCTGCAGACGTCACCGTGTCGCGCTGCCGCTTGCCGCGCGTCCGATCGAGCATGCGCAACAG
>JASJDY010000038.1 GCA_030065025.1 Planctomycetota bacterium
TGATCCCCCCTCTGACGAGCCTCGGCGATGAGATCGGGCGCGAAGACGAGCGAGAACCGCGCGACTCGGCCGGTGTTCATGCAACATGCGGGCTAGGGGGCAATCGGGACCCTGCGGTATCGTGCCCGACATGAGCCGCGTCGTCATCGCCGCGATCGTCCTCCTCGTCGCGGCCCACTTCGTGCTCACGCTCCAAGAGCACACCGGCGGCTCAGCCGGCACGACCTGGAGCGGTCCGCCGCTCCCCGTCGAGCGTCGGGTCGAGGACTGGTACGGCGTCTACGTCCTCGGCACGAAGGCGGGCCACTCCGTCCGTATCGCGGAGCCGGCCTGGGTCGACGGCGAGGCGCGCGTGCGCACGATCGAGCGCGGTACATACCGACGGCAGGTAGGCGGCGTCGAGCGCGAGGTCCGCACGTCGACGGAGGTGCACTACGGAGCGGAGCCGCCCCACCGTGTGGTGTGGGCCGCAAGCGAGGCGCGGAGCGGCGCAGATGTCCGGCGTGTGGAGCTGACCGGCGGGCCGCCCTCGTACCGGGCACATATCACCGAGGACGGCCGCACGCGGACCATGAAGTACGACTACGAGCCGCCCACGTGGACCGAGCGGGACGAGCCCCGCGCTTGGTTCTGCGAGCGGCGTCGCGTCGGCGACGCGCTCACGCACGGCGTCTTCGACTTCAACAGCCTCCACTGGGACTACCGCACGCTGCGCATCACAGGCATCCAAGTGGGAGCCGGTGGTGGCGCCGTGCCGCCAGTCTGCACGGTGAGCTACGGCACGCGCTACGGCTCGGGCAAGGGTGTGCTCCGGATCGATGCGGCGGGCACCGTCCTCAGCGAGACGCATCTCGGCGATGTCGAGTGGCGCCTGGAGCCGCGGCATCAGGCGTGCCTTCCCGGGTCGGCGGTCGAGGATCTCTTCTCGCTGTATCTGCCGGTGAATCGTCCCCTCGGGGATCCGCACAAGGTCGTGGAGCTCGTGCTCGAGCTGAGCGGCCCCGGGGTCGAGCGGATCCGCGACGCCCCGCACCTGTCCGCGACCTACGACACGGCCCGGGACGTCATGACGCTGAAGCTCGGCAAGGCTCACGATCCCGGCATCCGCATGACGGAGCTCGAGCGGGTCTACATGCAACAGCCGTCGGCGCGCTACCCCACGGAAGACCCAGCCGTCCAAGCCCTTGCGATGCGCGCCATCGGCAGCGCCAAGTCGCCGCGTGAGAAGGTCCGGCGTCTTGTGGCCTTCGTGGAGGGTTACCTCGAGTACAGCTCCGGCGCAGAGCCGCTTTCCGTCCCCGACATCCTGCGCAGGCGCAAGGGCGTCTGCTGGCACCACGCGCTGCTCTTCACGACGCTCGCCCGCGCGGCCGGGCTGCCTGCAAGGACCGCGGTCGGGCTCGCCTACGCCGGCGACGGGCAGGGCCCGGGGGGCACACACGTGTTCTCGGCACACGCCTGGAACGAGGTCGTCTTGGACGGCGTATGGGTCGCGGTGGATCCCACGTGGGGCCAGGTCGAGGTCGACGCCACGCACATCCGGCTGCGGAGCGGCCTCGTGACGGCGCTGAGCGGCACGCGGCTGCGCTGCGTACGGATCCGTACGAAGTCGCGCTGACGACCCGTACGACGCGTGTATGCTCCCGCGCCATGAGCACCACCCTCTTCTTCAAAAGCACCTGAAGCTCGTGCCGTGAGCCGAAGGCGCTGGTCCAGCGCCTCGCCCCCGACGCGACCCTCCGCAACTACGCCAAGGAAGGCCTGACGCGCGCCGAGATCGAGCGCATCGTGAAGGCCGCGGGCGGCACCGCCGACGTCCTCAACACCCGCCACAAGACGGCGAAGGAGAGCGGCTGGAAGGACAAGGCGCCGTCGAAGACGGCCTTCCTGAAGGCCGCTGTCGAAGAGAACAACCTGCTGCGACGACCGATCCTCGTGAAGGGCTCGAAGGTCGTGGTGGGCAAGGACCTCGACGCCATCCGCGATCTCCTCGTCTGAGAGGCGGAACGCCCCCTACAGCCACGGATTCCTCGGGGTTCCCCTGCTCCAGAGCTACACTCCCGCCGTCTCAGCAGCTTCGGCGCGGATACCCCTCACCTCATGGCAACCAGCGCCGATCTCCGGCTCAACTGGACCAACACGCTCTTCCTGGCCTTCGCCCACCTCGCGGCGGCCGGCGGCGTCGTCTGGATGATCCTCGCCCAGTTTTCATGGTGGACCGTCGGCCTCGCCGTGCTCTGGATGGCGCTCTGCAGCATCTCGATCACGGGCGGCTACCACCGCCTGTTCGCGCACCGCGCCTACAAGGCGAGCCCGTGGCTTCGAGGTCTCTATCTCCTCTTCGGTGCTGCAAGCGTCCAGAACTCCGCCATCATGTGGAGCGCGGATCACCGCCGCCATCACAGCTTCACCGACACGGATCGCGATCCGTACAACGCCAAGAAGGGCTTCTGGTGGTCCCACGTCGGCTGGGTGCTGCACGAGGACACACGCGCACAGGAAGACCCGCGCGTGAAGGATCTTCAGGGTGACTCACTCGTCGCCCTCCAGCACCGCTACTACATACCGTTGGCCCTGGTCATGGGCGCGCTACTCCCGATGGCGATCGGCTTTGCGTGGGGTGACGCGATCGGCGCGCTCCTCGTCGCCGGCTTCCTGCGGCTCGTCGTGCAGTGGCACAGCACCTTCTGCATCAACTCGATCGCGCACATGATCGGCAAGCCCACGTACAACCCGGAGAACACGGCGCGCGACTCCTGGCTCGTTGCGCTGTTCACCTGGGGTGAGGGCTACCACAGCTTCCACCACAAGTTCCAGGCGGACTACCGCAACGGACACCGCTGGTTCCACTTCGACCCGACGAAGTGGATCGTGTGGCTCCTGTCGAAGGTCGGCGTGACCTCGGACCTTCGTCGCACATCGGATGCGGCCATCGCCCGCGCACGGAGCGCCGCCAGCACGTAGGATCGACGCGTGCGCACCGCCGCCGTCATCCTCCTGCTCTTGCTTGCTGCCGCCTCACGGACACCCGATGCGCACGCAGGACCCGACGACCGCCCGGGGGCCGAGGTCCACAAGGCCTTCAACGATCTCTATCCGGCGGCCTTCCGCGCCCAGGTCAACGCCGCCATCGAGCGGGGCAAGGCGTGGCTCCTGGGCAGCCAGCGCGCCAACGGCAGCTGGGGCTTCTTCACCAGCCACCCGGCCTACCCGATGGGCTCCACCGGGCTCGCGCTGCTCACCCTCCTGAAGTGCGGCGTGCCGGCAGACCACCCCGCCGTGACGAAGGCCTTCGCCTATCTCCGCAAGCTACCGATGCGGCGCGTCTACAGCGTCTCGGTGCTGTTGATGGCGCTGGACGCGAAGTACGCCCCGGCGCGTGATCCCTTCGCCGTCGATCGCTTCGATCGCTACGGCAACCGCAACACGAAGGACCCGTGCAGCGAGACCATCACGCCCGAGGACCGAGCCTGGATGGAGGAGGGCGTCGCCTACCTGCGCGAACACCAGCGCGCGGAGGGTACGTGGCGCTACCCGCGCGGCGACTTCGACCTCTCCAACACGCAGTTTGCGCTCCTCGGTCTGCATGCTGCCTCCCGCTGCGGAACGAAGGTGCCCCAGCGGGTCTGGCTCGACGCTCTCCGGTTCGTCCTCGAGCACCAGGAGAAGACCGGCGAGCCGGTGATGTACAAGGCGAACGAGGTCCGCGGCCGCTACCGCTTCGAGTGGACCGAGCGCGCGATCGCGCGCGGCTTCCGCTACGACAAGGACACGGTGCGTGTTTCGGCCTCGATGACGACCGCGGGCCTGGCCTGTCTCGTCATCTGCCAGAGCAGGCTCTGGCGCGTACGCGCGTTCACGGGTCGCCTGCGGGCCGACACACGCCGCGGCGTGCGCGACGCCATGGCCTGGCTGCAGCAGAACTTCAGCGTGACCACCAACACGGGCGGCTCGCAGTGGTGGCTGACCTACTACCTCTACGGCCTCGAGCGCGCCGGCATCCTCGGACGCTTCCGGTTCCTCGGAACGCGCGACTGGTACAAGGAAGGCGCGGACTACCTGCTCGAGAGGCAGGGGCCCGGCGGCTACTGGCGCACGGGCACCCAGTGGGAGGCCAGCTGCTTCGCCCTCCTCTTCCTGAAGCGCGCGACGGCCCGCATGAAGGCTCCGGTCATCACCCCCAGCGGCGCGTCGGACGGCGCGATGCCCGCCGAGAGCGCGAAGCGCCCCAAGCCGAAGGCGCCGCGCGTCCGGCCCGCCTCCCCCACCGCGCTCGCCATCGCGGTGGCTCGCGCCATCAAACGGCTGGAGGATCGAGACCCGAACGTGGTCTTCCAGGCGGCGAATACGCTTGGCTGGCTAGGCCACCTGCGGGCCGCTGGACCCCTCGTCCGCGTGCTGAAGTTCCACGCCGACGCGGACGCGCGCACCGCCGCCGCGGGCGCGCTGGGTCGCCTGAAAGCCGCGGACGCCGTGCCGGCGCTGATCGACGCGCTGGACGACGGCGACACCCTCGTCCGCTACGCCGCGGAGGCCGCGCTGCTGCAGGTCACGGGCCACCGGCCGATCGGCCGCCTGCGCTCGACGGAGAAGCGGAACGACCGGGTGCGGCTCCAGAAGGCCTGGCGCGAGCACTGGCGAGCGAACGAAGATCGGATTCGTGCCCGCCTCGAGCAACCGAAGGGAACGTAGCGCCGCCGGCGCACGTACATCTGTCGGGGGAGCGCGGAGCTCCCCGTTTCCCGAGGGCCCTCCGATGACCTACGCACGCCTCATCGCCGTGATCGCCACGCAGCCGCGCGGCGCGTCCGCGCGTGCGTGGATGCCCATCGGCTTCGTTCCGGCCCCGGGCCTCGTCGCGTAGCGCTCCGCCGCCACGCCAGTCGCCGAGGCCCTCTTCCCTCTCCGGGCGCGAGCCCGAATTCCCCCGTTTCCCCCGTCCGTTTCCAAGTGGCTCACGCTAGACCACGGTTTCCCCCATCGAGATCGTCATGGAACCCGCCCGCGATCCTGCCGAGCGCGACATCCCCGAAGTCCAGAACCTCGCGACCCTCAAGCGTCTCGTGGGTCGCTTCGCGTACGTCAAGTGGGGTGCTGCGACCGTCTTCCTGATCCTGCTCGTGCGCAGCGCGCTCGAGATCGCGCACCCGCTGCTGATCGCGATCGTCGTCGACGAGCTCGTCGGCTTCGAGGGCACCAACGCAGGGCTGCCGGATGGCTTCGTCCGCATGCTCGTGTTCCTAGGGGTCGTCATCGCGGCGCGAGGCCTGCTGTTCTACGCCTCGGGCACCATGGCGGCGCGCGTCAGCATGGACGTGGAGAACCGCCTGCGGACGGACCTGTTCACGCAGGTGATGAACCTGCGCTTCACCTACCACGACAAGAACCGCAGCGGCGCGACGATCGTGCGCAGCCTGCGCGACATGGAGAAGGCCCGGCACTTCTTCCGCGAAGTGTGGTTCGGCTGGCTCGAGATCACGCTTCTCGTCATCGCGGTGTTCGCGGCCGCGTTCTGGACGCACTGGACCTACGGCCTGCTGATCGTGGGCACCTTCGGGCCCGGCATCCTGGGCTCGGTGCTGATCGGCCGGCGCGTCGCCCAGCTCGATCGCACGGTGAGCGAGGACTACGACACCGTCACGACCGCGCTGCAGGAGAACGTGGCCGGTGCGCGCGTCGTGCGTGCGTTCGGACGCGAGTCCCAGGAGGTCCAGAAGTTCGGCTCGCGCATGGACGCGCTGTCCACGAGCTGGGTCAACCTCGAGCGCTACTGGACCGGCACGCTCGTGCTGCTTCACCACTTCTTCCACGTTGCCGTACCGGCGGTCGTGCTGCTGGGCGCGTGGCGCGTGTCCCAGGGCGTGGGCGGCATCGGCGAGGTGACGGCGGTGCTGCTGTACTGCCGGACGGTGGGCCAGCGCCTCCGGCCGCTCACGCGCCTGGTGATCCTCGGCCAGCAGGCGACAGCCAGCGCCAGTCGCGTGTTCGAGGTGCTCGACGAGACCGACCGCGTGCCGCAGCCGGCGAACCCCAAGCAACTGCCCGCCGAGGGCGGCAGCCTGGTGCTCGAGGACGTGCGCTTCTGCTACGGCAAGGGCGACGAGGTGCTGCGCGGGGTCTCCCTGGAGGTGCCCGCCGGCGGCTCCCTGGGGATCATCGGCCCCACCGGCGCAGGCAAGAGCACGCTCGTGCAGCTGCTGCCGCGCTTCTACGACCCGAACGCCGGCGCGATCCGGCTCGACGGCGTCGATCTGCGGGAGCTGGACGTGCACGAGCTGCGCGCCGCCGTGGGCCTCGTGTTCCAGGAGGCGTTCCTGTTCTCGGGCACCGTCTCGGAGAACGTGGCGTACGGCCGGCCCGGCATCACGCAGGAGGAGATCGAGCGTTGCGTGGCGCTCGCCGCCGGACACGAGTTCGTCTCCGAGCTGCCGGACGGCTACGACACGATCGTCGGCGAGCGCGGCGTCAGCCTCTCGGGCGGCCAGCGGCAGCGCCTGACGATCGCGCGGGCGCTCGCGCTCGATCCTCGCGTCCTGATCTTCGACGACGCGACGGCGAGCGTGGATGCCGTCACGGAGAAGAAGCTCTTCGAGGGCATCCGTTCGGCTGCGGCCGGACGGACGACCCTCGTCATCAGCCAGCGCGTGACGTCCGTGCGCTGGTGCGACCGCATCGCGGTCCTCGACGGCGGCCTCATCACGGCCGTCGGCAGTCACGCGGAGCTGCTCGAGAGCAGCCCGCTCTACCGGGAGATCCACAGCTACCAGCAGCTCACGGGAGTCCAGTCGTGAGTCACGAGATCGCCATCGAAGAAGAGTTCGCCAAGGCGGCGCTGCGGCGTGCGACCTGGGGCCGGCTCTTCCGCTACTTCCTGGCCCACAAGCGCAAGCTCACGCTCGTGCTGACCCTGGAGGCGATCTGGGTGGTGAGCATGCTCATCGACCCGCACCTCATCAAGGTCATCCTGAACGGTCCCCTCCCCGAGGGGGACGTCCGCGGCACCGCTGTGCTCGTCGGCTGGATCCTGCTGAACGTGATCGGGCGCGCCCTGCTGACGCGCTGGGAGCTGAGGATGTCGACATGGATCGGCGTCCAGGTGCAGGACGCCATCCGGCGCGACGTGTTCGATCACGTCCAGCGACTGAGCATGCGCTACTTCGACCGCACGAAGCAGGGGCGCATCATCGCGCGTGCCGACCGGGACGTGGACACGCTCGAGCACCTCATCTTCTGGGGTCCGATTCTCACGACGATGCTGATCCTCAGCCTGTCCATGGGGACGATCTGGCTGTTCACCGTCAACGCGTCGCTGGCGCTGTGGGTGGTCGCGGGGTTCCCCTTCGTGTGGTTCACCACGCGGCTGTTCCACAGGATTGGCTTCCCGGCCTACCGCCGGATCCGCGAGACGAACGCGGCCATCTCCTCGCACGTCGCCGAGAGCATCACCGGTGTGCGCGTCGTGCAAGCGTTCAACGCCGAGGATCGGGCGCAGGACGAGCTCGGCGACAAGCAGGGGCTCTACCGCACGGCCGTGATCCGCGGCGCGCGCATCGCCTCGGCGTACCTGCCGACCCTGACCGTGGCGTTCCAGGGCGTGCTGATCGCACTGCTGCTGTTCGGTGCCCAGGCCGTCCTGGGCGGCGAGATGCAGCTCGGCGACCTCGTCCAGTTCGTGCTCCTCCTGGGCTTCGTGCTGGGGCCGGTCGAAGGCCTGGGCGGGCTCTACAACGAGTGCCTCGTCGCGGGTGCCGCGGCCGAGCGCATCTTCCTGCTGCTCGACACGGATCCGGAGGTCCAGGACCGTGAGGACGCCGTCGATCCCGGCCGCCTGCGCGGCGAGATCGTGTTCGACGACGTCTCCTTCAGCTACGACCCGTCCGGGAAGGACGGGCGACAGCTGGAGCACGTGAACCTGCGCGTGGCGCCGGGCGAGACCGTCGCTCTCGTGGGCCACACGGGTGCCGGCAAGACGTCGATGATCAACCTCCTCGCGCGCTTCTACGAAGCTCAAGAAGGCGAGATCCGCCTGGATGGGATCGACGTCCGTCGCATCAAGCTGGACGTGCTCCACGACCAGACGGGCATCGTGCTGCAGAGCAACTTCCTGTTCGCGGGCAGCGTGCTGGAGAACCTGCGCTTCGTGCATCCCGGCCTCACGGAGGCCGAGGCCGTGGCCGGGTTCGAGGAGCTCGGCTGCGCGGAGGTGCTGCAGCAGCTGCCGCAGGGCATCGCCACCGAGGTCGGCGAGCGGGGCGCGAACCTCTCCGAGGGCGAGCGCCAGATCGTGTGCTTCGTACGCGCACTGCTCGCCGAGCCCTCGATCCTCATCCTCGACGAGGCGACGAGCGCCGTGGACACACGCACCGAGGCACTGATCCTCCGGGCGTTGGAGCGGCTATCCGATCGTCAGACGACGGTCGTGATCGCGCACCGGCTGTCGACCATCAAGCACGCGGACCGCATCGTCGTGATGGAGCACGGCCGCGTGGTGGAGGAAGGCACGCACACCGAGCTCCTGGATCGGGACGGTGTGTACGCGCATCTGTACAGCGAGTACGAGGGCTGACCTAGGCCACGCGCGTCGCGATGCCCATGCGCTCGAGCTCGGCCGGACGCAGCGTCCGCGTGTAGCCGAGCGAGACAAGCAGCTCGTCCGGACGGGCGAGCTTCACCTCGAGTCCGAACACCTCGGCCTGACCGGTCCAGATGTGCTTGGAGCCTTCGGTGATCTTCAGCTGCACGCGGTTGCCGTATTGCTGCATGAAGGCCACGGCGGCCTCGGTGGCGTCGCCGACGGCCATCGAGCTGCCCGCAATGCGGAGCTGCAGCCCCTCCTTGCTCACGCGCGTCGACCGGCAGACGAGCGGCGGCGGCGCGTCCGCGCTGCAGCCCGAGAGGTAGACGCGGTAGGGCTGCTTCAACCTGCCCTGCGACGGCGTGCCGGCGGGCTCGGGCTCGGGCTCGGGCTCGGAAGCGGAAGTGAGGGGCGAAGCGGCAGGTTGCGCCTCGACCGGCGCCTCCTCCACGTCGACGTCATCGAGCTCGCCGAGGTCGACATCGGGCAGCCCGCTCGTCAGCTGCGCCATCTCGCGCGTCTGGAGCGGCTCGTCGAACTCGCAGCCGAGCTCGATGCAGCCCGGTGCGTGGGACGGCATCACCAGGCGCGCGATGCCGGCGCTCCGGCGCACTTCCCCCACCTGCCCGTGGCCCAGCATCACGGTGAATCGCGACGCGAGCGCGTCGCGGACCGCCAGGGCCGCCTCGAGCAGCGTGGGCTCGGACGAGAGTCCGAAGCTGCTGCTCAGCACGTAGAGCTGCGCGCCGCCCGTGCTGACGTCGCGCACCTCCGCCGTGATCGGGCCCGTAGCGGACACGACGGCAGCCGGCACCTCGATGGGTACGCGGCGGGCGCGGCGACGGTCGGACGTACTCAGGTTCTCCCCCCTCCAAGACGGGGCATCCTCTCCGCAGTCGACCTTCCGGATCCCACCCTTGAGCGGTAATCGGGTTGCCCGAACAGGTACCGAAGTGCTCGTATGCTGAGCCCGTGCGCCACCTACTTCCTGGACTCCTGATCCTCGGCCTGGCGGGGCTGCTGCTCGCCGACGAGCCCCGACCGCGCCCGAAGGACGCCCAGCCGCCGCCGGTGTTCACCACGCAGACCGTGCGCTTCGAGCGCGTCGCGACGGGCTACCGCTTCACCGAAGGGCCGGCGGCCGACGCGACCGGCAACGTCTTCTTCACGGACATCCCCAACGAGCGCATCCTGCGACTCGACATCAAGACGGGCAAGGTGAGCGTGTTCCGGGAGGAGAGCGGCCGCGCCAACGGGCTCCAAGTGGACGCCGAGGGTCGGCTCGTCGCCTGCGAGGGTGGACGCCGACGCCTCGTTCGCATCGGCAGCAAGAAGACGGAGATCCTGGCGGAGCGCTTCGGCACCAAGCGCCTCAACTCCCCCAACGACGTGACGCTCGATCAGGCCGGCGGCATCTGGTTCACCGATCCGCGCTACGGCAAGCAGGACGATCGCGAGCTCGACGTCATGGCCGTTTACTACCTCCCGCCCGGCGGCAAGCTGCGCCAGGTGATCGCCGACCTCCCGCGGCCCAACGGCATCATCCTCAGCGCCGACGCCAAGACGCTCTACGTCGCCGCCAACCGGCGCAAGCTGATCATGGCGTACGACGTGGCGAAGCCGGGCACCGTCGCGAACGGCCGCGTGTTCGCGAGGCTCGACCCCGACGGTCGCGGCGGTCCGGACGGGCTGTCGCTGGACGAGCGCGGCAACCTCTACTGCGCCGGGCAGGGCCACGTCTGGATCTGGTCGAGCAGCGGCAAGAGGCTACACAAGCTGAAGGTGCCGGAAAGCCCGACGAACGTCACGTTCGGCGGTGCGGAGCGTCGCACGCTCTACGTGACGGCGCGAACGTCGCTCTACCGCGTCGAGACTGGCGTGCGCGGCGCGTCGGCGGTCAGCGCCGGACCTCGAAGGAAGCCTCGTTCACCGAAGGCGCCTGCTCGCTGACCTGCACGTCGTCGACGCGGGCGGCGGGCGGTCCTTGGTACAGCCACGCCACGAGGCTTGCCACCTGCGCGGCCGCACCTTCTGCCTCGAGCTCGACTCGGCCATCGGGCAGGTTGCGCACCCAGCCTCGCAGTCCCAGCCTGCCGGCCTCGTCGCGCGTCGACGCGCGGTAGTACACACCCTGCACGCGGCCGGAGACGAGCGCGTGGATGCGACGCGGCTCGGCGGTGTCCATCAGGATTGGTCGCGCCGGCGGGCGCTACTGCGTGCTGTCGTTCTTCTGCTTGTCGCAGCAGGAACCGGCGTCCTTCTTCTTGTCGCAGCAGGAACCCTCGGCCTTGTCCTTGTCGCAGCAGGAGCTCTCGCTCTTGTCCTTGTCGCAGCACGAGCTCTCGGCCTTGTCCTTGTCGCAGCAGGAGGTCTCAGCCTTCTCCTTGCTGCAGCAGGAGCCGCTTCCGTCCGTGGCGTTGCCGGTGGTGCCGGCCTCGCCCGTGGCACCCGTCGCGGCCGCCGTGGGGTCGGCCACGATGCCGCGGTCATCGCCCGACGACGTCGCGTCGGCGTCGGTGTTGGGCGTCGGCGCGGTCGCATTCGTGTCGCCGCAGCCGGCGAACGCCAGACCGAAGGCGAGGAGGGCGACCAGGGTGATGAGGTGCGAGGGACGGCGCATGGGCTTGCTCCAGGGGCAATGTGGGGCAGCGGCCCGGACTCGTGGCCGCAAGCGGCCAATGGTACAGGGCGGAGCGGCGATCCCGTGCGCTTACTCGCTGAAGCGGCCGCCCTCGGGACGCGTGCGGATCAGGCCCTTGCGCTTCGGCGGGCGCTTGGGGACTTCCTGCTGGTGCTCGAGATCCGACGGCGGCACGGCCCCGAACTCCGGCCGCGGCTCGGGCGGCGGGAGGGTCGCGTCGTCGAGCTCCTCGGAGACCAACGGCGCGGGCGCGGGCGCAACCGGGGCCTCCGGATGCTCGCTGCGGTGCTTCGCGAGGGCCGGGGTGAGCCCTCCACCGGGTGCCTCGCGCGGCTCGCGTTCCTCGACGGGCAGGGACGTGCCCACGCCATCCGGGCCGGAGGGAACCGGCTCGGCAGGCGGCGGACCGCCAGCGGGATGCAGGTCGGGCTCTGCCATCTCATCGCGCGCCAGATCGTCGTCGACCATGTCGTCGCAGGAGGTCACGGTGATCCGGGGCGGCGGCATCCACGCGGGTGCTCGCGCGCGACGCTGTGCGCGGAGGCGCATCACGAACACGAGCAGGATCAGCGCGGCGAGCCCGATGCTCCCGTAGAGGAACAGCGACTTCGCCATGGCGCTGTGCGCTTCGAGCTTCAGCGAGCGCAGGATGTGCTGCCACGTCTCCTCGACGGGGATGTGATTCTCGTTGAGCACCATGAGCGCGACGACGAGGAGGTAGTCGCGACCACGGACGACCAGCGCGCGTGTGGCCGGCTCGCCGATGAGTCCGAGCGCTCCGGGTGAGCCCTCGTGGCGCATCGTGAGTCCCTCGAGGCCTCCAACGCGATACGGCTTGACCTCGACGTTGCCCTCGGCGACCAGTGCTTCGAGCTCCTGGGGCGACTGACGTACGTGGTCGAGCACGTAGCGCTGCAGGTCGAGGCGCGATCGCACCTGCCCAGGATCCGTCAGCTCGATGCGCGAGATCACGACGGTCGCGTAGGGGTGCGCCGGACGTCCCGCATAGAAGAGGTGCAGCTCGGGATCCCCACGAACGGAGAGGCCCTTGGTCAGGGGCAGCTGCGTGGCCGGGCTCGAGCTGCGCTCGCGCGCGTCGAGTCGCTCGAAACGGGAGCCAACGGAGACGACGTAGCCCTCCCCCACGACGCGTCCACCAGCCCAGGCGACGGGCACGATGAGCGTCAGCGTGAGGAGGAAGACAAGAAACGCGGCGAAGGGTCGATGCACGTGGAACTTCCCTGTCGAGACGGAATCCTGCTGTCCTTTCGGCCCCGGGAAGGGAAGGCCTTGAGGAGTTTCCCGCGCGGGCGTCGGGAACCAGGCGCGGACCGCGTCGGCCTCAGTCGGTGACGAAGATGTCCTTCGGCTTCTTCTTGTTCGCCTTCCAGAAGTCCTGCCACTCGCCGGGATCGCGGATCTTCTGCCCCGTGATCTCGTTGCACGCACTGACCAGCGGCTGTGAGAGGGCGGCCCACCGATCTCGCGTCGCCTGGCCGATGGAGTCGCCGACCGGCTGGAAGCGCTGCAGCAGCTTGATCAGCGTCTCCAGGATCGCCACCCGCTTCTTCGACGTCTTGAAGCTGCCCAGCGCGGCGATGGCGAGCGCCCCTGCCTCGTAGTCCTTGGCCTTCTCGGCCAGGTCGTACAGGTCCTTGAGCGCGGCGTCGGGCGCGAGCTTGTCGACCGCCTTCAGCACGGCCTTCTCCCTGTCCGTCGCCTGCTCCGTCTTCGGCCCGGGCATGTGGCGCTTGAGCTGCTTGTAGGCGCCCTTGGGATCGTCGAGTCCGCCGAGCGACTCGATGACGGCGCCGTGCGCACCTGCGACGTGCCTGGACTTCAGCGCAGCACCGAGCTCCTTCTGCAGCTTCCCGCGCAGGCCCTTGTCCTCGAGCCCGTTGTGAAGCGCCACCGCCTTCTTGGCCGCCGCTTCCGTCGCCGCGGCGTCCTTGGCCTTGCGTGCGGCGGCGATCTCGGCGACCAGTGTCTTCGCGCCCTCGAGATTGGCGGCGTCGTCGGCAGCGATCGCGGGCGCGGTCAAGAAGAGGAGCGCCGGTACCAGACACAGCGCACGTAGGGACCATCGGGACATGGATTCGACCTCCGGGGCGCAGGGCGCAGCAGCCTACCGGCTCGCCCGCCTACAATCGAAGTGATCCCGGAGACCCCCCCATGACGGCCCGACACCTCCGCCTGGCCCTCGCCCTCCTCTTCCTCCTGCCCTGGCTCGCCGGCTCGGCTGAGACGGCCCAGCTCGACGACCGCGCCTGGAGCGAGGCCCGCAAGGAAGCCCGCAAGTACATGGGGCGTCCGGGACATCGGCCCGTGAAGCTGAAGACGATCGATGCGCTCGGCCGCGACGACAGCCGCCGCGCGTGCGCCATCCTCGTCCAGTGGACGGTGCGCTCGCTGAAGCTGCAGCAGGGCCCGTTGGCCGAAGAGCTCGCGGAGCGGAAGAAAAACTTCGACCGGCTCACGAAGCAGCTGCTGCGCGCCTACGAAAAGATGCCGCCCACGCAGGCGGAGCACAAGAACAGCTGGGACGCGCTGCGCAAGCTCTACCAGGCGGCCAAGACGGCGTACGACATCGAGAGCGCCGTGCGCTTCGCGCTCGGCGAGGCGTTCCAGCGGGTGCGCGATGCCGAGGCGGTCACCTACCTGCTCGAGGAAGGCCTGCCGACCGTGCAGCGGGCCAAGCGCAGCGAAGCGGCCCAGGTGGCGATCGCACGCGGTCTCCTGCGCCAGCCTCGCGAACGCATTCTCGAGACCGCAATCGCGTGGTCCGACGACGCGAAGCGCACGAAGCTGAGGATCCTGGCGCTCAACTGGTTCGGACAGAACCAGGTGAAGGAAGGGTTCGCCCCGCTGGTCAAGGCACTGGGTGCGCGCGAGGTCGTCGTACGCCGCGCCGCCGTGGCCGCACTACGGGGCCTCAACGATCCGCGTGCTGTGAAGCCGCTCATCGACGCGCTCGGGAAGGCCGACGGGCAGCTCGCCGCGGATATCGACGACGTCCTCCACTACTTCACCGGCCGTTCCTTCGAGGGCTCGGTCGCCGTGTGGAAGCGCTGGTGGAAGAACGAAGGCGAGGCGTGGCTCGCTGAGCCCACCGAGGAGCGACACCACCGTCGCCGGGAAGAGCTGCCGGGCGGGACGCGCGTCCGCTTCTATGGCATCCCCACGGAGTCCCACCACGTCGTCTTCGTGCTCGACCGCTCCGGCTCGATGAAGTCGAAGGCGAGCGACAAGTCGATCGAAGCCAAGAAGAAGGCGAAGAAGCCCAAGCCCACCGTGACGGGCAAGCGTGACGGCGGCAAGGGCTCGCCCGGCGGTCGCGCGCACAAGGACGCCATCGCCGGCGACACGAAGATGGAGGTCGCGAAGAACCAGCTCGCCCTCTCCGTGGACGAGCTCGCCAAGGACGTGAAGTTCGCCGTCGTCTTCTACAGCTCCGACGTGCGCGTGTGGCAGGAGCCGCCGGCCCTGATGGCGTCGACGAAGGCCAACAAGAAGTCGGCCAAGGCGTGGTTCATGAAGCTCGGGCCGGAGGGCTCGACGCAGATGTTCGCGGCGTTGACGAAGGCGCTGGAGTACGCCGACACGGTCGGCGAGGACAAGAAGAAGCCGCGCACGGGGGCGGACACGATCTTCCTCCTCTCGGACGGCTCGCCGACGGACGCGGACGGGCAGCCGCTCCAGGGCGAGGAGCTCGAACGCCAGTACCGCGCGTTCATCGAGGCGAACCAGCTGCATCACTGCACGGTGCACACGATCGGCATCGGCCCGGGCCACAACAGCAGCGTCCTGCGCCGCCTGGCGAAGGACACGGGCGGCGTCTACAAGGCGGTAGGCACGCGGTAGGTCGGCGCGGGCGACCATTCCGCCCTTCGACTCGACTCCGTCTCGCTCAGGGCTCAGGTCGCCCCTACAGCGCCATCGGCATGCGAACGCCGGCAGGGAATCGCGGTCGCACGCGAGACGAGACGCTTGACTACCGCACGGTGCGCAGGGTGATGGGACCGCGCAGCCGTCGGCGACGACTCGTGGCCGGTCCACTCGAGGAGCCGACGGCAAAGCGGGCGCACGCCCTGCGTGCCGCACATCCCCACCCCGAGAGATGAGCGCTACTCAATCCGGTAGTCCTTCATCTTCTCCCATAGGTTCTTGCGGGAGATGCCGAGGACCTTGGCGGCATTGGCGCGATGGCCCTCGGTGGCCTTGAGCACGCGGCGGATGTGCTTCGCCTCCGAGTCGCGCACGACCTCGCGCAGCGTGACCAGCGGGCCGCCCTCGCCTGCATCACCTGTCCGACGACGCTTGCGCAGCGCCCCCTCCAGGAGCAGCTCACGCGAGAGCACCTTGTCCGATCCGACCAGCGCAAGCGCACGCTCGATCGCGTTCTCGAGCTCACGCACGTTGCCGGGCCAGCGATACGCGCACAGCTCGGCCATCACCTCGGGCGGGATCGCGAAGCCGTGGTCTTCGCCCTCGAAGCGACGCAGGAAGTGGTCGACGAGCAGCGGAATGTCCTCGACGCGCTCGCGCAGCGGCGGTAGGTCCACCGGCACGACGTTGAGCCGGTAGTAGAGGTCCTCGCGGAACTCCCCATCCTCCACGGCTTCGGCCAGGTCGAGCTTGGTCGCCGCGATCACGCGCACGTCGACGGCGATCGGCTGCTGGCTGCCCAGCGGCTCGACCTCACCCTCCTGCACGACGCGCAGGAGCTTCACCTGCGTCTCGAGCGGCATGTCGTCGATGTCGTCGAGGAAGATCGTGCCCTCGTTGGCCCGCTCGAAGCGGCCGGCCTTGCGCTCCTTGGCGTCCGTGAATGCGCCGCGCTCGTGACCGAAGATCTCGTCCTCGAGGAGCGTGCCCGGGATCGCGGCGCAGGCCAGGGGCACGAACGGCTTGTCCTTGCGCTTGGAGATCTCGTGGATGGCGCGCGCGACGCGCTCCTTGCCCGTGCCGGACTCGCCCGTGATCAGCACGCGTGCGTCCCGGTCGGCGACGGTGCGGATGCGGTCGATGACCCGCATCATCGCGGGGCTGCGGCCGATCAGCTGCTCGAGCCCCTTCTTGTGGCCCAGGGCCTCGCGGAGCTCGCGGTTCTCGGTGCGCAGGCGGCGGAACTCCGCGATCTTGCGCAGCTTCTCGAGGATCTCCTCGTTGTTGAACGGCTTCAGGACGTAGTCGAAGGCGCCCTTGCGCATCGCGTCGACGGCCGAGTCGATCGTGCCGTAGCCCGTGATGATGATGACCTCGGCGCCGTTGGGGTCCTGCTTCACGAGCTCCAGGAGCTCGAGCCCCGTCATGCCGGGCATGTTCAGGTCGGTGACGACGACGTCGAAGTGGCCGCCCTCGTAGAGCCCGCGGGCCTCGTTGCCGTCCGCGGCCGTCTCGACCTCGATCCCGGCCCGCCGCAGGTCGTCGGCGAGCGTGATGGCGATGGCGCGTTCGTCGTCGGCCAGCAGCACGCGCACGTCGTCCGTCCTCCCTGTCGCCGGCGCGCCCCCGCGCAACCTGGCGCGGATTGTACGGGTGAGGACGCCGGGAAGCCCGGATCCGCGTGCCCGCCGCGACGCTGCGGCCGTGCGCGGGCACAAGGACGTCCCCCGCCGCGTCGATCATGGGAGTAGGAGAGGATCCGCACCCTGACTCAGCCTGCCACCAACAGCCGCCCCACCGTCCTCCTGGTGATGCGTCCCGGCCCGAGCCGGGCCGCGGCCGCGGAGGCCCTGCGCGGTGCGGGCTACCGGGTGCGCGGGGCCCGCGAGCCGTACGAGGGCACGGCCCGCTTCGTCGAGCGGCCCTCGGACCTCGTCGTCGTCTCGCTCGCGGGGTTCCGCCGCCGCGACCGGGCCTTCCTGAGGGCCGTGAAGAAGCGCGCCCCCACCGCCCGGATCCTCCTGCTCGTGCCCGAGGGGCGACGAGGCACCGCCGTCAGCGCGCTGCAGGCCGGTGCCGACGCCTACGTGCTGGAGCCCTTCTATCCCGCCGAGCTCACGGCCGTGGCGGCCGCCCTGCTGCAGCGGGGCAGCGAGGAACCGACCGAGGACACGCCGCGTGCCCTCGGGCGGCTCGCGGGCGAGGTCGCCCACGCGATCAACAACCCGCTGCAGATCCTCGCCCTGCTCGGCGAGTCCGCGGACGTCGGCGCCGAGACTCGGACGGCCCTGGCCCAGGAGGTCGGGCGCGTCCAGGGGGTGATGCGCATCCTCTCGCGATTCGGCGTGCTCCGACGGCCGCAGACCAGCCAGGAGCCGCTCGGCCCGTCGCTGCGCTCCAGCCTGGACGCCGCGGCGGCCGGCGGGGATGTGCGCCTCGTCGGCGACCCGCCTGAGGACGGACCGCCGATCGCCGTGGACACCAGCCAGGCAGCGGTCGCCTTCGACACCCTGCTCCACCTCCTCGCGGCCCGGGCCCCGGAGCGGCCCGTGGAGGTCGAGGCGCGCGTCCGGACCCTGCCGCCCGATCGACCCGACACGGTGGAGGCCGCCGTCCGGGCCCCGGCCGTGGTCCTGGAGGCAGCGGCGCTGGACGGCCTGCGCACGGCCGGCGTGCTCAACCGGGACGACACGCGGGAGGTCTACCCCGGCCTGGCCCTCGCCGAGGCCGTAGCCCACAACCACGGCGGCCGGCTGCTGGCGCGGGCCACGGAGAATGGGCTGGTCCTGGGACTGGGCCTGCCCCTCGCCTGAACGAGCCGCACAGAAGATCGGCCCCCGGCGAGCCGATCACACGAAGCATGCGGCCTCTCCTCCCCGAATGGACCCAGACCCGCCGGGTCGCCGCGGACCGTCGTGAGACGGGCCCGGTGGTGTTCGTCGTGGACGATGAGCCCCAGATCCGCGAGCTGCTGGCCTCCGCGCTGAAGCGGGAGGGCTACCGGGTCACGACCTTCGACGACGGCCGCCGCGCCCTCGAGGAGCTCGAGCACGCCGACGTCGAGCTGCTGATCACCGATCTGCGCATGCCGGGCATCAGCGGCCTGGATCTGATCCGCGCGGCCAAGGGCATCCGCGCAGGGATGGGCGCGATCCTGATCACCGCCTTCGCGTCGACGGAGACCGCCGTGCAGGCACTCCGCTTCGGCGCCGACGACTACCTCACGAAGCCGTTCGGCCTCGACGACCTGCGCAAGGTCGTCACCCGCGTGCTGACGTCCGGTCGCATGGCCCGCGACGAGCAGGCCGCCGTACGCCGCGCGCGTAGCGAGGCCGACTCGCTGCGCAAGCGCAGCCGTGAGGTCGAGGCGGACCTCAAGCAGGTGCGCGAAGACCTCTCGCTCTCGCGGCGAGCGCTCGAGCACCGTGTGCGGGACCTCGAGTTCATTCGCGAGCTCACGACGCTCCTCGCTCGCGAAGAGCGCCTCGACCGCATGCTGCACACGACGACGCGCATCCTGTCGAGCCGCTTCCAGGCCCACGTCACGAGGATCGAGCTGGACCTGGGCGACGGCGTGCGCACGGCGGAGTTCCAGCAGTCGGCGGCACCCACGCCGATGCTGAAGGCGATGAGCTCTGCGCTCCTGCACCAGGCCGTGCAGCTGCGCGAGGGACTGACCAAGGACACCGTGCTGGGTCACGGCGCGCCGCTCCAGGCGCTGGCTGCCGTCGTGCGGCTCTCGGACCAGCCCGTCGGCGGCCTCACGATGCTCCGTCCCCTGCCGAGCGAAGACGACGAGGAGACCGACGACTTCCTCCTCTCGCTCGTGCCGCAGGCGCTCGGTGTCGCGGTCGAGGGCCAGGTCAACCGTCGCGCGGCCGAGCGCAGCGCGCTCGGCGTCGCGGAACGGATCATCGAGGCGCTCGAGGAGCGCGGCAGTCTCTTCAGCGGCCACTCGCGACGCGTTGCGCGCATCGCCGGCAACGTATCCGAGCGCATGGGCCTGTCGCCGCGACTCCAGAGCGTCATCCAGGTCGCCGCCCGGCTTCACGACGTCGGTGAGGTGGGCATCCCCGAGACCGTGCTCCAACGCGAAGGGCCGCTCAGCGACGACGAGCAGGCCGTCATCCGCATGCACCCGGTCATCGGCGCGCAGATCCTCGAGCCGTTCGGCGAGGCTGCCGCCTTCGTGCGTCACCACCACGAGCGGCCCGACGGCCGCGGCTATCCCGACCGGCTGCGGGACCACCAGATTCCGGTCGGCGCCGGCGTCATCGCCGTGGCCGAGGCGTACGACGCGATGACGAGCACGCGGCCCTACCGCCGCTCGCGCTCCAAGCGCGAGGCGCTTGCCGAGATCGACCGGCTGAGCGGCACGCAGTTCACCGTCGAGGCCGCCGACGCCCTGCTGGCGCTGCCGAGGGATCGACTCTGATGCGTCCGGCGGATCGGCAGGACCCTCGCTCGCCGGAACCCGGCGGGGAGGCCTGCTGGCTGGCGGTCGGTGATGGCGCGGCGCGCGCGCTCGCCGCGCACTGGCACCGCGCCTCGGGAGGCCAGGACGTCCCGATCCTCGAGGCGAGCGACGTCCACGATGCCCTCACCGCCTTCGGCTCGCGCCCCATCACGGGCTGCGTCGTGAGCGCGACGGTACTCGATGCGCGGCCCCGCGCCGCCCTGCAGCACCTCAAGTCGCGGCTGGGGCTGGCGCCCCTGATGGTGCTCGACGTCGGCGAAGACGAGGAGGCCTGCCGTATCGCGCGCGAGCTCGGAGTCCACGTCCTCGAGCCCGAGGGTCCCGACGCACGCACCACGACGACGACGGCCGAACCGCTGCCCCCGTCGCCGCGTCGCACGACGCCGCCGCGTGACGAGAGCCGCTTCAGCCCGCCCGTCGAAGAGCCGCGCCCGCTCCCCGAGGCACCGCCGCCGCTGCCACGCGCGGACGACGACGTGCCGGAGCAGGCGATCGTGGATGCCGGGAGCTTCGCTGCCGGCTGCCTCGAGTTGATCCACAAGCCCACGAGCCTCATCGAGTACGTGCTGCGCACCCTCAGCGAGGTGTCCAACGCCGGGCGCATCAGCCTGATGCTCAAGGAGGCGGAGCGAGGCACGCTCGTGCTGCGCGCAGGCCGCGGGATCGAGGACCGGCTGATCGGCAAGGTGCGCTGCGCCCTGGGCAGCGGCATCGCCGGCCGCGTGGCGGCGCTCGGACGTCCGGCCGCAGGTCACGGATCCTCCGGCGGGGCGCGGGCCTACCGCTCTTCCGCCTACGTGGTGCTCCCGCTCGGCCGTGGTCGGGGGTGCGAGGGCGTCGTGAGCATGACCGCGCTGCCCGGCAACCGCGTCCCGTCCGACGAGATCGTCCGCGCCTGGACCCAGCTGGGCCGGCACGCGGGCACGGCTTTGCGCAATGCGCGGCGGATGCAGCGGGCGAGGTCGTTGTCGAACATCGACCGATTGACGCGCCTCCCCAACCGCCGGGCCTTCGAGCGCGCCTTGCACCGCGAGGTCGAGCGCGCCCGCCGCGACGCGTCGCGTCTCGTGGTCGGCATCATGGACGTCGACCACTTCAAGGCGTTCAACGACCGCCACGGCCACGCGATCGGCGATCGCGTGCTGCGCGAGGTCGCACGCCGCCTGCGCGCCGCCTTCCGTGAGACCGATCTCGTGGCGCGCTGGGGCGGCGAGGAGTTCGCCGTGCTGCTGCCGGGCCTCGAGCGCGAGGCCGGAGAGCCGCTGGAGCCCGGGCGCGCGATGGAGCGGGCACGGAGCGGCGTGCGCACACGCCCCTTCACCCTGGGCGAAGGCCTGCCCACGGCGCGGGTGACGGTGTCGGGGGGCTACGCACTGTTCCCGGACCACGGCGATCAGGGCGACGTCCTGCTGCGCAAGGCCGACGACGCGCTCTATCAGGCCAAGGACGCGGGCCGGGACCGCGTGCAGTCGGCTTAGTGCCCCGAGCGTCAACGGGCCGCGTCCTGCTCGAATCGAAGGCGAAGACGCCTTACGGACGCTGAGGGGCCTTCCGAGCACGACGGGCCTCGCATTCGATTCGAGAGCGAGGCTGCTTCCCCAACGCCGAGGGGCACCCCGAAGACAGCGCCCCTCGCCTTCGATTCGATGGCGAGGGTGCCCTCGCAGCGCTGAGGGGCGTGCCTGCCGCACCGGACCTCGTTCCAGGCATCGCAGACGTCCACGGGGGAGGACGCGGGAAGACGCCCCCCCCTGACAGCGGCCTACCCGTTCACAAACCGAGACGCTCATTGTCGAAACAGGCGGACCGCTCAAGGTCCGCGGGGCTGGACGTCGAAAGGTGGATGTTCGGATTCCACCACACGGAACGTCCATGAGCGGCAGCACCAAGCCCGATCCCGCCGTTGCCGAGGGGCAGAACCAGCCCGACGGCGGCCGTCCCGCCCACGTCCTCGTCGTGGACGACAAGGAGATCGTGCGCAACTTCCTCTCGGAGGTGCTCGAGCTCTCGGGGCACACCGTGACGGTCGTCGAGACCGGCGGCGAGGCGCTGCGTGTCTGTCGCGAGGAACCCGTGCACGTTCTCGTGACCGACCTGCGCATGGAACCGATGTCGGGACAGGAGCTGATCCGGCTCCTCAAGATCGACTCCCCCGCCACGGTGCCGATCGTGCTCACCGGCTACGGCTCGGTGGAGCGCACGGTCGAGCTCATGCGCCTCGGCGCCTTCGACGTGCTCACCAAGCCGTGCCGCGCGACGGAGATCCTCGCGACGGTCGAGAAGGCCCTCGCGCACCACGACGCGCTCGACGCGAACCAGGATCTGCGCAGTCGCCTCGAGGCGCAGGAGGGCAAGCGCCAGCAGATCCAGGAAAAGCTCGCGATGATCGGCAAGCTCGCTGCCGGCGTCGCCCACGAGCTGAACAACCCGCTGGACGCGACCCTGCGCTGCGTGCGGCTGAGCAAGGAGCGCGTGCAGGACGATCCCGAGACGACGGAGTACCTCGACCTCGCCCACGCCGGCCTGCTGCGCATGGCCGACATCGTGCAGAGCCTCCTCACGTTCTCGCGCGAGGCCGCCGTCGAGCAGGCACCCCAGCCGTTCGAGGACCTCGTCGCCGAAGCAATCACCGGCGTCGCGCTTGCCCTGGGCAACGAGGCGCCGCGTATGACCCAGGACATCGAGCTCGCCGTGCGGCGCATCCACGTGCCGCGCGGACTGCATCAGGTCGTCACCAACCTGCTGCGCAACGCCTCGGACGCCTGTGAGGGCCAGGGCACGATCACGGTCACGGGTCGGATCGCCGGAGAGCACCTGCTGCTCGAGGTGACCGATCACGGACCGGGCATCGCGGAAGACGTCCTGCCCCGGGTCTTCGAGCCGTTCTTCACCACCAAGGATCCAGGCAAGGGCACCGGTCTCGGACTGCCGATCTCGGCGCGACTCGTCGAGAAGTTCGGCGGCCGCATGAGCATCGAGTGCCCGGAGGACGGCGGCACCATCGTCACCGTCGCCCTCCCGGCCGAGCGCTATGCCGCGGATCTCGTTCAGGAGGCACCGTGACCGCACGCATCCTCATCGTCGACGACGACCCGCTCGTCCCGCGCACGCTGCGCATCCTGCTCCGCAAGCACGGCCACGACGTGGACGCTGCCGAGCATGCGCGCGCCGCGTTCGAGCGCATGGCCGAAGAGCAGTTCGACCTCGTCATCTCCGACATCAACATGCCGGAGCTGGACGGCTTCGAGGTGCTGCGCCACGTCAAGGACAACCACCCCGCGACGGAGGTGATCCTGCTCACGGGGTACGGCACGATCGAGAACGCCGTCCGCGGCATGAAGGAAGGCGCGTTCGACTACATCACGAAGCCCGTGCTCGACGACGAGATGGTGGTCGTCGTGGAGCGCGCGCTCGAGTCGAGCCGGCTGCGCACCGAGAACGCGGATCTCCGCAAGCGCCTGGCGAGCGCCGAGGGCGCAAAGGGCGACGACGCCGTCGGTCGCGATCCCGCGTTCGTGAAGGTGTTCGAGACCGTCGAAGCGGTCTCGCCGACGCGGGCGACGGTCCTCATCACCGGCGAGAGCGGCACGGGCAAGTCTCTCGTCGCGCGTCGCGTGCACGAGCTGTCGGGTCGTAGCGACAAGCCCTTCATCGAGATCAACTGCGGCGCCCTGCCCGAGGGGCTACTCGAGAGCGAGCTGTTCGGCCACGCCAAGGGCTCGTTCACCGGGGCGACGTCGGAGCGCACCGGACGGTTCCTGGCCGCGGACGGCGGCACGCTGTTCCTGGACGAGATCGGCACCGCCAGCCAGGCGCTGCAGATCAAGCTGCTCCGTGTCATCCAGGAGCGCACGTTCGAGCCGGTCGGCAGCGAAGAGACGATGACGGTCGACGTGCGTCTGATCCTCGCCACGAACGACGATCTCGCTCGGCGCGTCGAGGACGGCTCGTTCCGTCGCGACCTGTACTACCGCATCAGCGTGGTGCCGATCCACCTGCCGCCGCTACGCGAGCGGGTGTCGGACGTACCGCTCCTCGCACAGCACTTCCTGAAGCGCTTCGCGTCGGAGAACGAGAAGGCCGTCGAGCGGATCGACGACAACGCGATGACGATCCTGCAGGCCCACCACTGGCCCGGGAACATCCGCGAGCTGGAGAACGTGATCGAGCGCGGGGTGATCCTCGCGCAGGACGCGGTGCTCACGCCGCGCGACCTACCTCCGGACCTCGCGAAGACCGCGGCTGCACCCGAGCCGGGTCAGACTCTGCCGCTACGCAAGGCGCTGGAGATCCCGGAGCGCGAGATCATCGAGCGCACGCTGCGCAGCCACAACTGGAACCGGCAGGAGACGGCGGCTGCGTTGATGATCAATCGCACGACGCTGTTCAACAAGATGCGCAAGTATCGGCTGCTCGGGAAGAAGAGCGAGCAGCAGGCGGGGTAGTTCGGCATAGGCGAGTCAGTCGCCATGAGGGCCGGAGCGAAGGCGAAACTGCTCTGCATACGCTGAGGCGCCACCCACCCACGGCGCGCCTCGCCTTCGACACGAGTGCGAGGATGCTCGCCAGACGGTGAGGCGCGTGCGTGAAGCAGCGCCCCTCGCGTTCGATTCGAGCGCGAAGACGCCTCCAGCCGCCAAGGGGCCTGCCAGTGACGGCGCGCCTCGCCTTCGGTCCGGCGTCGGCGAGAGAGTCGCTCGCAGGCAAGGGCACCGGCACGGGCAGAGGCACGGCGTTCTAGGGCGCAGCCCTAGAACAAGAGCATCTGGCTGAAGGGCTCGCGCAATGAAAGCGCGCCCGTGAACATCAGCGCGAGGTCCGCGCCCTTCATCCGCACCACGCGCCCCTGACCGCGTAGGTTCACGAGCGGCGGATGCCGGGTATCGCTCGCGTCCTGGACCGTGATCTCGACGTCCACCTCGAGGCCGGTCTCGAACCCGTTGGGCTTGGGCAGCGTGGCCCGGAGGCCCCCCGCGCTCACGTCGACGAGGTCCGCCTGCACGACTCCGCTCCCCTCGCGGGGCTCGATGCGGACGCGGGCCGCCACGGGGATCCTGCGATCCTTGCGGCGTTCGTGGGCATGGACGCGGCGCTCAGCCATGTCCCCACGCCTTCGCACGCACCGTGCCTTTCGTCCGGAGCCCTGATAATGCGGCTTTGGGACGAAATTCGACCCATTCTCGTCCAAAACTCTGAACGCGTGACCGAAACGGTCGACGAACGACCTACTCAGCGAGCAGGGAGCGGACGACGGCGGTGACGCGCTCGACCTCCGCGTCCACCATGCCCGGGAAGCACGGCAGCGCCAGCACCTCCGCCGAGAGCGCGTCGGCCTCGGGGCAGCTCTCGGCCGCGTCGTCCCCGCCGAAGCAGGTCTGGCGATGCAGCGGTACGGGGTAGTACACGCCGCAGCCGATCCGCGCCTCCTGCAGCCCCGCACGCAGGGCGTCGCGCTCAGGCGTCCGCACGCTGTAGAGGTGGTAGACCGACTCTGCGTCCGGCAGGACCCGCTGGCCCGCCAGCGGCAGGTCGGCGAAGGCCGCGTCGTAGCGCGCCGCGACCGCCCGGCGCTGATGGGTCCAGGCGTCGAGCTGCTCGAGCTTCAGCCGCAGAACCGCGGCCTGGATCTCGTCCATGCGGCTGTTCGTGCCCACGTCCTCGTGGTCGTACATCTTGCGCGTCTGGCCGTGATCGCGCAGGGCACGCACGCGGGCGGCGAGGATGTCGTCGTCCGTCGTCACGACGCCCCCATCCCCGACGGCGGCGAGGTTCTTCGACGGATAGAAGGAGAACGTGCCCGCGTCGGCCAGGGCGCCGGCCCGGCGCCCCTCGAGGGTCGCCGCGATCGCCTGCGCCGCGTCTTCGAGTACGAACGCGTCGCTCCCGGCGTCGCACAGCACGCGGCGGATGGCCGGCACGTCGGCAGGCGAGCCGAAGATGTGGACCGGCACGACGGCGGCGGTGCGCTCGGAGAGGTTCGCGGCCACGGCGGACGGCGCGAGGTTCCACGTGTCCGGATCGATGTCGGCGAACACGGGCACGCCGCCGGCGTTCACGACCGCGCTGGCCGTCGCCACGAAGGTGAACGGCGGCAGGATCACCTCACGCTGCTCCGGCGGACGACGGCTGAGCACGGCGCGCAAGACGAGGAAGAGGGCGTCCGTGCAGGAGTCCACCGCGACGGCATGGGCTACGCCGGTGTGCTGCGCGAAGGCCTCCTCGAAGGCCGCGACCTGCGGCCCCTTGACGTAGCAGTGGCTCCGCAGGACGTCGACGACCGCACGCTCGGCGTCCGGCCCCCACGACGGGTAGACGCGCTGCGGATCCATCAGCGGGACGGGGTCCGCGGCGGAGGTGGTCGGCGGAACGGGCGAGGTCGAGGAGTCGCTCACGGCGGGGATTCTCCCCCCGTTGCGTCACGAGTGCGCCGTCTGCCAGGGTGTGGCTCGGAGAGCGTGTCCCGCACCGCCTCTGGGCCTCGCGCTCGCGCTCGCCTGCGCGCTCGCTGTGCGGGCGCCATCCGGAAGGCGCGCGTAGGTCGAGCGCGAGCGAGATCGCGAGCGCGATGTCATGAGGGGCGCGCGTCCAAGGCTCGGTCAGTCCTTATCGGATCCTGAGTCGCACCTCACGGCCGCCATCGTCGAGCGAGGCCTGCGCCGCCTCGAGCACCCGCATGCTGCGGGCTCCGTCCTCGCCCGGCGTGAGGGGTGCCGTGCCCGTGCGCACGCAACGGACGAACGCCTTCAGCTCCTCGACGAGGGGCTCACGGACCGCGATGCGCGGATACGTGACGCGCGTCGGATGGCCGGGCGGTCCACCCGGTCGTCCGGGGACCGGGGGGATCTTCGCGTGGAGCACCTGCACCTTGCCGTCCGCGGCCATGTCGTCGAAGACGGCCATCCCCCGCTCGCCCACCACGCTCACGCGCCGGACCTTCAGCGGCTCCAGCCAGGACAGGTGGATCTGCGCGAGCACGTTTCCCGGGAAGCGCAGGTGGAGGAACACGACGTCGTGAAAGCGAGGCTGTACGTGACGCGCGCCCTGCGCCGAGACGGCGACAGGCCACTGCTCGAGCAGGTGCACCATGACGCTGATGTCGTGGGGTGCCAGGCTCTCGAGGGCGCCTTCGGTCGGCCGGATGCGACCGAGGTTCGTGCGCGTGCAGTGCATGTAGCGCACGGCACCGAAGGAACGCGCCGACACGGCGCGCTTGAGCGCACGCACGGCCGGGTGGTACAGCAGCAGGTGGCCGACGGCGAGGAGGACGCCGCGCCGCCTGGCGCGACGCACGAGATCCCAGCTCGTGTCGGATGCCGTGGTGAGAGGCTTCTCCACCAGCAGGTGCTTGCCCGCATCGATCACCTGGCGAGCGACGGCATGGTGCGTGGATCCCGGGCTCGCGACGACGACGGCATCGAGATCGGGATCGGCCAGGGCCTCGCCCAGGTCGGTGGTCATGCGCGCGCGTGGTGCGATCACCGAGGCAGCGGCGCGCCGTTCATCGTCGGGGTCGGCGACCCACGTCAGGCGTGCCCCGGGCAAGGCGGCCAGCACGCGTACGTGGTTGCGGCCCCACTGCCCCGCGCCGGCGACGGCGATCCGGATCAATCGCCTTCCTCCGTCGCCGTGGCGTCCGCCTTCGCCTCCTGCAGCGTCTCGAGCAGGGACGGCGCGCGTTCGACGGGCGCGCCGCGATAGACGGCCCACGCCCGTGTGAACGTCGGCGGATCATCGGCGGTCATCAGCTCGAGCTCGAGCGCACGGGACCACGAACCGCGCTGGCGGGCGGCATCGACCATCCCGTCGACTCGGGACCGGGCGCCGTTGCTGAGCGCGCCGTGCTTCTCCCGGAGCGCGACGAACATGTCCTCCGCCTGCCCGCTCTGGGCCTCGAGCGCCGCCAGCGCGATGCGCTCGAGCCGTGCGCGGTCGGCGCCGGCGGCCACCTCGTGGTTCCAGGCGGTCTTGAAGCGGCCGTCGGCGAGGGCCTTGTCGCCCTGCTCGCGGACAGCGTCTTGTTCGCTGGGGGCGAGCGCCGGACCGTCCGCCTCGCTGTCGAGGGCGGCGAGGTCCGTGCAACCGGGTGCGAGAAGAAGGAGGAACGCGGCGATAGCGGCGATGCGGAGCATGGCGCGAGGATAGGCGCAGCAGCCACGGCGTCGCAACGATCCTCGGCGCACACCTTGTCAGGCACATGGACGGGTCATCGCAGCGTGGGCCCGAAGGCCCCGCCCCCCTACCATGGTCGCCATGACGCCCGACCGCGACATCGAGCCCCTGCGGCGGAGCAACCCGTTCCCGAAGGGGCTGCTCGATGACGAGGCCGTCTTCGTCGTGCGGCGGCTGCAGCGCGAGGGACACGAGGCCTATCTCGTCGGCGGCTGCGTCCGCGACCTGCTGGCAGGCCTCGAGCCCAAGGACTTCGACGTCGCCACGGACGCGCGGCCGAACCGCATCAAGCGGCTCTTCCGCAGCGCGCGGGTCATCGGGCGCCGCTTCCGCCTCGTCCACATCCGCTTCCCGGGCGACCACGTGATCGAGGCCTCGACGTTCCGCGGCGATCCCTCGCGCCACGTCGCGCCGCCGGAGAGCGAACGTCGTGATGGGCGGCGGCCAGACTGGCGGGCGTCGGCCGAGAACGTCTTCGGCACGGCGGAAGAGGACGCGAACCGGCGCGACTTCACGATCAACGCGCTCTTCTACGACCCCATGAAGCACGAGGTGATCGACTGGGTCGGCGGCCTCGAGGACATGGAGCAGGGCGTCATCCGCTGCATCGGAGAGCCGCCCACGCGCATCGACGAGGATCCCGTGCGCATGCTGCGCGCCGTCCACTTCGCACAGCGCATGGACTTCCAGCTGGAGCCGCAGCTGCAGGACGCCATCCGGGCCCAGGCCGAGTGCCTGGCGGACGCCAGCCAGGCGCGGCTCTACATCGAGCTGGTCAAGATGCTCTCGCGAGGTCGTGCGCGAGGCACCTTCCACCGGCTGCACGAGCTGGGCGTGCTCGGTGTGTGGCTACCGGAGCTCACGGCGTTCCTGGACGAGCCGATCGAGTGGCCCGCCGAGTCCGGCGGCACGCACGAAGAGGCGCGCCAGGGTGAGCCGATCGACGCACCGCAGGGACACGCTACGTGGAACCTCCTCGCGGCGGCAGACCGCTGGGGTCTCGCGGCGCACAAGGCCCCCGAGTCTCTCGCGCTCGCCGTGCTCTTCGGACCGTGGGTGCTGCGCACCTGGCGCGAGAGCAAGTACCAGGGCTTCCATGCGTTCGTCGACCACGTCGAGGCGACCTTCCGCCCCGTCGCGCTGCGCATGAGCATCCCGCGCTGGGCGAGCATGCAGATGCGCGACATCCTCTGGATGCTGGACGACATGCGGCGCCCACCGCCTCCGAAGCGCGCGAAGCGGCTGCTGCGCCGGCCCGCGTTCGCGGCTGCGCTCGCCTTCCTGCAGCTCGACCTGATGGCGCGCGACTCTCCCATGCGTGCGGCCGACCACTGGCGAGGCCTGGCCGACGAGGCGGGCATCGACCTGGACCTCGGCAAGCCGCCGCCCAAGGCGCCGCGCCAGCGCACCCAGGGCAAGGGGCGTGGTCCGCGACGCGGCGGACGGAGTGGTCGCGGGCGTGGCCGACGCGGCGGTCGCCGCCGGGGCGGCGGGAGCCGCCGCCCGGTCAATCAGCCCGAGGCCGGCGCCTGGATGGATCCGCCGGAGGTGTAGATCGGCCGTCGTCAGCACCCCGTAGGGGCGACCTGAGCCCTGAGCGAGACGCAGTCGAGTCGAGGGGCGGAATGGTCGCCCGAGCCCGCCTCCGTGCGGCGAGGCCCCGGCGTTCGAGTGCAAGTGCACGTGCAAGTGCAAGTGCAGGTGCAAGTGCACGTGCAGGTGCAAGTGCAGGTGTGCGTCGGTGTGGTTACCGCACCACCCACAGCGTGATCCGCTGCGCCGCCGAACGCGGGACGGAGCCGACCGGGTACTGCGCCGCCACACGGCCCGTACCCGCGTAGGGATGACCAGCCGCCGTCACCTCGACCACGTCCACCGTCAGGCCCTTCGCACGCAGCGCGGCCGCCTCCTTGCGGAGCACGCCGCCGAGCGCCGTGGGCAACGTGACCGTGCGCTCCTGCGTGCTGCGCTGCATGGGCACGGCCAGACGCACCAGCGCACCGGCGCGCACTGCAGAGCCGCCGTCGGGCGACTGGCGCAACACCTGACCGGCGGCGCCCTCCGCGCTCGCGTCGACGTCGACGATCGGGATCAGGCCTGCCTCGAGCACGGCGCGGATGGCATCCCGTACCGGCGTGTTCGCGACCTTCGGGACCGTGTTGGCCGCCGCGGCATCCGGCCCCGGCAGCTGGACGGGCGGAACCGGATCGGCGCCGCGCGGCGTGGGCGGCGGCGTCACGACGGGGCCGTCACCGACGGTCGGGGCGCGGCCCATGCCGTCGGTCGTGGAGGGATCGCGCGGACCCTCGTCCCCGGTAGGCGGCAGCGAAGGCGGCGCGCCACCCTCCGGCTGCGTGCTCTCGCCGACGCGCGTCACGACGACGATCTCGACCCACGTGCGCCGCGGCCGGCTCTCGCCGGCGGCGGGGCTCTGCGCCGAGACGCTGCCGATCTGCTCCTGGGTGCCGCCACCGAGCGTCGCGCGCACCAGGAAGCTCTCGGCGCGCAGGATGCGCTCGGCCTCTTCGCGCGACTTGCCGACGACGTCGGGCACGGCGACACCGGCAGCGGCCGGCGCACGGGCGACGATCACGTCGATCGTGGAGCCGGCCGGAGCGCTGCTGTCGGCCGTCGGACGCTGACTCAGCACCTGGCCATCCGGCACGTCCCCCGTCTCCTCGAGGTGCACGCGGTAGCGGAAGCCGGCGGCTCGGACGAGGCCCGTGGCGCGCTCGCGCGACAGGCCGATGAGGTCCGGCACCGTGAGCCCCACGCCCGGCTGATCGGGCATCGGCTGATCGGGCGTCGGGACATCCGGCACGGGCTGATCCGGGGTCGGCTGATCCGGCGCGGGCTGATCCGGCGTCGGCTGGTCCGGGGTCGGCTGATCCGGCGCGGGCTGATCCGGCGTCGGCTGGTCCGGGGTCGGCTGGTCCGGGGTCGGCTGATCAGGTGTCGGCTGATCAGGTGTCGGCTGGTCCGGGGTCGGCTGGTCAGGGGTCGGCTGATCCGGCGCGGGCTGATCCGGCGTCGGCTGGTCCGGGGTCGGCTGATCCGGCGTGGGCTGATCAGGCGTCGGGACATCCGGCGTAGGCACGTCGGGCGGGCTGTAACGACCGATCGTGAGGATCACCTGCGAGCCGGGCGACACCGGGGTGCCCGGGTCGGGGAACTGGCGCAGGATGCGGCCGTTCTGGGCCTCCACATCCACCCGCTCGAAGTCGGTGATGGCGACCAGGCCCACGGCCTCGAGCGCACGCTTGGCCTCGTCGAGGGTCAGGTTCGCGAGCTTGGGGATCTTCAGGCCGGGGGTCGGTTGATCGGGCGTGGGCTGATCAGGCGTGGGCACGTCGGGCGTGGGCACGTCCGGCGTCGGCTGGTCGGGTGTCGGCTGATCCGGAGTCGGCTGATCCGGAGTCGGCTGATCCGGAGTAGGCACGTCCGGCGTGGGCACGTCGGGCGTCGGCGTCGCCGGCTCGCGGGGAACGAACAACTGCACCTCACCGCCCCGATCGAGGAACTGACCCGCGGCGGGCGACTGGTTCTTCACGCGCCCCGGCGTGTCGCCGGGCTCCGCGTCGAGATACTGCGCGACGGGCTGGAATCCGGCCGCCCGTAGCGCCGCCTCGGCCGCGTCCAGGGTCTGGCCCACGACGGAGTCGACCTTGATCATCGCGTCCTGGGCGCGGCCGACAACGATCTCGACCTTGCTGCCCTTGGCGAGCTTGGCGCCGGACGGCGGGATGGTGCGCAGGACGCGGCCGTCCTTCTTGCGGTCCTTCACGTCGTCGAGCTTGATCTCGGCGAGGTACTCCGCCTTCTGCAGGGCGGCGACGGCCTGCTTCTCGGTCTTGCCGACGACGTTCGGCACCTGGTCGCCCCCGAAGAGCTTGGGGCCGAGCCACCATGCGGCGCCGCCGAGCAGGGCGACGAGGATCGCCGCGATGGCGAGCTTGCCGCCGGAGCCGGAGGCCGTCGCCGAGGGGCCCTTCTCGAGGAGCAGCGTGCGCTCCTCGCTCTCGCCCTCGTTGGGCCCGCTGGTGCACGTGATCTTGACGGTGGCCTCGCCCTCGACGTCCTCCGTGACGCGCATCGGCACGTGGAGGCGCTCGAGGCCGACGGGCACGTCGTACGTGCCGCCGGGCCCTGTGCCGCGCAGGTCCAGCGCCTCGATGGCGCCGCTCGTGGCGACCTCGACCTTGCGTTCCTCGGTCGCGACCGGGAACTCGACCTCCAGCACGAACAGCGCGTCGCGCGTGCCGGCCAGACGCTCGGGCAGGGTGATCTTCATGGACCGTCTCCGTCCCCGTCCGGGATGCCGGACCGGGCGAATGGATCGTACCGCAGGGGGCGGATGGTCCCGTGTTCCGCGTTCTCACGGGCTACAGCTTCCGCGCGGCTTGTCCATGCTGTTGGACGCCGGCCCCGGCCCGTTACTTCGCCGCCAGCAGCGAGTCCCAGGACGTGCCGTCCGCATGCGGCATGCGGCAGCCCAGCAGCCGGGCGATCGTGGGAGCAATGTCATCGATGGACCGCGGCCCCTTCAGGCGCGGCCGGCGAGCTAGACCGGGACCGTCGATCACGACTGCCACGTGCCGACGCTGCTTGGACGCGTCGTCGGCGGCGAGCCGTCCCTGGGCGTCAGGCTTCTCGTTGCGGCCCCGATCCGCCACGAGCACGAACGTCGTCCGCCCCCCCATTCTCGGGTCGGCGGCCACCGCCGTGCGCAGCCGCGCGAGGCCGGCGTCGTTCGCCGCCAGCACCCGCCGGTAGGCCGCGTACGAGGCCTGGGCCTGCTCGGCCTCCCCGTAGCGGATCACGGTCAGGACCGGCCGATGCACCTCCAGCACGGTCAGCGCCGCGCGCGTGGCCTCCTCGTCGCGCGGGTTCGGTCCGCGGTTGAGCAGGGCCTTGCGGTCGAGCTCGCGGAGGAGCGCCCGCTCCACCCGCTCGGCCTGGGGCAGCCCAGCGTCGATCTCCCGCGGGATCACGGATCTGCGCGCATTGCGGCTCAGCAAGCGCAGCCGCCTGAGCTGCGCCCACGTCTCCGGCTCCATGGGCACGGGACGGCCGAGCACCTCGAGGAAGCTGGCCATGGGCTGGGCGAAGGCGCCCTGCCCGTAGGCGACCGACGGGGCGAAGACCGCGCCGTGCTGCGCGTGCGTCGAGTGCGCGAGGTGCAGCTGCTCCTCCCCCTCGAACGAGACGAACCAGGCCTTCTCGCCCGGCAGCTTCCGCTGCTCCCGGACGATCTCGGCGAGCGTCGGGTGCGCGGGGCGCTCCTTCGCCGCGCCGTCCAGCCCGGCGCGCTTGCCCGTGAGGATGCGCGCCGCAGCGGCGTAGCCGTCCGGCGCCCCGGAGGCGACCTGCTTCACGACGTGACCCGACGTCGCCATGGCGGCCACCGTCGGCATGAGCTCGGGATCGAGCAGGTCCTGCGTGCGCACGCCGCCGCCGAGGATGACGAGCACGACGTGCTCGGGCGCGGCAGGCTTCTTCGCCTTGCCGCCGCCACGCGCCTGCACCCCGGTCGCGGCACCGAGGAGCAGGAGGAGCACGAGCGGGATCCGGCGCACGTTCATCGGCAGGCGTACTCCGGTCCGGTCAAGAGCGCCTGCACCACGACCTCCGGACCGCCCTGCGGATGCAGCAGCACCTGGCCGTACGCCTTGAGCTCCGCCACGGTCGGCGGACGACCGAGGTAGCGCAGGAAGCGGTCCTTGATCCAGCGCGGGGCGTCCTCGATGTCCACGAGCAGCGGCAACGGCGCTTCGCCCGAGTCGATCATGATGCGCACCAGCGCAGCGAACGCTGCCGTCTCGCCGTCCATCGCCTCGATGGCCCGCACGAGCGCAGCCAGCTCCCGATCGGTCGGCTTGCGCTCGAGCAGGTCGATGAACAGGCTGCGCAGGAAGGTCACCGCACCCTTGGGCCGGAGCGTGCGCCGGTTGAGATACGCCCGATCGAGGAGCACGCTCTGGAGGTACTCGCGCCACGCCTTGTTGCCCTCGCGCACCGCGCCGAGCGCGCGTCCGAACCGGCGGGTGACGTCGCCCGAGTCGAGAAACCGCGCGAGGCGTCGCTGGATGGACGCGCGCAGGAACGCCTCGCTATCGAGGACCTTCACGAGCCACGCGCGCGGATCGCTCACGCTGCCGAGTCCCTCGAGCGTGACCGCCTCGCCCGCCGCCAAGCGGTTCGAGGCCACGATCTCGTCGACGGTCGGCGCGCGCCCCAGCAGCAGGCGGCCGATCGCCTCGGCCAAGGGGCGCCCCGGGGGATGCCGGCGCAGGAACGAGGGATCGCGCGCGAGCACGCTCTCGACGACGTGCGGCGGTAGGTTCTCCGCGGGGATGCGCAGCGCGAGGTCCGTGGCCTCTTCGGAGACCGGCCGGAAGTCGTCGTAGAGGCCGAAGCGGATGCCGACCTCCTCGACCCACGCGCGGCCCATCTCGGCCCGCAGCAAGACGTTGCCCACGAGGCTCTTGATGCTGCGCCGCCCTTCGGCGAGCGCCTCGCCGGGCGTCGGCGAGCGCCCGAGCACGTCCAGGTAGATACGCCTGAGGCGGCGCAGGTTGGCTTCCTCGAGGTCGTCGAGGCCTGAGATGCCGCCGGGCTTCGTGCGCACGACCTTCACGCGGTCGAACACCTCCACGGTGACGGCGCGCGGCGCGCTCCAGACCTTGCCGTCGCCGACGCGCAGGCGGAACACGTAGGAGCCGCCAGTGTCCGGCTCGAACTCGAGCCGCGAAGCGCGCCGATCGAGGATGGCCACGCGCGACTCGGCAGGGCGCGCGTACAGCTCCCACCAGTACGCGAGCTTGTCCATGTCCTCGATGTCGCGGTCGTAGGAGTCGCGGCCGTCGACGATCACCTTCTCGCCCGGCTTGGCCCGCACCTCCGTGTTCTCGAACCAGACCTCGGGCGCGACGTTCGCCGGCGTCGCGCCCGACACGAAGTCGAGCAGCATGTCGTGGTCGTCGCTCTCGGCTTCGAGGAACGCGCCGCCGACGTGCGGATCGCCGCCGTCGGCCGGCTCGAGCACCTTCAGCAGCAGTCGGCTCTCCCACGGCACCTGCCGGTTGACGAACGGTACGACGCGCTCGAAGTCCGCGCGGCGCCGGCGTTCTTCGCTCACGCCGTCGCGGACGGGCTCGAGCCGGAAACCGCCGGCCCCCTCCTGCCTGTGGCACGACGCGCAGTTGGCGTCGATCCACGGCGCGACACGGGCCACGTAGTAGTCGCGGTCCGGACCGGGCGGCGGCGGGAGGAAGCGGTCCTTGTCCTTGGCGAGCGCGATCCCGCCCAGCAGGGCAGCCAGGGCCGCCGCACAGAGCAGGACGCTACGCAGCCGCATCGCTCTCCGCCTGGACGCCGCCGGCGAGGGCGTCGCGCAGGATCGCGAGGGCCATGATGCCGGTGCTCACCCCGAAGAGGCCGCCGCCGGCCATCACGAGCAGGTGGAACGGCTCGCCCCACTGCCGCGTGAGGAACCAGCTGCCGACGTCCAGCGCCGCGCCGCCGGAGGCAGCCAGGATCAGCAGGCCGCGGAACGGACCGCGCACGCGCGTGAAGCACAGGCCGACCGACAACAGCACCGCGGCGACGGCAAAGCCGAAGAGGTGGTTGTGCGCCGAGATGAGCAGCGGCCCGAGCGGCGTCGGCGAGCCGTAGCGCGCGATGGGCAGGACCTCTTCGTAGGTCGTGAGCGGCAGACTGGCCTGCTCGCCGCCAGGAGCGTGACACGCGCCGCAGGACTGGATCTCGGTGAAGATCGGGGCGATCGCCTCCCAGCCGCTCTCCGGCGCGCCGGCCTCGACCCAGTCGAGCACCTGCTTGCGGCGCTCGATCGTGACCGGGTCCTCCATGCTGGAGCCGCCCAGGAACTGCGACATGTTGCGCGGGTCCTCGATCGGCCGGCGTGCGTCGAGCACGTCGTGCAGCAGCGTGGTGTCGGGATCGCCGTGGTACTTGAGCAGGACCGCGCGCGGCGAGGGCGGCTTGCCCGCGCCGACCATGTACCAGAGGTTCGCTTGCGCGAGCAGCGCGAACGCCAGCACGAGACACGCGAAGCAGGCCGCGGCGAGCCGCAGACCTCCGGGGGCGTCGATGAGACGGGGCAAGGGCGGGTCCTCCTGGGGCCGCCGATCCTACCCTGGCAACGGCGGACCCTCCGGAGGCATGATTGGTTCGTCGGTGTCACCCACGGGGCGCTGACGTTCCTAGCAAGGCGCCCGGCTTCGCCGCGGCGTCAACGGGAGGTAGTCATGCGCACGCGGCTCGTCGCGCTCGGTCTGGTCGTCCTCGTCGTCACCTTGTTCCTGCCGTCGGGCGGAGGAGGCGCGGCGCTTGCCGACGACGACAAGAAGGACGAGGCGCTCGTCACGCGGATCATGGACGTCGGCTCCCTGACCGGCGGCCGGCCCGACTTCTACCGCGAGCTGAGCATGTCCGCGGAGCCGGGCGTCGAAGAGGAGCAGCCGCTGTTCGGCGCGGAGGCCGAGGAGCCGTGGTACCCGGTCGGCCAGGTGGACGAGCTCATCGAGCTCATCAAGGGCCACGTGCGGCCCGAGACGTGGGAGTCCACACTCGGCGCCTCGATCCGCTCGATCAGCGAACAGACCTTGATCGTGCGCAGCTTCCCTGACGTCGTCGACGCGGTCGCCCGCTACCTGGGGGAGCTGCAACGACGCATGATGCGCCGCGTCTGCGTGGACGTGGAGACGTTCCGCCTGAGCGCGGAAGGCGTCCGGCGCGTGCTGGTCGAGGGCAGCACGTTCCTCGCGAAGCCGACATCGATCGAGACCCTGCGAGGCAGCGAGCAGGCCGGACCGTCGGTCTCACTGACCGTCTACGAGAGGAGCCGCGCGGCCGTCTTCGCGGGTACGCAGCGCGCCTACGTCGGTGAGTACGACGTCGAGGTCGCCTGGGGCTCGAAGATCTCGGACCCCGTCGTCTTCGTGGACAACGCGGGCCTCGCGGCGGA
>JASJDY010000231.1 GCA_030065025.1 Planctomycetota bacterium
AAGCGCGGCGAGAAGCGCGGCGACAAGCGGGATCGCAAGCGCCGTGACGGTCGCAAGTCCGAGCGCGGCGATCGACGCCGCCGCGATCCGCGTGCGATCGACATCGTGCCGCGGGCACCGACGCCCGAGGAGAGCGAGCGCGAGAAGGTGCTGCTCGTCAACGCGGGCGACCGGGAGGAAGCGCGGATCGCGCTGCTCGTCGACGGCGTGCTCGAGGAGGTCTACATCGAGACCGCTTCGGTCGAGCGCTCGTCCGCCGGCAACATCTATCGGGGCCGGGTGCAGAACGTGGAGCGCGGCATCGGAGCCGCGTTCGTCGATCTCGGCCGCGGTGTGACCGGCTTCCTGCACGCGAGCGACCTGCCCGTGAAGGAGGACGAGGAGCCGTCGGCCGACGTGACCGAACGCCTGCACGCGGGCGACGAGGTCATCGTCCAGATCACCCGCGACAGCATCGGCCGCAAGGGCCCTGCCCTGACGGGACGCATCTCCTTCGCCGGCCGGTACCTCGTGTTGATGCCCTTCACGGCGCGGAGCGGGATCTCGCGCCGGATTCCCCAGGGCCGCGAGCGCGACCGTGTTCGCAAGCTCCTGCGCAAGCTCGAGGTGCCGGAGGGCATGGGCGTCATCGTGCGCACCGCCAGCGAGACGACCGATCTCGCGGCACTCGAGGCGGATCTCGGTCACCTGCTCAAGGAGTGGGAGTTCATCAAGCGCAAGGCCGCGGAGCCGGGCCAGCCCGGTGTCCTGCGCGGCGAGAGCGATCTGGCCGAGCGCAGCGTGCGCGACATCATGCCGAGCGACGTGACACGCATCGTGGTGGACCGCGACGACATCGCGGGCCGCATCCACAGGCTGCTGCGCGTCTGGTATCCCTCGGCCGCGGCCGCCGCCGACGAGGCGGCCCACGTCGCCGTGCGCAGCGCGACGCGCGCCCTGGACACGCCCCTCGGAGAGATCGAGGACGCCCCGGCCGAGCCGGAGGCGGAGGAGGAGCGCGAAGGCGAAGAGGCTGCGGACGACGCTCCGGTCGCCGAGACCGAAGCCGTGCCGGAGGACGACGCCCTCGACGACGAGGCGCCGTCCGATCCGGACGCGGACGCGGACGTGGACGCGGAAGAGGTCCAGGAAGAGGCCAGCGACGCGGACGAGGAAGAGACCGAAGAAGCGGAAGAGGTCGAGGACGCGGACGAGACCGAGGACGCGGAAGATGACGAAGGCGAGGATGAGGAGTCCGAGCCCGAGGAGACCGAAGCCGAGCGCCTCCAGCGTCTGACCAAGATGGCGCGAGCCATGCCGGAGGTGGAGCTCCACACGGACGCACTGCCCCTGTTCCACAAGTACGGGGCGGAGACGCAGCTCGAGGACGCGTTCCGGCGCTCCATGCGCCTGCCCAGCGGCGGCTCGATCGTCATCGACCAGACCGAGGCCCTCGTTGCCGTGGACGTGAACTCCGGGCGGCTCACGGATGAGTCGGATCCGGAGTCGACCGCCCTCGTAACGAACCTCGAGGCCGTGGAGGAGACGGCGCGCCAGCTGCGCCTGCGGGACCTCGGAGGTCTCGTGGTGATCGACTTCATCGACATGCGCGATCGCAAGTCGCGCAAGAAGGTCGAGACCGCCTTGAAGGAGGCGCTCTCCGGCGATCGCGCGCGGATCCGGATGGGCCGCATGGGCCCGTTCGGCCTCGTGGTGCTCTCCCGCCAGCGCATTCGCCAGGCGCTCTCGCGCGTGACGCACGACCCCTGCCAGGACTGCGGTGGGACGGGCTACCGGCGCCAGATCTCGGGTCTGGGCCTGCGCGTGCTGCGGGAGATGCGGGCCCGTGTGGCGCGCTCCCGCGGGCGCGGCGGCCTGGGGGTCCGGGCTCCGCAGGAGGTCGTGACCTGGATCAAGAAGAACCGCTCCGGCGTGCTGAAGCAGCTGAAGAAGGCCTGCAATGGCCCCATCGTCCTCGAGGCGGACGCCCGCCTGGCGGTGGATGGCTGGGCGATGAAGGGGCTGCCGCCGGAGGGAGCTGGAGAGAAGGCCGAGTAGAGGGGAGCGGCACGGGCCTCCTGGGGTGTCGAAGGTCGAGGTCGTAGTCGTGCTCGTGGTCGTGTGAGACCGAGGCCGACACGCCCCATGGCCGACGAAATGCGCTCTCCAAGCCGCTGTGCGCAAGCCCCTGGGCGTACGTGGCCATGTGATCACGACCACGACGACGACCACGACCACGACCACCGTCAGCTCGGGGGCAACGGACACCACCCCAGAATCCGTTTCGCGTCCCCTCCAGAACCCCCTAACCTCTCCCGCTTGTCCCCAGAAACCGACGGGATCGTCCCATGTACGCCGTGATCAACGACCGAGGCAAGCAGTACACCGTGAAGGCGGGCGAGCGCCTGCGCGTGGACCTCATGAATGCCGAGCCCGGCAGCGAGGTGGTCTTCGACCGCGTCCTCCTGGTCGGCGGTGACGAGGTTCGCGTCGGTCGCCCTGTCGTCGACGGCGCGTCCGTCAAGGGCACCGTGCTGGGGGAGCACAAGGATCGCAAGATCATCGTGTTCAAGAAGAAGCGCCGGAAGAAGTACCGCCGTAAGCAGGGCCACCGCCAGCGGTACACGGACGTCCAGGTCAACGAGATCGTCTAGGAGGTTCGCGCCATGGCACACAAGAAGGGTCAGGGTTCCTGCCGCAACGGCCGCGACAGCAATCCCAAGTACCGCGGCATCAAGTGCTACGCCGGCGAGCGTGTCCGCTCCGGCTACATCCTCGTGCGTCAGCTCGGCTCGCGCTTCAAGCCCGGCAAGGGCGTGCGCATGGGCAACGACTACACGCTGTACGCCGTCCGCGACGGTGTCGTCGCGTACCAGAGCAACCGCAAGGTCCACGTTCAGCCGCTCGAGCAGCCCGTCGAGGCGTAGGGACCCAGCTCGGGACCTCATCGCGCCGCACGAGCGCTCCTCCGCGCTCGCGATCCCGCTCGCGCTCGCTCATCGGGCGCCCGGTGATTCGTCGGCCGAATGGCGAGCGCGTGTGCGAGCGGGAGCGCGAAGCGCCCGCGCATGGTGGAATCGTGCGAGCGCCATGTTCATCGATGAGAAACGCCTGGTCGTCCGCTCCGGCAAGGGGGGTGACGGCATCACCGCCTGGCGGCGCGAGAAGCGCGTCCCGCGTGGGGGACCCGCGGGCGGCGACGGCGGGCGCGGCGGCAGTGTCATCCTGCTCGCCGATTCGCAGCTCACCACGTTCGGCGACATGGAGGCCATCCACGTCGCCCGCGCCCAGGACGGCGAGCGCGGTGGGGGCAACAAGCGCCACGGCGCCAAGGGCGCCGACCGCGTCGTCCACGTGCCTGTCGGCACGACGATCTACGACGACGAGACCGGCAACAAGCTGAAGGACCTGGTCGAGGACCAGACCCGCTGGATCGCCGCCCGGGGCGGCAAGGGGGGCCTCGGCAACGCGCGGTTCGCCACTGCGACGGACCAGGCGCCGACGCGCTCCACGCTCGGCCGAGCGGGGCGCGAGCGTAAGCTGCGCCTCCAGCTCCGGCTGCTGGCCGACGTCGGCCTCATCGGTCTGCCCAACGCCGGCAAGAGCACGTTCCTCTCCCGCGTCTCCGCGGCCACGCCGAAGATCGCCGACTACCCGTTCACGACCCTCGATCCGCACCTGGGGATCGTGGACCTCCCGGACTACAGCCGGTTCGTCCTCGCGGATCTGCCGGGCCTGATCGAGGGGGCCAGTGGGGGCCACGGGCTCGGCGACCGGTTCCTGCGCCACGTCGAGCGCACGCGGGTCCTGCTCCACCTCGTGGATCCGATGCCGATGGACGGCAGCGATCCCGTGGCGAACTACCGCACGATCCGCGGCGAGCTCGAGGCGTACGGCCGCGGACTGGCCGACCGGCCCGAGCTGGTCGCGCTGACGAAGGCAGATGTTTGGCCTCCTGAAGGTCCACCGGGCGACGTCTTGAGCCGGCTGGCCGAGGCGGCCGATAGGAGGGTGCACCCGGTGTCTGCGGTCACCGGGCAGGGTGTGCAGGCACTGCTGAGGGCGGTGGTGCAGGTCCTGTCCGAGGCGCCGCCGGCTCCCGAGGTGCCCGACGGCATCGCCAAGTCCGACGAGGGGGGCGAACCGGCCGGCTCCTGAACCCCTCCGAGGCCAGCCGATGCTCGATGCCATCCTCGATCTCTTCAAGCAGATGGTCGACCAGGAAGCGTCCGACCTCATCCTCCGCACGGGCCACCGTGTCGTGACGCGTGTCGACGGTGAGATCCGCTTCGTCGGCGACGAGGTGTTCACGGACGAGCAAGGCGACACCCTGCTGTCCCACATCCTCGGGCCGAAGGAGCTCGAGCGCTTCGAGGACAGAAACGAGTGGGACACCGCGTTCGTCGTGCCGGGCGCGGGTCGCTTCCGCTGCAACATCATGCGCCAGCGCCGCCGTGTGGCATTCGTCTTCCGCCACGTGAAGGAGACGGTGCCGAGCCTCGAGGACCTCTACCTCCCGTCCGCGCCGCTCAAGCGCCTGTCGCTGCTGCGCCGTGGTCTCGTGCTCGTGACCGGTATCGCCGGCTCGGGCAAGTCGACCACGCTGGCGTCGATGATCGACTACGTGAACGAATGCGCGAACCGCCACGTCGTCACGATCGAGGATCCGATCGAGTTCATCTTCCAGGACCGCCTCTGCGCCATCACGCAGCGCGAAGTGGGCATCGACACCGAGGACTACTACCGCGCGCTCAAGGCCGCCATGCGCCAGACGCCCGACATCATTCTCGTGGGTGAGATGCGCGACAAGCAGACGGTCGAGGCCGCGATGATGGCCGCCGAGACCGGTCACCTCGTGCTCTCGACGCTGCACACGGTCAACGCCGTGCAGACGGTCGAGCGCATCATCTCGTTCTTCCCGCCGCACCAGCATGACACGATCCGCATGCAGCTGAGCCTCGTGCTGGCCGGCGTGGTCAGCCAGCGCCTGATCGGGCGCCGCTCCGTGGCCGGTCGTGTGCCGGCGGTCGAGGTCATGATCGGGACGCCCACCGTCCAGGAGATGGTGCTCGAGGGCCGCACGCGCGAGCTGGCCGAGGCCGTCGAAGATGGGCACCAGTACTACGGGAGCCAGAGCTTCAACCAGTGCCTGGTGGGCTTGGTCCGCGAGGGCGTCATCGACTTCGACGACGCAGTCGCTGCGGCCGACAACCCGGACGAGCTGAAGCTGGCGCTGCGTGGCATCACGAAGGGCGTGAACCACATGGAGCAGATGTACGGCACGTAGGCCTTGCGCTTCGCGCAAGTCCTAACGGCGCCACGCTCCGGCGCTTCGCGCCTACGCGCATGGCCGCTGCGCTGCGCTCCACGGCCAAGCCCGCGCTGCGCGCGGCCACGCCTCGTGCCTCACTACACCGGGGGGAAGAGTCCCCCCACGCGCAGGCTCCTCCGGCCTGCGGCCTCCGGAGCGCGCGTCCCCCCTCCAGTGGGGTGACGCCCTGCCCTTCGCCTTCACTTCCACTTCCACTTCCACCTCCACTCGACGGGCGGGCGTTCCTCGGCCCTTCGGGCCTCGTCCGGCCGCCCCTACAGCGTGCCGATTCTCTTCACGGCCACGGCCACGGCCACGGCCACGGCCACGGCCACGATCCGCCCGGGAAGCCGCTTCGGCTCGGCGTCGTCTCATCCTTGGCTCCCCGCACGCGCCGCGTGGGAACCGCCGCCCCTGCCTGTAGTCTGATGGATCGTCCGGAGATCCTCCATGAAGCCCCATAGCCTCCGCAGCGGCCTCTGGCTCGCCAACCTCGTGCTCGGCGTCGCCGTGCTCGGCGTCGGCGCCTGGCTCATGCTCAAGGTGCGCCCCGCCGTCGCGAAGGTCACCGACCGCCCCGCGAACAAGCGCCCAGCGCAGTGGGAGAAGGTCCGCAAGGAGTACGAGGGCCAGCGTCTCAGCGGCCTCAAGTGGAAGCCCACCGCACCGGTCAGCGAAACCGACATCCGGAAGGTGGTCCTGCGCAAGGACTTCGAGCGTAAGAAGCACTGGATCTTCAGTGGCCCGATGCCGCCGCCGGATCCCGTCGAGACCGGCCCCGTCGAGGAAGGCCCGCCCCCGCCCAAGGGGCTCGAGACGCTCGGCACGATCTCGTCCGTCATCTACCTGGGCGCCAAGGACAGCGTCATCCTCTTCGCCTTCGGTGGCAAGAGCCTCGCGTTCAGCGTCGGCGACTTCGTGCGCAAGAGCGACCAAGAGGCCGCACGCTTCAAGCTCGTCGAGGTGAAGGAGATCCGCGAGAAGGTCTTCGAGATCCACTACGAGGTGTACGACGCCGGCTCCGACAAGCCCACGCGCACCGACAAGATGGTCTACAACACGAGCGACGAGGACGAGGGCTACCCCGGATTCCTCCGTCCGGAAGGCAAGAAGGCCGGCGGATCCTCCTCGGGCGTCGGCAGCGGCAAGACCGATCCGGCGGGCGACGGCACCGCCAAGGCCGCTCCGAAGGATGGCGAGAAGGACCCGGCGAAGGACGCCGCGAAGAAGGGCCCGCAGGTCGTCGACGTCGCTGGCGTGTCGGCGGACAACCTCACGCTCCAGGACCTGAAGCCCGAGATCGAATACAACCCGCGCAACCGCAATCAGCGCGCGATCAAGTTCGACAACAACTCCTACCGCTACTTCCGCGGCAAGAACGCCAAGAACATCGCCGAGAGCGTCAAGACGAAGATCGCCAAGGACGCGAACGGTCGCACCATCGGCTTGCGGCTGACGGGCTTCGGCAAGGACGCGCCGGCCGACGTGTTCAACGTGCGGCGCGGCGACATCCTGGTCAGCATCAACGGCCAGAAGGTCACGTCGCGTGCGGACGCCATCCGTCTCGCCGAGCGGCTGAGCCCCGAGAAGATCGTGACCGTGGTGATCGATCGCAACGGCAAGCTCGTCACCTACC
>JASJDY010000232.1 GCA_030065025.1 Planctomycetota bacterium
GTGCCGTCGTCCAGCTCGGCGACGAAGAGCGGCTTGATGCCGAGCGGATCCCGCGCGAGGTCGAGGCGGCGCGCGCGCAGGTCGAAGCGCACCACGGCGCCCATGTTGCCGGCGAGCAGCTCGGCCGGCTCACTGTCGGCGTCGAGCCAGCGGGTGCTGTCGCAGGGTTCAGCCGCGGCGACGACCGCGGCGCCTTCGAACAGCAGCTCGCCGTTGAAGGCGACGGCGCGCCGGCCGTCCTGGCTCACCAGTGGCTGGTTGCCCTCGTCGCCGCCGCGCACGCGCAGGCGGGTCGCCGCGACGCCGAAGCCCCCGCGCACGAAGACGCCTTCCTGATCCGGCCCGCGGTGACGCACGTGCGGCAGGAGCGCATGGAGCTCCTCTGCGCGCACGGGACCGCGGGCACGCGGACGCAGCACGCCGACGAAGCCGCACATCGTCTATGCCTTCCTGACCACAGCGATGTAGCCGAGGCACACGGGATCGAACGCGAGCTCCTCGACGACGCCGAAGGGTCGCAGCAAGGCGGCGACGTCGCGCCGCGTGAACCGGTGCAGGTGGCCGGGGGCGGGTTCGAGCGAGAGTCCGCGGACGAGACCGCCGAGCCGGCTGTGCTTGAGCAGCGACTTGGCGAAGAGGATCGGTCCGTCGGCGGGTAGGTAGATGACGAAGCGTCCGCGGGCAGCGAGGAGCGTCGTCAGCGCGTCGAGTGCGGCGGCGGGATCCGGCAGGTGCTCGAGCAGGGCGCTGAGGACGATGACGTCGGCGCCGTCCTCGCCGAGCTCGTCACGCAGGGGGGCGGGCTGAAGCGCGTCGACCTCGGCGATGGTGACGTGGGGATGCTGTGCGAGCGCGGAGCGCTGCAGGACGGACGCATCGAGGTCCGCGAGGACGACGCGCTTGACGGCGTCGACGTAAGCCTCGGCGATCCAGCCGTCCTCGCAGCCGACGTCGACGACGACGCGGGGCGCGAGGCGTCGGACGCGATCGGCGACGAGGCGCCGCCGGCGCTTCTCGATGGCGTTGACGATGCGGCCACTCCGTGCGCGCATGGCCGACATGGCGTGCGACTGGTTCAGCTCGGCGTTGCGAGCAGCGAATTCAGGCGTGGCGGAGGAAGTGGACACCGGGCGCATGTTGGCCCGGAGACGTCACTTAGGCGTCATTTGGCCGTTCCGATGCCGATTCGATGGTCGGCTTGGGGACCCTCGCTGCCAAACGCAAGGTCCCAGGGAGCTACCACGGGCCGGGCGACCATTGCGCTTCGACACCTCGACTCGACTCCGCCCCTTCGACTCGCGTTGCTCGCTCAGGGACTCCGTCTCGCTCAGGGCTCAGGTCGCCCCTACAGGTCCTCGCCCGTCGAAGGATCCCCGGCGTCCGTCTCCAGCAACGCCACCCAGAACTCGCGGCGCCAGCGGGCCAGCGGCACGAAGCGCACGACGCGCAGCCCGGCCGCCGCCGCCTCCCGGCTGAGCGCGGACGGACGCTGCGTGTGACGGTCGCCGCGCTTGCCCGTCAACAGGCGACGGAAGAGACGACTGAGGTTGTGCGCGCTCACCGGATGGTGGAACGACACGATCACGTGCCCCTTCGTCAGCGCCCGCAGCGTCTTCCACACCCGCGCCCGCGTCTCGCCGTCGGGCAGGTGATGCAGGAATCGCAGGCACACCACCAGATCAGCCGGCGCGGGCGCCCCCTCCCCCGTCTCCAGGTCCAGCGCGTGAACGCCCCCGTAGCCGGCCTTCCCTTCGAGACGTCGCTCGGTCTCCGCCCGCATCGCCGGCGACAGATCGGCGCAGGTCACGGCCAGCCCGCGTCCCAGCAGCTGCTCGGCAATGCGGCCCGTCCCGCAGGGCGCGTCGATCGCACTCGCCGGCGCCGGGTCGATCTGGCGCAGCAGCTCCTCCACCAGGGCCCACTCCTCGCGGTTGCGCCGCTCGCTGCGCTCCCGGTAGCGGCCTGCCCGGCCCGGCTCGTCGTACTTGCTGCGTCCGGCGTAGCTCATCGTCCCGTGACCGTGCCCATGACCGTGCTGGGGTAGAGACTAGCCGCGTGACCGTCAGCTTCGTCATCCCCTGCTATCAGGAAGAGGACGCCCTGGCCGCGCTGCGTCCCTACCTCGCGCAGATCGACGCGCAGGAGATCGTCTTCGTGGACGACGGCTCCACGGACCGCACGGCGGCCGCGCTCGCCGACATCGCGGAGCACGACGCCCGCGTCCGCATCGAGACCCACGAGCGCAACCGCGGCGTCGGGGCGGCCCAGCGCACGGGCATGCGCGCCGCCACGGGAGACGTGATCGTCGTCTACGACGCGGATCGCACGTACCCCCTCGAGGACGCGGCCAAGCTGATCGCGGCGCTCGAAGGCGACGTGGCCATCGCCACCGCCACGCCCTTCGCGGGTGGCGGCGGGCTCGAAGACGTGCCCGCCGGCCGCTCGTTCCTCTCCAAGGCCGCTGTGTGGTGCTACCGGCGGGTGCTGGGGCGACGTGCGCGCGGGATCTCGGTGTTCACCTGCGCGTTCCGGGCCTACCGGGGCGAGCTGGCCCGCACGCTGGAGTGGCGCAGCGACGGCTTCCCCGCCGCGGGCGAGATCCTGGGCCGGGCGCTGTTGGCCGGGGTCCGGGTCGCGGAGGTGCCCTCGACCCTCCGGCGGCGCACCGAGGGCCAGAGCAAGATGCGGGTGGTCAGGACGAGCCTCGGGCATCTCGGGGTGCTCTGGCGGTTGTTGATCGCCAGGTTGTTCGGATAGGGCGGGCGTTCGTCGGCGCTTCGCGCCTCCTCCGGCCGCCCCTACGGCCGAGGCACCTGTAGGGGCGGCCGGAGGCGTGCCGCAGGCACGCCGAACGCCCGCCCTTCATTGCAATCTGCAATCAACCGCGCTGCTTCGTGGCGATCTCCAGCCCCAGATCCCCCGCCACCTTCTTCAGGTCGTTCCACACGTCCCGCTTGGCCTCCGGCCGCCGCAGGAGATACGCCGGATGGAAGGTGGGCATCACCCGGTAGCCGTCCGGGGTCTTCGAGAAGCGCCCCCGCAGGCTCATGATGCCCCGGCTCGTCTGGAGCAGCTCACGCGCCGCCGGGCTCCCCAGCGCGAGGATCAGCGGCGGTTGCAGCAGCCGTAACTGCTCTCGCAGGAACGGCTTGCACGCGGCCACCTCCTCCGGCCGGGGGTTCCGATTGCCCGGCGGACGGCACTTCAGGAGGTTGCAGATGAAGACGTCCTCGCGCGCCAGGCCGATGGCAGCAAGCATCTTCGTCAGCAGCTGGCCCGCGGGCCCTACGAAAGGCCGCCCGGAGCGATCCTCCTCGGCCCCCGGGGCCTCCCCCACGATCACGAGCTTCGGCGCGTGGCTGCCTTCGCCGAACACGGTGCTATGTCGGTCGCCGGCCAGCACGCAGCGGGTGCAGGCCGCGACCTCGGTGGCCATGCGCGCCATGCGCTGGTCGCGCTCCTCCGGCGAGATGACCTCGGCCACCTGTGCACCGGCGCCGGCACCCTGCTCAGCAGCCTGCGTGGCGGCTTTCGGGCGTGGCTTGAGAAGCGGCGCAGGCATCTCCGCGGGGAGCCAGGGACCCGCCGCGCCGCGGGCCCACTCGAGCCACAGCCGGGCCTCGGCACGCAGGTCGCTCGTCGCGGAGGGGTCCGTCACCACAACAGCATGCTAAAGCCGGGGCCCCCCGGCCGTCACAGCTTGGTACTGGCCCTTCATTTACGTGCGTCCCGCGTGACGGAGAAGTGACAGGCCCGGCATACCTACTCCCGTGCCTAGGGTTCCATCGGGACCGAGGGAGGCGAGGGTCTCGCGTTCAGGGAGGACGCGAGGGCCCACGGGTGCCTCGTTCGGAACCGATGCGGACGACAAAGAAGGGATCAGGGATGAAGCGCACAGCACTCGTGCTTCTCTTCGCAGCCGTCTTCGCGATGGCTCTTGGCGCGTGCCGCGGCCGCCGCACGATCGTCGCCGATCAGGCTCCTGCGAACGTCGCCGAGGCGCCGAGCGAAGGTGCCGGCGGTGACGTCGTCGAGGTGATCGAGGAAGCGCCGATGATGGCAGCCGACGCTCCGGCGGCGGACGCACCTGCGATGGAGGCTCCGGCCGGCGATGAGGGCGGTGACCTGCTCGGTGAAGCAACCGAGTCGGCACGCATCATGGCGGACCGCGCGGACTACATCGCGAACTCGTTCGTCGAGAAGGCGCGCGCCGCCGAGAAGGACGGCGACGTCGAGGGCGCGAAGGAGTACTACGCGAAGGCCATCGACGCCGATCCCTCGAACAAGGCTGCGCAGGACGGCTTCCGCCGCCTGAGCACCGATCGTCCGAGCACCGTCGGCGACTACATGGACAAGTCGCGCAACGTCGCTCAGGTGCGCCGGGACAAGGCCGCCGCCGAGGTGCGTAACTACCTCGAGCGTGGCCGCACCCTCGTCGCGCGCGAGCAGTACGACGCGGCGGTCAAGGAGTACCAGAAGGCGCTCTCGATCCTGAGCTGGTACGACGAGACGGGCGACTTCGGTGCGACGTCGGCGAGCGTCAGCGACATGATCGACACGGCCAAGTACAAGGCCCAGGTCAGCGCGCGCAAGGCCCGCGAGGAGCAGATCGCCTCCGCGCAGCGCGAGCGCGAGCGAGAGCTGGCGACCGAGCGCGAGCGCCGCATGGGCCGCATTCGCGCCTGGTTCGACGGCGCGCACCGCTCCTTCCGCCGTGGCGAGTACGCGGTCTCCCGCGCGTACGCCAAGCAGATCCTGCGTCACGACCCGACGAACCAGGACGCCCAGCGGATCATCGACATCAGCCACGATGCCGAGCACCAGCACAACCAGGCCAACAACCGTCGCAACTTCGACGATCAGTGGAAGGCCATCATGCAGGACATGGAGAACTCCATCGTCCCGCAGACGAAGACGGTGCAGTTCCCCGACAACTGGCTCGACGAGATCGCGGACCGCAAGCCGCGCATCGTCGGCGAGGAGGTCGCCGAGGAGGACACCGCGTCCATCGCCGGCATCCTCTCGATCCTCGAGAAGAAGCGCGTCAAGGGCCTCGACTGGGAAGAGCAGAACCTCGACCAGGTCGTCGCCTACCTGCGCACGATCACGGGCCTCAACTTCTACGTGTCGCCGAAGGTGCGCGAGGAGAAGTTCGAGGACACGATCATCAGCGCGCAGCTCGACGACGTCAGCGTCAAGACGATCCTCGACAACGTCGTCACCGAGCCCTACGAGCTGAAGTGGGAGCCGCGCGGCGGCGTCATCTGGCTGCTCACCTCCGACGAGGTCAGCGGCTCCATGCGCCTGCGCTACTTCGACGTCAAGGACCTCAGCGTCAACATCCAGAACTTCCTCGGGCAGGAGATCAACCTCGTCCCGTCGAACTTCACGCCGCCCGAGCCGCCGGAGCTTCCGGAGCCGGCTCCGATCTTCCCGGCCGAGAGCCTGGTCGAGCTCATCCGCGAGACCGTCGGCGGCGAGGCGCAGTGGGAAGACCCGGCGACGATCGAGGCGCGCAACGGCATCCTGATCGTGCGCAACACCTCCGAGATCCTCGCGGGTGTGGACGACCTGCTCACGCAGCTCCGCGCCAACACGGGCCTGCTCGTCAACCTGGAGATCCGCTTCCTCACGGCGCAGGACAACTTCCTGCGTGACGTGGGCGTCGACATCCGCGGCCTCGGCAACAACGCCGCGGGCATCGGCGCGCCCGGCCTCGGTACCCCGAGCGTGCAGGACGACGTGTTCGCCGGCACCACGGCCAACCCGTCGGGCGTGCCGTTCGGCACCAACGCCGAGCCGAGCTCGGTCGGTACCTCGCGTGACACGGGTATCTTCTTCAACGACGGCCAGGACGGCGCCTACGCGGCTCGTGTCGAGAACCTCTTCGACTCGACCGTCCGCCGCTTCGGCGACCCGGAGGTGCTGACCAACACGGGCGGCCTCTCCTTCCAGCACACGTTCCTGGACGACACCCAGCTCGAGGTGATCCTGCGCGCGGTCGAGAAGAGCGAGCGCATCCAGCAGATCACCGCCCCGCGCATCACGGTCTACAACACCCAGCGCGCGAACGTCTCGGTGCTCAACCAGGTCAGCTACGTGCAGGACTACGAGGTCGAGATCGCCCAGGCCTCGAACATCGCGAACCCGGTGATCGAGACGATCCAGGACGGCATCGTCCTGGACGTGCGCCCCGTGGTCTCCGCCGACCGCCGCTTCGTGCAGCTCGAGCTGCGCCCGACGGTCGCGGTGCTGCAGCGCCCGATCCCGACGTTCAGCACGTCGCTCGCCGCGGGTCCGGTCGGTGCCAACGCGCCGGTCATCCTGCAGATCCCGGAGCTGCGCGTCAGCCGCGTCCGCACGACGGTCAGCATGCCTGATGAGGGCACGCTCCTCCTGGGCGGCCTGAAGTTCTACTCCAAGGACGTCCGCGAGAGCGGGATGCCGTTCTTCAACAACATCCCGGTCCTCTCGTTCCTGCTCACGCGCAAGGGCAACTACGTCAACCGTCGCAACCTGCTCGTTCTCATCACGGCGCGCATCGTGCCGCTCGAGGAGATGGAGCCCCGCGACAACCTCGACGTGCCGCCCATGCCGGTGCAGGAGTTCGTGCCCGTGCGTCCGCTCGAGGAGCCGGAGGGCGAGTGCGCTCCGCCCCCGCCGCCTGCAGAGGAGTGCCCGCCGGTGGACTCCTGCCCGTCGGGCAAGCGCGGGCTGTTCGGCGGCCTCTTCGGCCGCTAGGCCGGGACGCGATCCCCTCGAGGGCCGCGGGGCGAGAGCCTCGCGGCCCTTGTTCGTTTTGCCGGGCCGCCGCAAGCGGGGCCGGCACACTTCCACTTCCACTTCCACTTCCACTTCCACTTCCACTTCCACTTCCACTTCCACTTCCACT
>JASJDY010000039.1 GCA_030065025.1 Planctomycetota bacterium
CGTACGGACGATCGCCGACCTCGCACGCCACGGCGACCTCACCGTCGGAGGCGATCCGGAGGTCTTCGGCCGGCCGGAGTGGACGCGCGTGCGTGACGCCTACGGCCTGGGCAGCCTGCGCACGCGCGCGATGGACTCGACGTTCATGTACGGCGCGGTGCGCGACCGGCAGGTGGACTTGATCACCGCCTACTCGACGGACGGCCGCATCGACGCGTTCGACCTGGTCGTGCTCCGCGATCCCAGGCAGGCGTTCCCCCCCTACGACGCGGTGGTCCTGCTCTCCCCGCGTGCGGCGACGACGACGGGCCTCGTGGACGCCCTGCGCCCGCTCCTCGGAGGCATCTCCGACGCCCGCATGCGCGCGGCGAACCGCGCCGTGGACATCGACGAGCGCGCCCCGGCGGAGGCGGGTCAGGACCTTTGGACCGCAATCCGCGCAGGTCGAGACGCGGCCCGCTAGTCCGCCGTCGGGCGAGTGGACACATGGAGAACGCCATGAGCACAGCCTTCGACGCCATCGTGCTGGGTACCGGCCAGGCCGGCCCCTCCCTGGCGGCCCGCCTCGCGGCCGCGGGTCGCACCGTCGCCATCGTGGAGCGTGGGCGGTTCGGGGGCACGTGCGTGAACACGGGCTGCATCCCGACCAAGACGCTGGTGGCCAGCGCGCGTGTGGCGCGCTTCGCGCAGCGCGCCGTGGAGTACGGCGTGGTCCTCGACGGCCCGCCGCGCGTTGACATGAAGCTCGTGAAGGCGCGCAAGGACGAGATCGTCCGTGGGTCGACGGAGGGCGTCGAGGGGTGGCTTCGCGGTCTCGAGGGCGTGACGGTGTTCCAGGGCCACGCTCGCTTCGAGGCGCAGGACCGGGTGCGTGTGGGCGACGACGTCCTGACCGCGCCGCAGATCTTCCTCAACGTGGGCGCGCGTCCGTTCGTGCCTCCGCTGGATGGCATCGACGACGTGCCGTTCCTCACGAACGTCGACATGATGGAGGTCGACTACCTGCCCCGGCACCTCGTGGTCGTGGGCGGCAGCTACATCGGCCTCGAGTTCGGCCAGATGTTCCGGCGCTTCGGCAGCGAAGTGACGGTCGTCGAACGCTCGGACCGCATCATCTCGCGCGAGGACGAGGCGGTCAGCGCGGCCGTGCAGGAGATCCTCGAGGCCGAGGGCATCGCGGTGGAGACCGGGGCCGAGTGCATCGCCCTCTCCCGCCAGGGCGAAGAGGTCGGCATCCGACTCGACTGCGGCGGCGAGGCGCGGGAGGTCTTCGGCTCACACGTTCTGCTCGCGGTAGGACGCCGGCCCAACACGGACGATCTCGGCCTCGAGCACGCCGGGCTCGAGACCGACGAGCGCGGCTTCATCCCGGTCGACGACCAGCTGCACACGAGCGTGCCGGGCATCTACGCCCTCGGTGACGTCAACGGCCGAGGCGCCTTCACGCACACCTCGTACAACGACTTCGAGATCGTCGCGGCCAACCTCCTCGACGACGATCCGCGCCGCGTCTCGGACCGCATTCCCTGCTACGCGCTCTACACGGACCCGCCGCTCGCGCGCGTCGGCATGAACGACGCCCAGGCACGGGCTTCCGGCCGCAACGTGCTCGTCGGTCACCGCGCCATGGCGCACGTGGGGCGCGCGAAGGAGATGAGCGAGACGCACGGCTTCATGCGCTTCCTCGTGGACGCGGACACGCAGCGCCTCCTGGGCGGCACGATTCTCGGCGTGGGCGGCGACGAGGTGATCCACGCCGTCCTGGACGTCATGGCCGCGGACGCGCCGTACACCGCGATCCAGCGGACGATGCACATCCACCCCACCGTGTCCGAGCTGGTGCCGACCACGCTGGGCGAGTTGAAGCCGCTGGACGGCTAGCCGATCTGCACGCCCGCTTCCTCGAGCGCCGCCCGGATGCGCGGCAGCACGTCGTCGGCACTGATGACCTCGGTCTCGCCGCCCACGCGGGGCTTCCACTCGACCTTGCGGTCGGCCGCGTCTCGACCGACGACCACACGCAGCGGGATACCCACCAGGTCGGCGTCCTTGAACTTGGCGCCCGCGCCGAGCTTGCGGTCGTCCCAGAGCACGTCGACGCCCGCCGCGTGCAGCTGATCGTGCAGCTCCTGGGCGAGCGCGTCCTGGGCCTCGTCGCCCGCACGCATCTGGATGATCATCGCGTGGAACGGAGCGATGGGCAGCGGCCAGATCATGCCGCTCTCGTCGTGCCCCTGCTCGATCGCAGCGGCGGCGGTGCGGCTGACGCCGATGCCGTAGCAGCCCATGTGGAACGGCTGCAGCTTGCCGTTCTCGTCGGCGAAGCTGCAGCCCATCGCTTCCGAGTACTTCGTGCCGAGCTGGAAGATGTGCCCGACCTCGATGCCGCGCGTGATCTCGATCGTGCCCTCGCCGTCGAGGGTCTGGTCGCCTGCCTGCACGAGGCCGAAGTCGTGCGTCGGCGGCTGCTCCAGGTCGCGTCCGAACCACACGTCGAGGTAGTGCGTGTCGGTCTCGTTGCCGCCGCACAGGAAGCCCTGCACGCCCTCGACCGAGCTGTCGGCGAGGAGCAGCACGTCCTTCTTCAGACCGATCGGGCCGGCGAAGCCGACGTCCGCGCCGGTCGCCTCCTTCACGAGCCTCTCGTCGGCCAGCTCGACCGCCAGGGCGTCGAGGTGGTTCGTCAGCTTGACGACGTTCAGCTCGCGATCGCCGCGGCACATGACGGCGACCGTCTGCTCGCGGTCGGTCCACACCGCGCGGTACAGGATCGTCTTGAGCATGCGCTCGAGCGGCAGGTCGGGGAACAGCGCACGCAGGTCCTCGCACGACTTGGCGTCGGGCGTCGGCTCCTTGTGCATCGGCACCTCGGCGGGGATCGCCGGCGGCGGCGGGATGCGGCTCGCGGCCTTCTCGACATTGGCGGCGTAGCCCGTGGCGTGGCAGACGGCGATGGCGTCCTCGCCCGTATCCGCGTCGACCATGAACTCCTCGCTGCCGGAGCCGCCGATCGCGCCGGGATCGGCCTCGACCGGCGTGAAGCGCAGGCCGCAGCGCGTGAAGATGCTGCGGTAGACGTCGCGCAGGACGGCATAGGACTCGGCCATGCCCTCGGCGTCCGCGTCGAAGGAGTAGGCATCCTTCATGACGAACTCACGGCCGCGCATGAGGCCGAAGCGCGGACGCATCTCGTCGCGGAACTTCGTCTGGATCTGGTAGAGCGTCTGCGGCAGCTGCTTGTAGGAGGTCAGCTTGCCCTTCACGAAGTTCGTGATGACCTCTTCATGCGTCGGGCCCAGGCAGACCTCGCGCCCGCGGCCGTCCTCGAAGTGGTAGAGGATCTTCTCCTGCACGTAGCGATCCCAGCGGCCGCTCTCCTCCCACAGCTCGCGCGGCTGGAGCGCCGGCATGAGCAGCTCCTGGCAGCCGGCCTTGTCGTGCTCCTCGCGCACGATCTGCTCGACCTTCTTGAGCACGCGCCACATGAGCGGCCCGTACACGTAGATCCCGGCCGCGATCTGCTGGATGAACCCGGCGCGCACCATGAGGGCGTGGGAGCGGACCTCGGCGTCGGCCGGCTCCTCCTTCAGGGTGACGAACAGCGTCTTGGAGATTCGCATGGCGGCGGATCCTACCGCCGCCCCCGTGCCTGTGCCCGTTCGCGTGCCCGTGCCCGTACCATCCGCCCCCATGCGGATCCTCTCCTGGAACGTCAACGGCCTGCGCGCCTGCGAGAAGAAGGGCTTCTCGCGCTGGCTCGCGTCCTGCGGCGCGCACGTCGTTGCGCTGCAGGAGGTCCGGGCGAGACCGGAGCAACTCCCGGATCACGTGCGCGAGCCGGACGGGTGGCACGTCCACGTCGTCAGTGCCGAGCGGCCGGGCTACAGCGGCGTCGCGCTCTACTCCCGCGAAGCGCCCGACCGCGTCGTCACGTCGCTAGGCGAGGAGCGCTTCGACGCCGAGGGCCGCCTGCAGCTGGCCTCCTTCGGCCGCCTCGTGATCGCGAACGCGTACTTCCCCAACGGGAACGGCAGGGACAGGGACAACAGCCGCATCCCCTACAAGCTCGACTTCTACCGCGCGCTCTACGAGCGCGTCGACCGCCTGCGCCGCGGTGGCCGGCGCGTGCTCGTGCTGGGCGACTTCAACACGGCGCACCGTGAGATCGACCTCGCCCGGCCCAAGGCGAACGTCAAGACGTCCGGCTTTCGGCCGGAGGAGCGCGAGGAGCTCGACCGCTGGATGCGGAGCGGCTGGACCGACACGTTCCGCCACTTCGAGACCGGTCCCGGGCACTACACGTGGTGGTCGCAGCGCTTCGGCGTGCGCGAGCGCAACGTGGGCTGGCGCATCGACTACGTGCTCGCCAGCCGGGCGGCCATGCGCCACGTGCGCTCCGCCGGCCACCATCCCGATGTCCTGGGCAGCGACCACTGCCCCGTGGGCGTCGACCTCGATCCGGCGGTGCGGGCCTGAGCGGACCGGAACGTCCATCTCGGGCGCTTTCGGACGATTCGCGGCCTGACGCCCCCGCCCCATTGCCGCGCCGGCAGGCGGCTCGGTAGCCTGGGCGCGCACGTGAGAGGAGGCTCCATGCTCGACTTCATCCAGGACGCCGCAGGCAAGCTTGGCATCGGCGAAGACACCGCGAAGTCCGCCACGGGCGGGCTGCTCGGCCTCATCCAGGAGCACGCCGATCCGGCGGACGCGAGCGAGATGCTCTCCAAGCTCCCCGGCGCGGCCGAGCTCATCCCCTCGGGCGGCGATTCGGGCGGCGGCGGCCTGCTCGGCGGCCTCGGCGACGCGCTCGGCGGTGCGCTGGGCGGCGGCGCCGGTGGTGCGCTCGGCGCCGTGGAGGCGCTGTCCAAGACGGGCCTCAGCGCCGACAAGCTCGGGAGCTTCCTCGAGCTGTTCAAGAACTTCGCCCTGCCCAAGCTCGGGCCGGACCTGCTCCAGCGTCTGCTGGGCAAGATCCCCGGACTGGGCAGCCTGCTGGGTTGAGACACGACCGGCCGGAGCACCCGGCTGGAACGCAAGAACAAGGGAGATCCCGTGAGCTACAAGATCGATGAAATCGAGGGCATCGGTCCCTCCTACGCCGAGAAGCTGGCTGCCGCGAAGATCGCGAACACCGACGACCTGCTGAAGCTCTGCTGCGACCGCAAGGGCCGCAAGAGCACGGCGGACTCGACGGGCGTCAGCGAGAAGCTGCTGCTCAAGTGGGCCAACATGGCCGACATGATGCGCATCAAGGGCATCGGCCGTCAGTTCGCCGAGATGCTCGAGGCCGCCGGTGTCGACACCGTCAAGGAGCTGGCCACGCGCCGCGCCGACAACCTGACGGCGAAGATGAACGAGGTCAACGAGGCCAAGAACCTCGCCAACGCCACGCCGGCCCAGACCGTCATCGAGGGCTGGATCGCCGAGGCGAAGCAGACCAAGCCGACCATCACCCACTAGTCCAGACTGAAGGAATCCACCATGTCCGTCGCCAAGGTCATCGAGATCTCAGCCGCGTCCCCGTCGAGCTTCGAGGACGCGATCCGTCGCGGCATCGAGACCGCCTCCAAGACCGTCAAGGGCATCCAGGGCGCCTGGATCAGCGAACAGAAGGTGCAGGTCACCGACGATCAGGTGAGCGAGTTCCGCGTCACCATGCGCATCAGCTTCGTCGTCAAGGACAGCTAGCGAAGACGACGCCAACCCGAAGGCGACGCCGGCTCACACACGGAAGGCCGGCGTCGCCATCCCGCTCTCGTCGATGGTCCACGGCGTCCATGCGAGCACGACCGGCTCGATGGCGATGTCGGCCTTGCGCGGACGCAGCGGCACCGCCTCGATCTCGAAGTTCGCGGGATCGTACTTGTCCTTCAGCGCGTCCGTCTTCTCGCGGAACTCCTCCTCGAGCTCGGCGAGGTCCTGGTGGCGTGCGTCGAGGTCAGCCTTCGCGCGCTCGACGTCCTGCTTCTCCTTGCTCGCACGGCCCATCCCGCGCGCCGCCGTGCCTGCACGGCTCGCCGTGCCGATCGAGCCCACCTTGCGGCCGAACAGCGCGCCGAGCACCGTCGTGCCGACGGAGATCCAGCTGCTCTGCTTGGCCTGCTTGTACTGGTCCTTCTCGCGGCCGATCTTCTGTTCCGCCTTGCGGATGCGCTCCTGCACGCGATCGAGCTTCGGGGTGTAGCGATTGCGCAGCTTCTCGACCTCGAGGTCACGCTTCTCGCGAGCCGCCTGGGCGACGCGGGCGACGAAGTCGCCCTCGATCTCCTCGGGCTCGGAGTAGAGCTTCAGAGGCTTGCAGCGCCACATGGGCATCGGGCACTCGCGGTAGAGGAACGACTTGAGCACCGTCTTCCAGGAGCGGTAGCTCTTCGCCTGGGCGGCCGCGCCCGGCAGCTTGGCGTAGCCGGCGCTATCGTCCGGCGCCTCGTCGAGCTCGGGCCCCTCCGCGGCCAAGGCCTGGGCCTGGGTCCACGGATCCGCCGGCACGCGACCCGAGAGCGGCGCGAGCAGCGAGAGCTCCTTCCAGAGGTCGATGCCTCGCGTGGCCTGTGCGTAGTGGAGCTTCGCGCGTCCGAGCAGCGCCGGCCGGTACACGAGCTTGCTGCCGTCGGGCACGGAGCCCGTGCGCAGGACGAACGCCTCCGGCACGGCCGGCGGCACGACCGGGCGTGTGCCTTGCGCCTTGCCCTTGGCCTGCTCGGGCCCGACGCCGGGCGTGGCGGCCTTGGCCGCATCGCGCTTCGCCTCCATGAGCCGCTTGATCTGCGCGCGCGTCAGCGGGCCGCGCAGGTACGACATCGCCCAGCGGGTGTGGAAGACGGTCGGACCGTCGTCGTGCACGTTGTTCATGTAGAAGACGCGGCTGCGCATGCCGCTGAGGATCGCCTCGACGCGGCGCCGGTCGAACGTGCCGCCGGTCGTGGCCGACGCCCCCTCGAGCCCGTCGAGCACACGGGCCTTGTCGCGCTCGGTCTGCAGCCGGCCGAGGAACCAGGTACCGGCGTTCGACAGCCCCTTGTAGTCGAGGTCGACGGGGTTCTGCGTGGCCAGCACGACGCCCAGGCCGAAGGCGCGCGCCTGCTTCATGAGCGTGAGCATGGGCGTCTTCGAGGGCGGGTTCTTGGACGGCGGGAAGAAGCCGAAGACCTCGTCCATGTAGAGCAGCGCGCGCAGCGTCGTGGCGCCGGGCTGCGTGCGCATCCACGCCACCACCTCGTTGAGCAGCAGCGTCACGAAGAACATGCGCTCGCTATCGGAGAGATGCGCGATCGAGACGATCGTGAGCCGCGGCTTGCCCTCGGGCGTCCACAGCAGGCGCTGGACGTCCAGCGGCTCCCCCTCCATCCACGCGCTGAAGCCCGGGGAGGCCAGCAGGTTGTTCAGCGTCATGGCGAGGCCGAAGCGATCCTTGGCCGGGTAGAACGCCTCGAGGTCCATCACGCCGATGCGCTCGAACGGCGGCTCCTGGATCGCCTGGATCAGCGAGCCGAGGTCGAGGTCGCGGCCGTCGCGCCACGCGCGATCGAGGATGTTCGACAGCAGGATGTGCTCGCGACTGCGGATCGGGTCCGCATCGACCCCGAGCAGCGCCAGCAGGCCGGAGACCGAGGCCATGACGCGCTCGCGCATCGCGTCGCCGTCTTCGAGAAGCTCGGGGGAAGGCGCGGCGAAGGAGCGCAGGACCGTCAGCGGCAGGCCCGCGTCGCTGCCCGGCGTGTAGATCGTCATGTCGACGCTGTCGCGCAGACGGCGGATGCGCTCGCCGTCCTGGCCCCACGAGGCGAGCCCGTTGCGCCAGAGGTCCGCGGTCTTCGCGGCGTACTCGGGCACCGTCAGGCCCTTGCGCGTCGCCTGCCCCTCTTCGATCCAGGGCTGGAACTCCTCCTTCGTGAGCCCGGGGAAGGACAGGAGCAGGTTGCCGAGGTCGCCCTTCGGATCGATGGCGATGGCCGGCACGCCGTCGATGGCCGCCTCTTCGAGCAGGGACAGGCAGAGGCCGGTCTTGCCCGAGCCGGTCATGCCGACGCAGACGGCGTGCGTCGTCAGGTCCTTCGCGTCGTAGAGCAACATGTCGTCGAGGACCTTGCCCGTGTCGACGTCGTAGTCCTTGCCGAGGTAGAAGGCGCCGAGCTTCTCGTAGTCGGGGAGCGACATGCGTGGTTCCTCCGGGAACGTGCGTCACGGCAATCTACGCACCCCCACGCCGAGGCGGAAGCGCGGCCCCGCGAAATCGACCGCGGCAGGTCAGCTGTAGCGCCGCACCGACTCGAGCACGCCCTGCGAACGCCGGGCGAGGGAAGGCGGCAGCGGCTCGGGCGAGGGTCGTGCGACACAGGAGCGCAGCCAGCGCACCACGGCGCGCACACGCCACCAGCGCCGCCGGGCGACGGCGGCGAGGTGCGGACGCGCCTCGTGCCAGAAGCCCGCCCGCCGCAGCTCCGCCCCCAGCTGACGCTGCATGCCGAAGTGCAGCCGGCGCAGGGTACGGCGCACGAGCGGGCGCTCGCGGTACGGCTGCAGCATGCGCACCTGCGCGAACTGATGGGCGAACTCCAGCTCGTCGTTCTTGCGCACGGCCCGGCCGGCCCGCCAGACCGCGTGTCGCTCGCGATTGAGCGCGAGGCGATGGCCGGCGTGGTGGAAGCCCAGTAGGAACACCGTGTCCTCGGAGAACGCGTACGACTCGTCGAAGCCGACGTCGCGCGCGATGGCCGCACGCACGACGAGCGCCGAAGGCAGGCCCCAGCCGCCGCCCAGCATCGCGTCGAGGCTGGTCGGCTCCCGCCACACGGGATCTCCGAACTGGTGCTCGGCGCGGTCGATGCCGTCGTAGTCCGCGTCACCCAGGACGGCGTCGACGTCGTCGCGTGCGAGCACGGCGAGCTGCGAGGCGAGATAGCCCGGCTTCCAGAGGTCGTCGCTGTCGAGGAAGGCGACCCACGCTCCACGGACCTCCTGCAGACCGCGATTGCGAGCCGAGGCCGAGCCGCCGTTGGGCTTCTCGATCACGCGCAGACGCGGCTCGTCTGCGTAGCGCGCCCGCAGGTGGTCCGCCGTCCCATCCGTGGAGCCGTCGTCGACCACGACGACCTCGAGGTCCGACATCGTCTGCGCCAGCGCGCCGTCGATCGCCTCCTCGACGAGACCGCGGCGCTGGTACGTGGGGATCACCACGGAGACGCGCGGGGCGGCATCAGGCGAGGACACGCCGGCGTCCATCTAGCGCGACCTGTGCATGAAGCGCGCGTCGCTCGGACCCCAAGTCCCTGGCTTGCGGAGACTTGCGATGACCTGTACGGCCTCTGCGTCGGACCAGGTCGTTCTCGCGACGGACTCGCGCCTGAGGTCGAAGCCGAAGTGAGGATGCGGGGCTGATCCCCCCTCGGACGAGCTTCGGCAAAGAGATCGGGCGCGAGGACGAGCGAGAACCGCGCGACTCGGCCTTGGTTCATGCATAGGTCGGGCTAGCTCGGACGGTGGCGGGCCGGGAGCACGTCGCCTTGCCCCGCCGCCCTGCGTAGCATGCCGCCGTGCGCCCCACCGAAGCCCACCCCGAGCTGGTCCCGATGCTCACGACGCTGAGGATCATCGTCGCCGCCCTGGCCCTCGGGCTGGCAGGCTTCCTGGCATTCGCCTACTGGTGGCACGAGATCTCCGGGCCGCGCGACGTCCCGGAGTTCGCCTCCTTCCTGTCGTGGGTGGCCGTGGCGCTGGCCCTCACACAGCCGATCGTCTTCACGTTCACACGCATGGCCCTCGCGCGCGAGGCCCTGCAGAAGTACCGCAAGGATGACATCGGGCCCTTCCGCAAGGGGTACATGGCGGCCGTCATCGTGGGCGCTGCGGGCATCGAGGGCGGCGGGCTCCTCGCCGCCGTCGCCTACTTCCTGGAGGGGCGCGTCGTCGCCCTCGGCGCAGCCGCGCTGTGCGTCGTCATCCTGCTGCTCTCGTTCCCTTCCCGCAGGAGTTTGGACAACCTCATCGCTCAGCGCCCGTGAGCGCAACGAGGGCGCGGGGAAGCGGTATACCTTCGTGATCGTCCCAGGGGACCTCATGCGCATTCTCTTCGCCACGGCCTGCCTGCTCTCGCTCCTGTCCGCCGCCGCCGTCCTGCAGGCGGACGACCTGGAAGGCCGCCCGCGTCCGGTGAAGGCCGCGGCACGCGGCGTCGGCGCGCTCGTCCCCGACCTCACGTTCGAGGATCTCGCGGGCAAGGCGGGCCGGCTGTCCGAGTTCCGCGATCGCAAGGCCCTCGTGATCGCCTTCACGAACGCGGGCTGCCCCGTCTGCAAGCGCTACGGTCCCAAGCTGGCCCGCATGGCGCGTACCTGGGCTGAGCGCGACGTCGCGTTCCTTCTCGTGAACCCGACGCCGCACGAGGACGTAAAGGTGGTGCGCGCCGCCATCGACGCGCACGGACTCGAGGCGCGCTACGTCCTCGACACGGACGGGCGATTCGCCCAGGCACTGGCGGGCCGCACGACGGCGGAGTGCTTCGTGCTCGACGCCTCGCGCACCCTGCGCTACCGAGGCGCAATCGACGACCAGTACGGCGTGGGCTATGCGCTCGAGCGCGCAACGCAGCCCTATCTCGAACGCGCGCTGGAAGCCGTCGTGGCCGGGCTGCGTCCCGAGATCGAGGCGACGACGGCGCCTGGGTGCACACTCGAGGTGCGGCGCGCCAAGCCCGACGGACGCGCCGTCACGTGGCACGAGCACGTACAGCGCATCGTCCAGGCCCGCTGCCAGGACTGCCACCGCGAGGGTGAGAACGGTCCGTTCGCGCTCATGACGTATGCCGACGCCAAGGGCAACGCGCCGATGATCGCGTACGTCGTGCGGGAACGTCTCATGCCGCCGTGGTTCGCGAGCGACGAGAGCCTCGCAATGCTCAGCGACCACAGCCTGACGGCGCGCGAGCGCTCCTTGCTCCTGCGCTGGGTGGAGACAGGCACGCCCGAGGGCGACCCGAAGGACGCCCCGCTGCCGCGCACGTTCACGAAGGGCTGGAAGATCGGCAAGCCGGACGCCGTGCTGCAGATCCCCAAGGCCTTCCGCGTCCCGGCCGAGGGCACGGTCAAGTACCAGTACTCGACCGTCTCCACGGATTTCGCCGAGGACCGCTGGATCCAGGCGTTCGAGATCCGTCCGACCGCGCCGCAGGCGGTGCACCACGTGCTCGTCTTCGTTCGCTACCCGAAGGACCATCCCCGTGCCCACGAGCAGCCCAGACCTCGTGGCGGCGTCGAGGGCTACTTCGCTGCCATGGTGCCGGGTCAGAGCGCGTTCCGCTTCCCCGCCGGGACGGCGCGCTTCCTGCCGAAGGGCGCACAGCTGCGCTTCCAGATCCACTACACGACGAACGGGCAGGAGGCCGTCGACCAGACGCGCATCGGCTTCGTGTTCACGAAGGACGGCCGGCCGCAGCACGAGATGCGTAGCACGGGCATCTACAACCTCCGACTGCGCATCCCGGCGGGCAAGGCGCACCACGTCGAGCAGGCGAGCCGCATGCTGCCGATCAAGGCGCGGATTCACGGCTTCACGCCGCACATGCACGTGCGCGGCAAGGCCTTCCACTACGAGGCGGTACTGCCGGACGGCACGCGCAAGACGTTGCTGGACATCCCGCGCTACGACTTCAACTGGCAGCTGCACTACCGGCTTGCGGAGCCGCTGGAGCTACCGGCGGGCACGAGGATCCGGTGCACGGCGGTGTACGACAACAGTGCGGGCAACCCGGCGAACCCGAATCCGAACAAGACGGTCCGCTGGGGCAACCAGACGTGGGAGGAGATGCTGATCGGGTATGTGGACTGGCACCCTGTGAAGTAACGACCGCGCTTGTCCCAAGCACGCCGTGCCGGTGCCCGTGCCGGTGCCTCTGCCCGCCGGTTCCCGTGCTTTCGCCTACGTTACGGAAAGGAAGGGCGGGCATTGCAGCCCGCCCCTACCGGGTAGGTCCGGATTGGAGCTCGCGAACCCGCGGGCGGCCAACCGCCCTTCGACTCCCTTCGGTCGCTCAGAGCTCAGGCCGCCCCTACAAGGGCCTGGGCTTCGGCAGCGAACTGAGCTGCAGGGCGTTCTGGATCTCCCCCATCAGATCCACCGCGCGATACGGCTTCTGCACGAACCCGGCCACGCCGTCGCCCTCCAGCCGCCCGCGCGCCTCCTGCTCCGTGTAGCCGCTAGACAACACGACCGGCACGTCCGGGCTGATCTCGCGCAGCTCGCGGAAGGCCTCCTCACCGCTCAGCCGCGGCATGGTCATGTCCAGCAGGACCAGGTCGATCTCGTCCGCCTGCTCGCGGAACAGCTCGACGGCCTCCTGACCGTCGCACGCCACGACGACCTCGAACCCTGCGGACTCGAGCATGAGCGTCGACACCTGCAGGACCATCTCGTCGTCGTCCGCCACGAGCACGCGCAACGTGCCCGCCGCGACGCGCTCCTCGCGCTTGGTCGGTTTCGGTGCGGGCGCTCCGCCCGGAGCCAACGGCAGGAGGATCTCGAAGACGGATCCGCCGCCCGGCGTCGTCTCGACGCAGACCGCACCGCCGTGTCCGCGCACGATGCCGAGCACGCCCGCCAGGCCGAGCCCGCGCCCCGTGAACTTCGTGGTGAAGAACGGATCGAAGATGCGCCGCCGCGTCTCGGCGTCCATGCCGACACCGTCATCGGACACCGTCACGCTGATGCACGGCCCAGGCGGGATGTCGCCAGGGCAGTTGCATGCGACGAGCTGATTGCGTGTGACGTCGCGGTTCCGCGTGCGGACCCGGATCGTGCCCGACTGGTCCTGAAGCGCCTCGGAGGCGTTCGTGATGAGGTTCATCACGACCTGACGCATCTGGCTGGCGTCCGCTTCCACGGCCGGCAGCGGGTCCTCCAGGTCCAGCTCGAGTGTCGCCTTCTTCGAGATCACGGTCTGCAGGAGGCCCGTCATCTCCCGGACGATGCGGTTCATGCAGATGGTCTCGATGACGAAGCGACCCTGACCCGAGTAGGCGAGCATCTGGTTGGTCAGCTCCGCGGCGCGAACCGCGGTCGTCTCGATCTGCTTGAGGTACTGGCGCCCGGCCGTGCCGGGCGGAATCTCCTGGAGCGCGAGGTCGGCGCTGCCGAGCACGCCCATCAGGAGATTGTTGAAGTCGTGCGCAATCCCTCCGGCGAGCACACCGAGGCTCTCGAGGCGCTGTGTCTCGAGCACCCTGCGCTCGAGCACGCTTCGCTCTTCCGCGGCCTGCTCCCGCTCCGTCACGTCGATCGCGACGCCGAGGCTGCCGATGACCGAGCCCTTCCCGTTCCTGCGGGGGATGAAGCGCGCGTGGAAGATGCGCGAGCCGACCTCGACGATCTCCTCGATCGACTCCCCCTGCAGACTGCGGCGGGTGCGGTCGAGGATGATCGGATAATCGGCGTACAGGTCGTAGACCGACTGTCCGACGACTTCGCCCGGTCGGAGCGCGAGCGCGTCGAGACCACGTCCCTCCGAGAGCGTGAAGTTCCCCTCCGCATCGAGCGCCCACAGCACCACGGGCGCGTGCTGGATGACCATGCGCAGGTGCTGCTCGCTCTCGCGCAACGCCCGCTGCGTGTCCTTCAGGAAGGTGACCTCCTGGACCACCGTGCCCACACCCTCGATCGCGCCCGTGGGGCCACGCAGGGGGTGGTAGTTGATCACCCAGTGGCGCTTCGCCCCCGGGAACGCCTGCGTCGCTCCCATGATCTCGCGGTTCAGGACTGGTTCCCCCGTGTCCAGCACGCCCTGGTACAGCGGCTCGATCTGGTCAACCAGCGCCGCCGGAAGCACCTCGCGCAAGGTACGGCCTAGGTGCACCTCCTTCGGCAAGCCGTTGATCTCGGCCATGCGGTCGTTGATGCGGACGAACCGCAGCTCCCGATCGAGCAGGCAGAGGCCGATCGGCGACGTGTCGTAGAGGTGCTCGATCTCACGCAGCTGGGCTTCCGCGCGACTGCGTTCCTCTTCCACCTCGAGCCTGGCGGATTCGATGTCGCTGACGTCCACGAGGAAGAGCACGACCTCGCTGACCTTGCCGTGTGCATCGAGGACGGGACGCACCGAGCCGCGCATCCACGTGGCGAAGGCGGGATTCCCGTCGTCCGGGCGGACGACGTACTTCGTCACAGGGAACTCGGCGGCTTCGCCTCCGAAGGCGCGCACCAGCTGCGCATGGACCGCGGGCTCGACGTTCTCCTCGTCCCGCAGGATGTTGTAGTGGCCCTCGAGCGCCGCCTGCTGCTCGTCCGTGACGCGGAACATCTCCTGCATGCGCCGGTTGGTGAACTTCAGGGTGCCGTCTGGCGCGTACACGGCGATGGCGCCGATCGAGGGGCCATCGAACAGCGCCTTCCAACGAGCCGCGTCCGCACCGGCCTGGGGAGCATCGCGCAGCCCGTCGAGCGCAGAGGGCAGCGGGAACCCCCGCCCTTCCTGTCGCGCGCGTCCGGTGCCCATGCACGGCCTCCCACGGCATGGTAGCCATGCCCGAATCGGGAAGGCACGCCCGCAGGCGGGACCCCTTACGTTTCCCACACAGTCGTGCCGAGCGCGGCGTGTAGATTCGCCGGGTGGAGACGCGCGCGTTCGCCTTGGCCCTGCTGGAATCCGACTCGCTGGCCGCCAAGCTGCGTCCACCGCCCGCGGACCTCAGCGACGACACCCCGGGAGAGCCCCTGTTCGTGAAGGGCCCGATCCGCCCGCCCGAGCTGCGCCACGACCCCGTGCGCAAGGTGAAGGTCCCGCCCCTGAGCGGCATGCCGGATCCCGAGCAGCGCGTACGGATCCTCCACGCCCTGGCGAATCACGAGCTGCAGGCTGCGGAGCTCTTCGCGTGGGTCCTGCTCGCCTTCCCCGACATGCCGCGCCCCTTCCGGCGCGGCTGCGTGGCCGTGCTTGCGGATGAACAAGAGCACTGCCGCCTGTACGTGGAACGGCTCGAGGCGCTGGGCGCGCGCTTCGGCGACTTCGGCGTCACCGCTCACTTCTGGCGCAAGGCCGCTCGCATTCGCACCCCGCTGCAGTTCGTGTGCGAGATGGGACTCACACTCGAGAACGCCAACCTCGACTTCGCGCAGGAGCACGCTGCAGCCGCGCGCGCCGCCGGTGACGAGGACACCGCACGCGTGCTCGACCGCGTGCACGAAGACGAGACGCGCCACGTCGCCTTCGCGTGGGCGTGGTTCCAGAAGCTGAAGCCCGCCGACGAGGACGACTGGGAGGTGTACCTAGCGAACGTGCACCGCCCCGGCGGCCCCGAGCGTGCCCGCGGCGCGACGTTCGACGCACTCGCCCGGCGGGCCGCGGGCCTCGATCCCGAGTTCATCGAACACCTCGAGAGGACGAGGCCGACGCGGCCGGGCGGAGCGCCGCGATGAGCAAGCGCACGTGGATCCTCGGCAACCTCGACTGCGAGGACGACTGGGCGCGCATGCGCGCCGGCGACTCCGGACGCTGGCCGCGCCGTCTGCCCCTCGACGTGCTCCAGCGCGCTTCCCTGTATGCATCCCTCCTGCGCGTGTTCGCGAACGAGGGCGACGTGCTCTGGACGCCCGCACCCGTCGACCCGGCGCGACTGCGACCCGTACCCGGTCTGCCGGACATCGAGCTGGTGCACGGTCCCGACTCGCTGCCCCCCGCCGGCGCCGACGTCCTCGCCTGGGCAGCCGCGCCGCCGAATCCCATCCCGCGCGAGCGTGTGGCCGTCGCCGCGCGGGTGAACGATCGCGTGTTCGCGCTGCGCCTCGCCGAGCGCTTCGGCGTCGCGCTTGCCGGCAGCCAGGTCGTGAAGTCGCTGGAGGAGCTCCTCGCGACCGAGGTCGCCGGCGGACCGTGGGTGGCCAAGGCGCCCCACGGCACGGCGGGGCGCAACCGGGTGCTGGGGCGCGGCCGGCAGCTCGAGGAGAACCAGCGCGGCGCCGTCGCCGCCCTGCTGGCCGAGCACGGCCGGCTCGTCCTGCAACCGTGGGTGCGGCGCACGTTCGACTTCGGCCTGTGGCTGCAGCCGGAGGAAGGCGGTCGCTGGCGGCGCGGCATCAGCGAGCAGGTCATCGACGCTCGCGGCCGGTTCCAGGGCGTCGTCGTCTCGGATCCGCCCCCGGACCTCGACGCGGCCGCCTTCCTCGAGACGCTCGGCACGCTGGTGCGTGACCATCTCGACCAGGCCGGCTACGAGGGGCGCTTCGGCATCGACGGGTTCGAGTACGAAGGCGTCACCGGCGCGCCCTTGCTCATGCCGCTGCTCGAGATCAACGCGCGCATGACCTTCGGCATGGTCGCCCACGCCCTGGTCGAGCGGGTGGCACGCGCGCACTGGGGCGAGAGCGCCACACGCGTTGCGCTGCGCTTCGGGCGCGCGGGCGAGCCGGAGACGCACGACACGCGTCTGCCGTTGCTCGGCGCGCCGGACGAGCCGCTCATGCACGCCTGGCTCGAGAAGCTCGAGCCCACGGAAGCCTGAGCGGAGGTTGGCCTAGGCGCTCACGCGCGCGGACTTGAAGCGCTGGAGCCAGGCATAGAGCGCGCTGCCGGGACACTCGGTCGGCTTGAGGTCGCGATGGCCGTGGAGCTCGTCGATCGGGATCCCGTAGTACGCGAGCTGTGCCTCGAGGAAGCGCTGGGTCGTGCGAAGCTGCCGCGCGGGGGGCAGGCCCTGCGTGAAGTCGCCGATGACGCTGATGCCGAGGTTCTCGCCGTTGTTGCCGCTGCCGGCGTGGGCTCCCTGGACGTCGAGCGCACGGCCCTCGTACACGTGACCGTCGAGGCCGATGATCCAGTGGTAGCCGATATCGGCCCAGCCGCGCTTGTTGCGGTGGAAGTCCTGGATGCCCTTCACGAGCTCGGCGTCGGAGCGCGTGCCCTGGCCGGCCACTTCCGCGGTGTGGTGCAGGGTGATGCGCCGCACGCGCTGCATGGGGTCGTGGTTGGGCTTCAGGGCCTCGGCCCCCCACTCGCTACGGCGGACGATGCGGTACGGGGGGAGCTTGGGCTCGGGCGGCGCGGGACGGCGCGAGACGGGCGGGCGGGCCGGCACGGAGCGGGCCGGGGCGCAGGCGGTGAGCAGCAAGCTGCCCAGGCCGGCGAGCACGACGCGACGGTCGAGGCCCCAGGGCTGCTGGGAGGCCGAATGATGGCCTCCGGCCGCAGGGCGCGAGCCCGGCAGCGGCAGGCATTCCTGGGGGATCGTCTCGCACATGGGGTGCCCCCTCCAGAGGGCCGAACACCTTGACACAGCCCCCCGACGGTCCCGAAAGCCCGTAGGATTCGCCTCCATGAACGAAAATCTGCGGAATCTGAAGCCGTATCCGATGGTCGAGCTGGCCCGCCGGAAGGCCTCCGTGGCCGCCCGGGGCATCGAGGTCCTCGATTTCGGGACCGGTGACCCCGTCGAACCCACGGATCCGGCCATCCGGGCCGCCCTGGCGGCGGCGGTGCCCGAGATCTCGCAGTACCCCTCGATCGCCGGCCTGCCGGAGCTCCGCGCGGCGTTCGCGGCGTGGTTCCAGCGGCGCTTCGACGTCGAGCTGGATCCCGAGCGCGAGATCCTGCCCACCCGGGGCAGCAAGGAGGCGATGTTCCACCTGCCGCTCGTGCTCGTGGATCCCTCAGAGAACAAGCGCACGGTGGTGTACCCGGATCCGGGCTACCCGGTGATGTCGATCGGCAGCATGTACGCCGAGGCGGATCTGCATCCGGTCGAGCTGACTGCCGAGAACGACTACCGCATGGATCCCGCGGCACTCCCGCGTGAGGTGCTCGCGAGCGCGCGCATCGTGTGGCTCAACTACCCCCACAATCCGACCGGGCAGGATCTGCCCGAGGCACTGTGGCAGGCGTGGGTCGAGGCCCAACGCGAGCACGGCTTCGTGCTGTGCTCCGACGAGTGCTACACGGAGATCTACACCGACGCGCGACCGCGCAGCGTGCTCGAGTTCGCGCGCGAGGGCTGTCTCGCGTTCCACAGCCTCAGCAAGCGCTCGGGGATGACAGCCTACCGCTCCGGCATGCTCGCCGGCGATCCCGAGATCATCGCGCGCTACCGCGCGTGCCGCGCAGCCATGGGGCAAGCGCAGACGGAGTGGGTGCAGAAGGCGAGCATCGTGGCGTGGCGTGACGAGCGTCACGTGGAGGAGCGTCGCGCGATCTTCGCGCGCAAGCGCGCGATCCTGAGCGAGGGCTTCGCGCGATTGGGCCTCGAGGTGTACCCCACGACCTCGACCTTCTACCTGTGGGTCTCCGTGCCCGCGGGCGAGACCGACGAGAGCTACGCGGCCAAGTTGCTCGACGCAGGCATCGTCGTGTCGCCGGGTTCCATGTTCGGCGCGGCGAACGCCGGGTTCTTCCGCGTGGCGCTCGTGCCGACGCCCGAGCAATGCGAGCAGGCGCTGGACCGCTGGGCCGCGCTCGAGTAGCGGCAGGCTATAAAGGTCGCCCATGACCATGAGCGACCCCCGTGAGGCCATCATCCTGGCCGCCTTCGACGATCGCGAGCTCCTCGCTGATCCGGACTGTCAGACGGCCGTGACCTCGATCGTCGACGACCTCGACCGCGGCGCCCTGCGCGTCGCGAGCCAGCAGGACGACGGCAGCTGGACCGTCCACGGCTGGGTGCAGATGGCCGTGAACCTCTACTTCGCCGTCGCGCCGATGGAGGAGCACGAGGCCGGCCCCCTCGACTTCCACGACAAGGTGCCGATCAAGCACGGGCTCGCCGAGGCGGGTGTGCGCGTCGTCCCCGGCGGCGTCGTGCGCTACGGCTCGTTCTGCGAGCGGGGCGTCGTCGTGATGCCCTCGTTCGTGAACATCGGCGCATACGTCGGGGCGGGCACGATGGTCGACACGTGGGCCACGGTCGGCTCGTGCGCGCAGATCGGCCGCGGGGTGCATCTCTCCGGCGGCGTCGGCATCGGCGGCGTCCTCGAGCCGCCCGGCGCACGCCCCGTGATCATCGAGGACGAGTGCTTCATCGGCTCACGCTGCATCGTCGTCGAGGGCGTCCACGTCGGTCGCGGCGCCGTGCTCGGAGCCAACACCGTCCTCACCGCGTCGACGCCGATCATCGACGTGCGCGGCGAGGAGGAAGTGCGCACGAAGGGCTCGGTACCGCCGAACGCGGTCGTCATCCCGGGCACGCGCCCCAAGGAGTTCCCGGCGGGCACGTACGACCTGCCGTGCGCGCTGATCATCGGCGAGCGCACCGAGAGCACGGACAAGAAGACCTCCCTCAACGAGACGCTGCGGGGGTTCGCGGTTTGATCGAAGACGCTACGCCTCTCGAGGCACTCTCCCTCGAGCTCCTGCGCATCCCGTCGGTGATCGGCGAGGAGGCGAAGCTCGCCGCGCACGTCGAGTCGTGGGCACACGAGCGCGGCATGCACCGCCTCGTGCGCGCAGGTGACAACCTCGCGCTGCAGGCACGTCCCTTCCGCGAAGGCGCGCCGCGCCTGCTCCTCATCGGCCACCTCGACACGGTGCCGCCGGCGGACGACAACCCGCCGCGTCTCGACGACGAGCGCATCTTCGGCCTCGGCTCGTCGGACATGAAGTGTGCCGACGCCCTCATCCTGCACGTGCTCGAGCGCGCGCGCACCGAGCAGTCACGCTTCGACCTCGCCGGGATCCTCTACGCCCGCGAGGAGGGGCCCTTCGACGAGTCGGGCTTCCCCGAGATCGTCGAGGCGGCGCCGGATCTCTTCGAGAGCGTCGACCTCGCCATCGCCATGGAGCCGACGGACAACCACTTCGAGCTCGGCTGCCTCGGGACGTTGCACGCGCTCGTGCGCTTCCACGGCCGGCGCGCGCACTCCGCGCGTCCCTGGGAGGGCAAGAACGCCGTGCACATGGCGGCGCCGCTGCTCGCGCACATCGCGGCCCTGGAGCCGCGCGACTGCCGCTACGACGGGCTCCTCTTCCGCGAGGTGTGCAGCGCCACGATGGTGGACTACGACGGCGCACGCAACGTGATCCCCGGACGCTTCGACCTGAACCTGAACTTCCGCTTCGGGCCCGACCGCTCCCGCAGCGAGGCGCTGGCCTGGATTGCCGAGCAGGTGCGCGAGGCGGTCGGCGCCCACGCCATCGACGAGGGCGCGGTGACGATCGAGATCACGGACATCTGCCCCTCGGGCCGCGTCTGCAACGACAACCCGCTCTTCCGCTCGCTGGCCGAGACGGCGGGCCCGAGCGCCGAGACCCGCGCCAAGCAGGCCTGGACCGATGTCGGCCGTCTCTCCGAGATGGGCCTCGACGCCATCAACTTCGGGCCGGGCTCGGGTTCCCAGGCCCACCAGGCCGGGGAGTGGTGCTCGCGCGCCAACCTCGAAGCCGCCCGCACCCTGCTCGAGGGCTGGATCTTCGCCTGACCTGAGGCGCGTCAGCGCGCGCGTCGGCTGGCCGCGCGACCGGTCTCGAACCACCAGCGGTAGTCGAAGACCGCGCCGCCGGGCAGCACGATGCGAGCCTCGGCCCGGTAGCGCGAGCGCGAGCGGAGTGGCGCAACGGGGATGAACGCCACGCTGCCGCGGTTCGAGATGCCCGCGCGCGCGCTCGGCGCGTGACCGGGGTACTGCAGGCGTCCCTCGAGGGGGCGGGTCCGCCGTCCATCGCGCCGCAGGGTGAGGCGCGGGCGCGACGCGAGCTTCGTTGCCGTGCGCAGCGGCTCGGAGAAGACGTTCACGGCCGTGCCGAGCCGGTTGCCGTCTGCCGGCACCCCGACCACCGGCATCGGGCTCTCGCCCTGCTCGTGGAAGCGCACCCGCACGTTCGCTGCACCGTGTGGCGGGAACACGAGCAGCGCGTCCTTCTGCGGTCCGCCACGATGCGTGAAGACGTCGAACAGGAACGTGCCCTGATGGAACACCATGGCCGTGCGCATCAGGCCGGGCTGGAGCGGCCGCGTGCGGTGGTACATCGTCGCGAGGTGCATCTTCATCGCGGAGAACATCGAGGTGTCGCCGTGCCCGATGATGGAGCTCTTCGCGGCGCGTTCCCCTTCCGGCGTGTACCCCGGCTTGGCCGGGTCCTCCGCGTGAGCCTCTCCTCCATGGCGCGCGAGGTAGGCGGCGTGCTTGCGCATGCCGTCCTCGAGCGACGCGTCGTAGCCGAGCGGAAGACAGCCGCACTGCTGTCGCGTCCACTGCAGCAGGCACCACGTGCGGCTGTGATCGCGGTCGGCCGGATGCGGAAGCTCGACCGGGGCGTGCTCCCACCCCCCCTGATCGTCCTTGCGGTAGCGCCGCCCCTCGAGCAAGTGCCAGGCCTCGCCGGACCAGGGTCCGACCGTGCGGCTCATCGGGGCGACGTAGCCGTCACCCGAGCTACCGAGCTCGCCGTCGAGGTCGCAGTCCAGGAGGTAGCCGAACACACGTCCGACCGGCACCCGCATGCCCATGCGGCTGCGGAGCACCCAGCCGCCTTCCTCCGCGCGCACCATGAGGTGATAGGGACCGTCGATCGCCGTGCTCAGGGTCAGCGTGCCGGGGACGCGGAACGTGCCCGTGCGCGTGCGCTTGTCCTTCTTGCTGTTGCTGTCGATGCGCGTCCACCGGCCGCGGCCGGCCTCGGGCCCGGGCTCGAGCACGAAGCGCTCGCCGCCGATGCGCACGGGCTCGGCCCCGCGCACGCGCATCTCGGTCGCGAACAGCGGGCTCTGCAGGTCGTCGAGCTCGCCGGGCTCCGCGGCCTTCAGTCGGACGGCCTTCCACGGCGAGTCCGCGGCGACAGGTGCGCCGCCGAGCAGCAACGCGAACGAGAAGAGCAGCAGCGACCGGCGCATCACACCGGTGTACCCCGGATCGACGTGCTGCGCGCGTGGGGCGTACTCCGCGGGCGACACACCGCTCAGCGACGGTCGAGGATGCGGAAGAGGAGCTCGCCGCTCTCGCTGCGCCAGCGCTGGCCCTCTTCCCAGTCGGTCTCGTCGAAGGGCGGGAAGTACGTGTCGCCGGGCACGTCGCGGTCGATGACCGTGATGTACAGGCGCGTGGCCAGCGGCAGCGCTTCTGCGTAGACCCCGGCGCCGCCGATGACGAACGGGCAGCCGTCGGTCTCGCGCGCCGCCTCGATGGCGCGACCCAGCGACGTGAACACCTCGCAGCCATTGGCCGTGTAGTCGGGATCGCGGGAGAGCACGATGTTGCGACGCCCAGGCAGCGGACGCCCGATGCTCTCGAATGTCTTGCGCCCCATGATGAGCGTGTGCTCCATCGTGGTCGCCTTGAAGTGCTGAAGGTCCTCCGCCTCGCTCCAGGGCAGACGGCCCTCGTGCCCGATGACCTGGCGGTGGGCCCAGGCGACGATGAGGGCGAGGGGCTGGAGGCCGTTCTCAGACGGCGACGGATGCCTTGATGTGGGGCGCCGGGTCATAGCCTTGAAGCGTGAAGTCCTCGTACTCGAACCCGAAGATGTCCGTCACGTCCGGGTTGAGCGCCATGGTAGGCAGCGCACGCGGCTCCCGCGAGAGTTGCTCGCGCGCCTGTTCGACGTGGTTGCTGTAGAGGTGCACGTCGCCGAACGTGTGGACGAACTCGCCGGCCTCCAGGCCGCAGACCTGCGCGATCATCATGGTGAGCAGGGCATAGCTGGCGATGTTGAACGGCACGCCGAGGAACACGTCGGCCGAGCGCTGGTACAGCTGGCAGGAGAGCTGCTTGGACTCCGGGTCGACGTGGAACTGGAACAGGGTGTGGCACGGGGGCAGGGCGACCTGGTCGGCCTCCTTCGGGTTCCAGCCGCTGACGATGAGCCGCCGGCACCAGGGGTCGGTCTTGATGCGCTCGACGACCGCCGCGATCTGGTCGACGCCGTCGGACTGGTAGGTGCCGTCGGGATTCGGCGTGCCCCCGAAGTTGCGCCACTGGTGGCCGTAGACAGGGCCGAGATCGCCTTCCTGGCGGCCGAAGCGCTCGCACTGCTCGGCCGTGGCCCACTCGTTCCAGATGCGCACGCCCTTCTCCTGCAGCGGGCCGACGTGGGTCTCGCCGCTGAGGAACCAGAGCAGCTCGTGGATGATCGAGCGCAGGTGCAGCTTCTTCGTGGTGAGGAGGGGGAAGCCGGCGCGCAGGTCGAAACGCATCTGGCGGCCGAAGAGGCTGCGGGTGCCGGTGCCCGTGCGGTCCTCCCGCACGCTGCCCTCGTCGAGGAGGGCACGCAGCAGATCGAGGTACTGGCGCATCGAGGTCCTCCTCCTGGGGGTCCGATTCTGGGCTCCGCGTCCGACATGCGCCGGGCGGGCCGACGCGGCGGACTCCGCCGGGAAGCCCGACCGGCCCTACCATGTGCCGCCATGCCCCCGCGCTACTGCCGCCGTGCCGCCTACGAACGCTTCGCCGAGCACGCGGAGGCACTCGACACGACCGCCGCGCTCGTCGGCGCGGCGACGGCGCTCTCCATGCACGCGCTCGACGACGTTCACGCGGGGGTCGTCGAGGAGCGCATCGAGGCGTTGGCGGCGTCCGTGCGCCAGCGCGTGCACGGCGGAAGCCGCTCGGCGCTCATGGCCCACCTGCACGCCGTGCTCTTCGACGAGGAGGGCTTCGCGGGCAACCGCGTCGACTACTACGACCCGGAGAACAGCTACTTGCCGCGCGTGCTGAGCACGCGGCGCGGCATCCCGATCTCGCTGGCGCTCGTCTACAAGGCGGTGGCGGAGGAGCTGGAGCTCAAGGTCCACGGCATTGGCGCGCCGGGGCACTTCCTCGTGCGGGTCGAGGACACGGACGGGAGCCTGCTGGTCGATCCCTTCCACGGGGGCCGGGTCCTGACGCGGGAGGAGGCCTTCCGGCTGATGGAGGGCACCCTGGGGGCGGCCGTGCCACGCAGCGCGAACCTGCTCCAGCCCGTGAGCCACGCGGAGTGGATCGCGCGGATGCTGCGCAACCTGGAGGCGATCCACACGAAGCGCGCGCAGCCGAGGGATGCGGCAGCGATGCAGGAACTGCGCATGTTGGTGGCCCCGTAGGGCCACCAACCCCGTATCCGTTTCCGTGCGCGTTTCCGTTTCCGGCGTGGACCGGGCCCGTATCCGCCCCCGCCCCGCCGCACCGTCTCCGACAGGGCACGCGCCCGCCCTCTGCCTACCCCCGCTCGTACGCCCGTCGCTCCAACCGGCCCGCGACGAGCACGATCAGGAGCACGAGGCCGAGCAGCCCGGCGATCGACAGCATCAGGCGCCGCGAGTCCGGCTGCTTCACGGGCTTCGAGGCGGCCAGCGGCGGTGCCTTCGCCTCACCCGGCTTGCGGGGCGGCATCCGGAGCGCGTCGCCAACCTGCAGCGAGCGGGGCTTGATGCCCGGATTGAGCGCCAGGATCTCCTTGAAGCGCTTGAACGTGCCGAGCTCGCGCTCGGCGATCGTCGTCAGGGAGTCGCCGCTGCGGACGCGGTAGTACCACCCCTGGGACGCCCCGGCGCGACGAGCGAGCGCAGCGGGATCCTGGGTTTCGAAGCCGATGCCCGGCAAGAACAGCAAAGCCGGGAGGGCGAGTGCAAGAGCACCGAGCCAGTGCCGGGCACCGAGCTTCTCCACCTTCGTCACCTCTGCGCCGCACCGCGCGGCGTCTCTCTCTTTGGTTCGGGCGCATGCGGCGTCGCATTGAGCGGGCGGAACGTCCTACACTCCGGCGCGGAGACGAGCCCATGCACACGACCCTCCTCGCCCTCACCCTGCTGCTCCTCCTCGCGTTCGCGAGTCCGGCCGCCGGCGGCGACCGCGTCACCGGACGCGCGTTCGCGACGCGCAGCGAGGTCATCGCCCGAAGAGGCATGGCCGCGACGAGCCAGCCTCTCGCCACGCAGATCGCGCTCGACATCCTGAAGCAGGGCGGCAGCGCGGTGGACGCCGCCATCGCGGCCAACGCCGCGCTGGGGCTGATGGAGCCGACGGGCTGCGGCATCGGCGGCGACCTCTTCGCGATCGTGTGGGATCCCAAGGAGAAGAAGCTCCACGGCCTCAACGCCAGTGGGCGCTCGCCGCGCGGCCTGCAGGCAGAGCACTTCGCGAAGGAGGGGCTCGAGCGCATTCCGCCCTTCGGCCCCCTGCCCGTGTCCGTGCCGGGCTGCGTGGACGGCTGGTTCGAGCTCCACGCCCGTTTCGGGCGCCTGCCGATGGAGAAGCTGCTCGAGCCCGCGATCCGCTACGCCAAGGAGGGCTTCCCCGTCTCCGAGCTGATCGCCTACTACTGGGGCCGCAGCGCCCGCGTGTTCGGCCGCTACGCGGGCTTCACGGAGACGTTCCTGCCGGGCGGCAAGGCCCCGGCGAAGGGCGACCTCTTCCGCAATCCCGGTCTGGCCTCGACGCTGGAGCAGATCGCCGAGGGCGGCCGGGACGCCTTCTACCGCGGCGCGCTGGCCGACCGGATCGACGTGTTCTGCCGCGAGGTGGGCTGCTTCCTGCGCAAGGAGGACCTCGCCGCGCACCGCTCGGAATGGGTCGCACCCGTCTCCACGACCTACCGCGGCCACGAGGTGTGGCAGCTGCCGCCCAACGGCCAGGGCATCGCGGCGCTCCAGATGCTCAACCTGCTGGAGCCCTACGACCTCAAGGCCATGGGCCACAACTCGAGCGCCTACCTGCACCATCTCGTGGAGGCGAAGAAGATCGCCTACGAGGACCGCGCGCGCTTCTACGCCGACATGGCGTTCGCCGAGGTGCCGGTCCAGGCCCTGATCAGCAAGGCCTACGCGGCGAAGCGCCGGGCGCTGCTGGACCCCGAGCGCGCCTCACGCCAGCTTGATCCAGGCGACCCCAAGCTGAAGGACGGCGACACGATCTACCTCACCGTCGCGGATAGCGACCGCATGATGGTCTCGCTCATCCAGAGCAACTTCCGCGGCTTCGGCTCGGGTCTCTGCCCCACCGGCCTGGGCTTCTGCCTCCAGAACCGCGGCGAGCTCTTCACGCTCGAGAAGGACCACCCCAACGCCTACGCCCCCGGCAAGCGCCCTTTCCACACGATCATCCCGGCCTTCGTCACGAAGGACGGCAAGCCGTGGCTGAGCTTCGGCGTCATGGGCGGCGACATGCAGCCCCAGGGGCACGTCCAGGTGCTGCTCAACCTCATCGACTTCGGCATGAACGTGCAGGAGGCGGGCGACGCGGCGCGGTTCCACCACACGGGCTCGTCGAGGCCGACGGGGGCGAAGATGACGGACGGCGGCGTGCTGCACCTGGAGTCCGGCATCGGCATGGAGGTCCGACGGGGGCTGGCCAGGAAGGGCCACCGACTGCGCTGGGCCGTGGGGCCCTACGGGGGCTACCAGGCGATCCACTACGACGCCGTGCGGGACGTCTACGTGGGCGCGTCGGAATCGCGCAAGGACGGCCAGGCGGCGGGCTACTGAGCGCGCCGGATCAGAACGAGCCGACGAGGGCCTTGCGGTCCTTCTTCGCGGCGCTCACGAAGCGGACGTAGTGGATGCGCCCGCCAGCCGCGTCGACCAGCAAGACCCCGTCGGTTCCGAACACGCAGCTGTACTCCAGCAGCTGCCGCCGCGTGGCGCGGTTGTGGACGCTGCTCGAGGCGGGCCCGTTCTTGAACTCCGCCACGTACGTGCGCCGCTTGCGGCGTACGAGGGCGTCGGCCCGGACCGTGTACTCCTCGAGGCGGTTGTCAACCTGCACGACGCCGGGGGCCGTGACTTCCTCGTCGAGCAGCTCGAAGCCGTAGCGCTTCAGCAGCTTCAGCGCCTTGTCGCGCCCGCGCCGCCCGAGCTTCCTGGATGTCGCAGCACCGACCACGACCTTGCGCCTGGCGGCCGCCAGCCCGAGCAGCAGTCCGACCGCGAGGAACAGGATCAGACAGAGCACGAACACCATCGGTGACGTGCGGTGGACGAGCGCATCGAGCCACTGCAGCACGGACCGGTCCCTCCCAGGACGCCCCTCACGTCAGTGGATCGGCGTGTTCGGCGCCGGGTTGAGCGGGTTGTCCGCGGCCTCCCAGACTGCCCACACAAGACGCCCGGCAGCGCCGGCGCCGACCCCGGCGCGGGCACACCGGGGACGGTCGGAAGGGCCCCTCTCCGGGGCGTCCCGACGGCCCACGCGCGGCGCCGAGCGACGCCTCCGGCGCCGGGCCCCGAATCGGCCGCAAAGGGCGTGATTTCGGTGCCCAAGGCGGTGCCAAACACCCTCGGTTTGCGGATTTTCGGAGGTAGGCTTCCGGAATCACACACCCGTTGCAGGAGGTCTCGCGATGACGTCGTCTCCGAACGCCCGCCTTGATGCGTTCATGGCCCGCTTGGTGGAGCGCAACCCGGGGGAGCCTGAGTTCCATCAGGCCGTTCACGAAGTGGCGGAGTCGGTGATGCCCTATATCGAGGCGCATCCGAAGTACGCCAAGGCGAACATCCTGGAGCGGCTCACGGAACCGGATCGCGCGATCCTCTTCCGCGTCACCTGGCAGGACGACGACGGCAACGTCCGCGTCAACAAGGCGTACCGCGTCCAGTTCAACAACGCGATCGGCCCGTACAAGGGCGGCCTGCGGTTCCACCCGTCGGTCAACCTCGGCGTGCTGAAGTTCCTGGGCTTCGAGCAGATCTTCAAGAACAGCCTCACGGGCCTGCCCATGGGCGGCGCGAAGGGCGGCTCGGACTTCGACCCGAAGGGCAAGAGCGACGACGAGGTCATGCGCTTCTGCCACTCGATGATGACGGGCCTCTGGCGTCACATCGGCAAGGACGTCGACGTTCCCGCCGGCGACATTGGCGTCGGCGCGCGTGAGGTCGGCTACCTCTTCGGTCAGTACAAGCGTCTGCAGAACGAGTGGGGTGGCGTCCTCACCGGCAAGTCGATCAACTACGGCGGCAGCCTCATTCGCACCGAGGCCACGGGCTACGGCACCGTGTACTTCGTGCAGGAGATGCTGAAGCGCATCGGTGACAGCTGCGAGGGCAAGACGGCCGTCGTGTCCGGCTCGGGCAACGTCGCGATCTACACGATCGAGAAGCTCCTGCACCTCGGTGCCAAGCCCCTCACCTGCTCGGACTCGAGCGGCTTCGTCTACGACCCCGAGGGCATCGACGAAGAGAAGCTCGCCTGGCTGCAGGAGCTCAAGGAGGTCCGCCGCGGCCGCGTCAAGGAGTACGCCGAGGAGTTCGGCTGCGAGTACCACGAGGGCCAGCGTCCTTGGGGCATCCCCGCCGACCTCGCGTTCCCGAGCGCCACGCAGAACGAGATCAACCAGAGCGACGCGAAGTCGCTGGTGAAGAACGGCGTGAAGGCCGTCGGCGAGGGCGCGAACATGCCCACCACGCGCGAGGGCGTGGACGTCTTCCAGGAGGCCAAGATCCTCTACGGCCTGGGCAAGGCCGCGAACGCGGGCGGCGTCGCCGTCTCCGGTCTCGAGCAGGCCCAGAACTCGATGCGTCTCTCCTGGACGCGCGAGGAGGTCGACGAGCGCCTCAAGACGATCATGTCCAACATCCACGCCAAGTGCGTGGAGTTCGGCGTCGAGGGCGACCACGTCAACTACGTGAAGGGCGCCAACGTCGCCGGCTTCGTCAAGATCGCCGACAGCGTGATGGCCTACGGGGTGATGTAGCCTCCCCCACCCACTGTGATCTCGACTCGCGGGGCCCTCGGGGCCCCGCGATCATGTCCCAACTTCCTGCGTTCCTCCGGAGACGTCATGACGACCACCCGCACCACCGGTTCGCACCCTGCGCTCGACCATCCCGACGTGTTCATCCAGCGGCACCTGGGCCCCCGCGACGACGACATCGCGGCGATGCTCGAGGTGCTGGGCTACGACAGCCTCGACGCGCTCACCGACGCGGCCGTGCCGGCCGACATCCGGCTCGAGCGCGACCTCCAGGTGGGCGATGCGCTGAGCGAGGGCCAGCTGCTCTCGCGGCTGTGGGAGATCGCAGCCAAGAACGAGGTCTGGCGTTCGTTCATCGGGCTCGGCTACCACGAGTGCATCACGCCGCCCGTGATCCTGCGCAACATCCTCGAGAACCCGGGCTGGTACACGCAGTACACGCCGTACCAGGCCGAGATCGCGCAGGGCCGTCTGGAGATGCTCCTCAACTTCCAGACGCTCATCACGGACCTCACGGGCATGGAGATCGCGAACTCCTCCCTGCTCGACGAGGGCACGGCCGTCGCCGAAGCGATGCACATGAGCATCGCCGTCAACCGCAAGGTGAAGGACGCACGCTTCTTCGTCAGCAACGACCTCCACCCGCAGAGCATCGCCGTGCTCAAGACGCGCGCCGAGGCCATGGACATCGAGCTGGTGTTCGGCGACGTCGAGACACTCACCTTCGACCAGCCCTACTGCGGCGTGATGGTGCAGTACCCCTGCACCAACGGCACGGTGCACGACTACCGCGCCTTCGCCGAGAAGGCCCACGAGGCCGGCGCGCTGGTCATCGTCGCGGCCGATCCGCTGGCGCTCACGCTCCTCACGCCTCCCGGCGAGTGGGGCGCGGACGTCGTCGTGGGCAGCGCGCAGCGCTTCGGCGTGCCGCTGGGCTACGGCGGCCCGCACGCCGGCTACCTCGCCACGAGCGAGGCCTACCAGCGCCGCATGCCCGGTCGCATCGTCGGCGTCACGCGCACCCAGAAGGGCGGCACCGCGCTGCGCCTGGCGCTCCAGACGCGCGAGCAGCACATCCGCCGTGAGAAGGCCACGAGCAACATCTGCACGGCGCAGGTCCTGCTGGCCATCATCGCCGCCGCGTACGCGATCTACCACGGCCCCGACGGCCTGAAGGCCATCGCCCACCGCGTGCACCGCCTCACGGCGATCCTGCGCAAGGGCCTCGAGCGCCTGGGATTCGACACGGGCGGCCATCCGGTGTTCGACACGCTCAAGGTCGAGGCCGGCGCCGAGAAGGGCGCGCAGATCCTCGCCGCCGCCTCCGGCAAGCACTTCAACCTCCGCGTCTTCGACGAGGCGAACGGCGTCTTCGGCGTCACCCTCGACGAGCGCACGAGCGAGCAGGACGTCAACGAACTCCTCGAGGTCTTCGCCGCCGGCGCGTTCATGGACTTCACGGCCGGCGACCTCGCCGACGAGGTGCCGGGCACCTTCGAGGCGCCCTTCGCGCGCACCAGCCCGTTCATGACGCACCCCGTCTTCGACATGTACCGCTCCGAGACGGAGATGCTCCGCTACCTCACGCGGCTGCAGTCGAAGGACCTCTCGCTCACCACGAGCATGATCCCGCTCGGCTCCTGCACGATGAAGCTCAACGCGACGGCCGAGATGATGCCGATCACGCTGCCGGGCTTTGGCCGCCTACACCCCTTCGCTCCGCTCGAGCAGGCGCTGGGCTACCAGCAGCTCTTCCGCGAACTCGAGGAGTGGCTTCAGGAGATCACCGGCTTCGCCGCGATCTCGCTCCAGCCCAACGCGGGCGCGCAGGGCGAGTACACGGGCATGCTCGTGATCCGCGCGTATCACGACGCGAACGGCCAGGGCCACCGCAAGATCTGCCTGATCCCGGAGTCGGCCCACGGCACGAACCCGGCATCCGCGGTGATGGCCGGCATGAAGGTCGTGGTCGTCAAGTGCGACAAGCACGGCAACATCGACCTCGAGGACCTCGAGGCGAAGGCCGAGAAGCACAGCGACAATCTCGCGGCGATCATGGTGACCTACCCGTCGACGCACGGCGTCTTCGAGTGGCACATCCGCCGCGTGTGCGACGTCGTGCACAAGCACGGCGGCCAGGTCTACCTGGACGGCGCGAACCTCAACGCCCAGCTCGGCCTCTGCCGTCCGGGTGACTACGGCGCGGACGTCTGCCACCTGAACCTGCACAAGACGTTCTGCATCCCGCACGGCGGCGGCGGCCCCGGCATGGGCCCGATCGGCGTGCTGGCGCACCTCGAGCCCTACCTACCGACGCACCCGCTGGTGCCGGTGAGCGGGCCCGAGGCCATCGGCCCCGTCTCGGCGGCGCCGTGGGGCAGCGCGAGCATCCTGCCGATCAGCTACGCGTACATCGCGATGACCGGCTCGGACGGCCTGAAGCGCTCCTCGCAGGTGGCGATCCTCAACGCCAACTACATGGCCAAGCGCCTCGACCCGTACTTCCCCGTCCTCTACAAGGCCGAGAACGGCCTGTGCGCGCACGAGTTCATCCTCGACACGCGCAACCTGAAGAAGAAGGCGGGCGTGACGGTCGAGGACATGGCCAAGCGTCTGATGGACTACGGCTTCCACGCCCCCACCGTCTCGTTCCCGGTGATCGACACGATCATGATCGAGCCCACCGAGAGCGAGTCCCGCGAGGAACTCGACCGTCTGTGCGACGCGCTGATCGCGATCCACGCCGAGATCGAGAAGATCGTGGACGGCACCTGGCCGCAGGACGACAACCCGCTCAAGAACGCGCCGCACGTCGGCGCCGAGATCGCCACCGACGAGTGGACGCACCCCTACACGCGTGAGGAGGCCGTCTACCCCGCGCCGTGGACGCGTGAGCACAAGTACTGGCCGCCGGTCAAGCGCGCCGACAACGTCTGGGGCGACCGCCACCTGATGTGCTCGTGCCCGCCCATGGAGGCGTACGCCGAAGACGCGTAAGCGTCTTCGGCCACCTGCACTTGCACGTGCACCTGCACTTCCACCCCGAGGGTGGGCTGCGTCCGCTTCGAACACTCGCGACTGCGGCCGCCGGGGGTCGACGTACCGGAACCAGGAACGAGTGCGCCGTAATTGCGGCTCACCGGTTCCGGGAACGACCGGGTCGGCAGACCGGCGCATGTGTTCCTGGTTCGGTACGAGAGGAACGACGCCCCCCGCTCTGCTTGCACGGACGCCTCCTGTGTCGAAGAATGCGGGGGCCCTGCATCCGGGACGGCTGGAGGTAGAGGATGCCCTATCCCTTCTGGGAGACGGACCTGGGCTACGGCCCGTTGATGGCGGCCATCGCCGTGCTGCACGTGTTCGTGTCGCACTTCGCAATCGGAGGCGGCCTCTATCTCGTTGTCGCTGAGCGTGGTGCCCGGCGCCGAGCTGATCTGCCACGACTCGCGTTCCTCGAGCGCCTCAGCCGCTTCTTCGCGCTGCTCACCCTCGTCCTGGGCGCGCTCACCGGGGTGGCCATCTGGTTCGTGATCGGCCTGCTCAGTCCGGACGGCACCGAGGCGCTCATCCGCACCTTCGTCTGGGGGTGGGCGATCGAGTGGACGTTCTTCGTCGTCGAGGTGCTGGCAGCGCTTCTCTACTACTACGGCTGGCGCCGGCTCTCACCCGGCCGCCACATGGCGATCGGCTGGGTCTACTTCGCCGCAGCTTGGCTGTCCCTCGTGGTCATCAACGGCATCGTCACCTTCATGCTGACGCCGGGCGCCTGGCTGGAGACCGGGGCCTTCTGGGACGGCTTCTTCAACCCCACGTACTGGCCCTCGCTCGTGCTGCGCACGGGCATCTGCATCCTTCTCGGCGGCACGTTCGCCGTCTACGTCGCAGGCGGCATCCCCGAGCGCGACACGCGCTTGTCGACCGTCCGGGGGGCCGGGCTCTGGGGGCTCACGGGTCTGCTCGTGTCCGTCGTCGGATTCTGGATGTACCTGCGGGTCGACGTCCTCTCGCAGGAGAGCTTCCGTGAGGTCGCCGACCGGCTCGTCCTCCCGGGCCTGGCCACCGAGTACATGCTGGTCGCGACTGCCCTGCTCGGCGCCGGCCTGCTGATCACCGCCGTCCTGCTGCCCCGTATCCAGCGCCGCCCCGTGGGGCTCCTGCTGCTGCTCTTCGCGCTGATGGGCATGGGCAGCTTCGAGACCTACCGCGAAGCCGTCCGCAAGCCGTACGTGATCCACGGCTACATGTACGGCAACGGGCAGCGGAAGGACCGCGTCGAGGCCGGAGGCGAAGAGAGCCTGCTCGAGCGCATCGCGTACCGCACGGGCGACGACGGCCGCGACCTCTTCAACTACAGCTGTCGCTCGTGTCACCAGCTCGAGGGCTATCGCGCCATCAAGCCCTTCTTCGACGGCACGGACGCGGCGTACATCTCCGGAGCGCTGGCCGGCGTGCACGTGATGCGAGCGCCCATGCCGCCGTTCGCCGGCAACGCCGAGGAGCGTGCGGTGCTCGGCGCGTGGATCGCAGAGCGCGTCGACACCCGCCCGCTCCACGAGATCCACCCCGGGGTCGAGGGCATCGAGCTCGGACGACTCGTCTATAGCGCGCGCTGCGCCAGCTGCCACGCGATCGGCGGCTACGGGGACGTGCGCGAGACGTTCGAGGACTTCGAGGCCGAGGACATCGCCGAGGTCCTGGCGGACAACGAGATGTCGGAGGAGATGCCGCGCTTCAGCGGGGACGAGACCGAGCGGGACGCGCTCATCGAGTACATCCTGAGCTGGTACGAGGAAGACGCGCCGGAGGAGGCACCGCGATGATCGTCCTCGCCCTGCCGGATTACGATGCGCTCCCCGCCCCGCTCTGGCTCCTGACCGTCCTGCACGTCCTCACCCTCTCGCTCCACTTCGCAGCGATGGGCTGCCTCTTCGGCGGCCTCCTGACGCTCTTCGGCGCACGCCTGCCCGGCGGCCTCGAGCACCCTTGCGCGAAGCGGCTCGTCACCTTGTTCCCGAGTCTGATGGCCGCCACCGTGACGCTCGGCGTCGCGCCTCTGCTCTTCGCCCAGCTCGTCTACGGACGCGTCCTGTACTCGGCCGCGATCGTGAGCGGGTGGTTCTGGCTCGGCATCCCGATCATGGCCATGCTCGCGTACGCGTGTCTCTACGCGGCCGCGTTCACGAAGCAAGGCGTGGGTCGCGTGCGCCTCTGGCTGCTGCTCGCGTTGGCGGGACTCGTCTACGTGTCGCTGACCTACAGCTCCGTCTTCAGCCTGGCCGAACGCCCGGACGCCCAGAAGACGTACTACGAGGGCGACGCCAGCGGTCTCGTCTGGCATCCCGACGTGACGGCCTGGATCATGCGCTGGCTGCACATGCTGGGCGGCACGCTCACGATCGGCGGCTTCTTCTTCGGTGTGCTCGGGCGCCGGGACGAAGCAGCGAGGCACAAAGGGCAGTTCTTCTTCCTCGTGGGCACAGGTGCAGCCTTCCTCACGGGCATGGTCTACCTGTTCACCCTCGGCGATCTGCTCAAGCCCTTCATGAAGAGTGCGGGCATCTACAGCCTCACCTTCGGCATCGTCGCGGCCCTGATCGCCGTGCCGCTCTACCTCAAGCAGAGGCTCTGGCTCTCCGGCCTGTCGCTGGGCCTCGGCTTGCTGGGCATGGTGCATGCCCGGCACGTCGTGCGGGACTTGCGACTCGAGGGCCACCTGGACCCCGCAGCGATGACGGTGGATCCGCAGTGGGGCCTGTTCGCCCTCTTCGCCGTGTGCCTCCTCGTGGCGCTCGCGGCGGTGGCTTGGATGCTGCGCCTGTTCTTCCGCGCCGACGCGGCAGGCGCCTGAGGGCGCCCCCTCCTACTTCTGCGACGTCACTTCGATCCCGTCCGTCAGCGCCGCCCGGTCGCGGCGCAGTTTGAGGCGGGCGGTCACGGGATCGACATGACGAAACCGGCTCCGCCCTCGTCGGTATGGCTGGTCGATGCGTCTACGAGTCTCCTCCTTCTTGGGTGTCTTCCTTGCAGCCTGCGCCCTGCTGCCCGGGTGCGGCGGCGCGCCGGAGCCCGAATCCGATGTCGTCGCACGAGGAGAGCGACTGCTCGGCATCTCGATCTCCGACCGTGCCGACGGCGACTTCGGAACGGCCTACGCGCAGGCGCGGGCAGCGGGCATGCAGGTGACGAGCCTCTCGCTCGCATGGGACGACCTCGAGACGGCACCGGGGGTGTATGCGCCGGATCCCGACTTCCTCGCGATCGCGGCGTCGTTCTACCCCACCGGCGGCACGAAGCTCGTCCTCGGCATCAACCCGATCGACACGAACGTACGGCGCGTACCTTCACACCTCGCAGGTCTCGCGTGGGACGACACCCGTCTCATCTCGGCCTTCAAGGCCCTGCTCGACTGGGCACTGCCCAGGGCTGCCCCCCTCGATCTCGTGGCGCTCTCGATTGGCAACGAGATCGACGCGACGCTCGCCACCCCAGCGGACTGGACCGCTTTTCAGACCTTCTGGCGAGAGGTGGCTGCGCACGCCCGCACGCTGCGACCCGGCCTGCGCGTCAGCTCGAAGGTGACGTACGCCGGACTGACGGGCCCCCTGGCAGACGAGGCTGCAGCACTGAACGCCCACACGGACCTCGTGCTGACGACCTACTACCCGCTGAATGCCGACTTCACGACGCAGCCCGCAAGCGCCGTGGAGGACGCTCTCGCGGAGGTGGCCACGCGCTATCCGGGACGGCGCATCGCCTTCGCCGAGATCGGCGCACCGTCGTCCTCCATGTGCGGCAGCTCGCTTGAGCACCAGGCGGCGTTCGTGCGCGCCGCCTTCCGCGCGTGGGATCGTCACGCCGACCAGATCGAGCTCCTGGAGTTCACGTGGATGCATGACATCTCGTCTGGCGCCATCGACACCTATGAGGCGTACTACGGCGTCTCGGATCCGTGCTTCCTCGCCTACCTGGGAACCCTAGGCCTCAAGAAGCACGATGGAGAAGACAAGCCGGCGTGGCTCACGCTACGTGAAGAGGCCGGGCAGCGCGGTTGGTAGTTCAGGAAGCGACACCAGGAACAACGGCGTCAGGGCTTGCGGCTCACGTCCACGCGCACCGGTGCCTTGGACGACAACTCCACCTCCCGGACCGCGCCGGGGACGCCGGGGATCCGGATGCTCACGCGGGCCGGCACGTCCGTACGCATCCAACCCTCGAAGCGCGCAATCTGCGTGCCTGCGGC
>JASJDY010000034.1 GCA_030065025.1 Planctomycetota bacterium
CGTAGCTCGCGGACGGGCGGGCGTTCGCCGCCGCGCTGCGGCGCCTCCGGCCGCCCCTACAGGGCGCCGTAGGTGTCATTGCTGAGCAGGTTGTAGACATCCCGGATTCCCCGGAACGTGGGGGTTGCGAAACCCAAACCCACGTGACCCGAGGAGGTATCCGGGATGAATCTGCACTCTAACGCTCGAACGACGCCGCACACGCGCCTGCTGCTCTGCCAGAGGGTTTTGGAGGAAGGGTGGTGCGTCACGGACGCTTCCCGAGCGATGGGGATCAGCCGCTCGACGGCCTACAAGTGGCTGTGGCGCTACGACTCGGAGGGCGAGTCTGGGCTCGAGGATCGGAGCTCGGCCCCTCGGAAGGTGTGGAACCGCACGTCGCGCTGGCTTGTCCGGCGCATCGAGCAGCTGCGGCGCAAGAAGCTCATCGCCTGGGCGATCGCCCAGCAGCTCCAGATGGCGCTCTCCACCGTGGGCGGCATCCTGCGCCGGCTCGGCCTGGGGCGACTCAGTGCCCTGGAGCCCAAGGAGCCCGTGGAGCGCTACGAGCGCGAACGGCCGGGTGAGCTGATCCACCTGGACGTGAAGAAGCTGGGGCGCTTCGCCCACCCGGGGCGGCGAGTGGATCCCGATCCGCGTTGCCGCAATCGCGGCCTGGGCTTCGAGTACGTGCACGTGTGCGTGGACGACCACACGCGCCTGGCCTACGCGGAGATCCTGCCCAACGAACGCAAGGAGTCCGCGATCGGTTTCCTCGAGCGAGCCGCAGGCTGGCTCGAGGGGCACGGCGTGAGCGTCGAGGGCGTGCTGACCGACAACGGGTCGGCCTACTGCAGCTACGCCTTCCGAGACGCCTGCGAGGCACTGGGCGTGCGCCACTTGCGCACGCGACCCTACCGGCCGCAGACCAACGGCAAGGCCGAGCGCTTCATCCAGACGATGCTGCGCCAGTGGGCCTACGTGAGGCCCTATCCCAGCGGCGCTGCTCGAGCCAAGGCCCTCGGGCCTTGGCTCGAGCACTACAACCGCAGGAAGCCCCACGGTAGCCTCGGAGGCAAGACCCCCTACGACCGGCTACGAAACGGTGTGTAGGCAACGTGCTCGGCACTGAGACCTACGGCCAACTGGCGAGACGCATGCGCAGGGCTGTAGGGGCGGCCGGAGCCCTGAGCGAGCGAAGCGAGTCGAAGGGCGAACGCCCGCCCGCGGCCGCCATGTGACGTCCGATCTACTCTGCCAGGATCGCCTCGAGGATCTTCTTGAAGGCCGCCACGGAGCCCGCGCTGCTGCGCGCCAGCTTGCCGCTGCGCACGTAGCGCAGACGCCCCTGCTTGTCGATCACGACGAGGCTCGGCCAGCCCTCGACCGCGAACTTCGCAAAGGGCTCCTCCTTCTCGATCATCACGTTCGGCCACTTGAGGTCGTGGTTGCCGATGAACGCCTCGATCGCCTGCACCTCGCGCTCGCGGTACTGCTTCTCCTCGAAGATCGCCTGGCTGTCGTCCGGCAGGTCGGTCTCCGTCGCGAGCCGCGCCGCGTAGAACTTGCGGCCGCCGCGGTGCTTCGACTTCAGGTCCTCGTCGAAGTCGTAGCGGTGCTCGTAGCACACCTTCGCGCTCGCCGTGACGCCGACGATCACGAGTCCCTTGTCGGCGAACGACTTGTGGAAGTCGCGCATGACCGGGAAGTTGCAGTCGTCCGGCCAGGTCGCCCAGAAGTCGAGCAGCACGACCTTGCCCTTCAGCCCCGCGAGGTCCTGCACGTCGCCGAAGGCATGCTCGAGCGTCCACGCTTCGGCGGGCTTGCCGAGCTTCGCCATCGCCTTGTCGGCGCCCTTGATCAGGCCCATGAGCTTCAGGGCGTTCTCATGCGCCTTGATGGCGCCGTACACCGACCGCTCGGCCTTGTTCATCTCGCTGCGGTCCTGCGTGGTGAGGTTGCCGTTCTCGTCGACGGCCTCGGGGTCGGTCGCCTTGAGCCTGCCCACCATCATCTCGCGCTTGCTCTCGGCCTGCATGACGGCCTTCTCGTGGTGGCCGGCCATGACGTCGAGCGCCGACTTGGCCTTCTTGCGCATGGCGTCGTAGCCGTCCATCGTGTGCGCGGAAGCGAGCAGGTTGCGGACCACGGGCATCAGCTGGCTCGCGATGCTCTTCGGGTCCTCCTTGATGACCTGCATGCGCAGCGTGTGGGCCTTGCCGTAGCGCCCCGCCTCCGTGTGGAGCCGTGCGAGCACGGTGAGCAGCTTCCCGCGCGACTTGGCGCGCGAGGGATCCGAGAGCATGTCCTTGGCGTAGGCCTGCAGTTCGGTCGCGGCCTTGTCGAGGGCCTCCTGGCCCATCTGCGCCTGCACCTCGGGGAACAGCAGGAGCCCGGCCTCGGCCGTCGCGCCGTAGTCGCGCGTGCGGCTCTTGAGCTCCGCGTTCTTCCAGGTGACGCGGAAGCCCGTACGCGCGTCGCTCCACTCCTCGGCGAGCTGCTGGAACTGCGCGAGGGCGTAGCGGCTGATCGCGCTCGTCTTCTGGCCGGAGGCCTTCCACTTCGCGATGTAGTCGATGGCGTACTGCTTCTTCTCCTCCGCGCTCATGTTGCGCGACTGCTTGCGGAAGAGGCCCATCTGCTTGCTGGGCTTGAGCACGTCTTCGGCGGAGAGGAGCGACGCCGGCAGGAGCAGGGCGGCGGCCACGAGCAGGACGAGCGAGAGCGAACGCATGAAGATCCTCCAGTCCCAGGGACGCGAATTGTAGGCAATCCGGGCACCGCTGACGAGGCGGGGAGCCGCGTTCCGTGCGCGCTTCGTCAGCGACCGGACCCTCAGGCGCCCGGAGGCGCGAAGAGCTGGAAGATGCCGTCGAGGGCCCGATCGACCGCGATGGGGGCGCGGGCCCCGGGCGGCCGGATCAGGGCGTGGACGGTGGCCGTGAAGCTGAACAGGAGGACCTGCGGGGGCACGTCGTCGCGCACCGCGCCCTCCGCCGCGCCGTCCTTCAGGGCCTGGGCAATGAAGGTCCGGGAGCGCTTCACCATCCCGCCCAGCTGCTGTACCGCGGCCGTCGGCAGGGCCTGGGACGCCTCGGGCGAGTGCAGCAGCCAGGCGATACCCGGCTCCGCGCTCAGCAGCTTGACGCGTGCGCGGGCCAGGGCCCGCAGCCGCTCGGTGGGGGGCAGGTCCGCATCAGGGAAGGTCTCGGCCAGCTGCGACGCCGCCCGCGCGACGGCGGCTTCCAGGATGGCCTCGCGCGACGGGAAGTGGCGGAACAGGGCGCCGGTCGTCACGCCGACTTCTTCCGCCAGCGTGCTGGTGGTCAGCGCGGAGAGACCCCGGCTGCCGATCACGGCGAGGGCGGCGTCCGCGATCTGCTCGCGCCGCTCGGTACCCGGCCTGCGGTGGGCGGCAGCCATGGGCGCATGATAAGTAAGTAGTTACTTACGTCCTAGTCGAATCCGCGGGGCTTGCGCCCCGTTTCCTCTTGATCCATGCGCCACAAGACGTACAAGCAGTGCAGGCGGGATCGCTGGTCGGGCGGTCCCACCGGGGAGTAGCCCATGCGGCGCACCACCCTGCTCCTGATCCTCCTCTTCGGAGTCCTCCTCGGTGCAGGCGCGTACACGTTTACGTACGCGGAAGGCGGGTCGTATCTCAGCGACGATCCCCGCGCCTGCACGAACTGCCACATCATGGAGTCGCACTTCGACTCGTGGCAGAAGTCCAGCCACCACGGCGTAGCCACGTGCAACGACTGCCACCTGCCGCAGGGCTTCTTCGAGAAGTACTACGCCAAGTCGCTCAACGGCTGGAACCACAGCAAGGCCTTCACGCTGCAGGACTTCCCGGAGCCGATCCGCATCACCGACGCGAACTCGAAGATCCTGCAGGACAACTGCATCCGCTGTCACAGCGAGCTCACCCACGAGATTGCTGCGGGCGCGTCCCAGCATGACGACGCGACCCGCTGCACCCACTGTCACCGCTCGGCCGGACACGGCGAGACGGTAGGACTCGGCGGCCCCTTCCAGGCGTCCGAGATCCCGGAGGAGTCCCGATGACTGCCACGAAGAACCACGGCGGCGTCTCGTTCAAGGCCGTCCTGCTGCTCATCCTGGGCATTGCCGTCGGCGTCGGCGGCGCGATGCTCATCGCGAACATCGCCGAGCGCAAGACCGAGGGGCGGGCGGCGTACGTGCGCCTGCGCGAGGTCACGGACGACACCACCGATCCGGCCGTGTGGGGCGTGAACTGGCCGAAGCAGTACGACGCGTACCTGCGTACGGCCCTGGCCACGCGGACGCGCTTCGGCGGTCACGGCGGCAGCGAGGCACTGCCGGCGCAGAAGATCGAGCGCGATCCGTGGCTGCAGCGCATGTTCCGCGGCTACGCGTTCTCGATCGACTACCGCGACCGCCGCGGCCACGCGTACATGCTGCAGGATCAGGAGGAGACCGAGCGCCACAAGGCGCAGCAGACCGGCTCCTGCCTGCACTGCCACGCGTCCGTGATGCCCATCTACCGCAAGCTCGGCGACGGCGACGCGATGAAGGGCTTCGAGAAGACGTACTCGATGAAGTACCAGGAGCTCAACAAGATGCTCCACGATGAGGGGCACGCACACCCCGTCACCTGCGCCGACTGCCACGACCCGGACAGCATGCAGCTGCGCGTGACGCGCCCCGGCTTCATCCAGGGCATCCAGATGCTCGCCGAGGGCGACGGCGAGGTGCCGCACATCCCGTCGATCCAGCAGTGGCGCAAGGGCGCGCGCAAGACGCCGTACGACCCCAACAAGGACTCCACCCGCCACGAGATGCGCAGCTTCGTCTGCGGCCAGTGCCACGTGGAGTACTACTGCTCGAGCAAGTTCAAGCTCACGTTCCCGTGGGCCAAGGGCCTGACCGTCGAGAACGCCGAGGAGGTGTGGGACGGCATCACGTTCGAGAACGGCGAGCGCTTCTACGACTACAAGCACAAGGAGACCGGCGCGCCGATCCTCAAGGCGCAGCACCCGGAGTACGAGCTCTGGAGCCAGGGCATCCACGCGCGCAGCGGCGTCTCGTGCTCGGACTGCCACATGCCCTACATGCGCGAGGGCGCGACGAAGGTGAGCGATCACTGGGTGCGCAGCCCGCTGCTGAACATCAACCGGGCGTGCCAGGTGTGCCACCACTTCCCGGAGGAGGAGATCAAGGCCCGCGTCGACGCCATCCAGACGCGCAACCACGAGCTGCTCCAGAACGCCGGTGCTGCCCTCATGGACCTGATCGACGCGATCCTCGAGGCTCGCGAGGCGGGTGCCAGCGAAGAGGCGCTGAAGCCGGCCCTCGAGTGGCAGCGCAAGGCGCAGTGGCGTCTCGACTGGATCGCGGCCGAGAACTCCATGGGCTTCCACGCCCCGCAGGAGGCGGCCCGCATCCTCGGCATCGCCGCCGACCAGGCCCGTCAGGGCCAGGTTGCGGCCCTGAAGGCGAAGGCGGCGGCGGGGAACTAGCGCAGATACGATCCGCGGTCCGAGGAGGCCGCGGATGGCAGCAGACGCCGACACCCTGAGGGTCGCCCTGGCGCAGATCGCGCCCGTGTGGCTCGACCGCGAGGCCACTCTCGCCAAGGTCGAACGCTACGTGGCCCAGGCCGCCGACGAAGGCTGCGGGCTGGTCGCCTTCGGCGAGGCGCTCGTGCCCGGCTACCCGCACTGGCTCTCCTTCACGGACGGCTCGCGCTTCGAGTCGGCGCGGCAGAAGGCGATCCACGCCGTCTACCTGGAGCAGGCCGTCGCGATCGAGGACGGCCACCTCGACGGCGTCTGCGCCCTGGCGCGCGAGCGCGGGATCGCCGTCGTGCTCGGCATCATCGAGCGGCCCGCCGATCGCGGAGCGCACAGCCTGTACTGCACCCTCGTGACGATCCTGCCCGACGGCCAGGTCGCGTCGGCCCACCGCAAGCTGGTCCCCACGTACGAGGAGCGTCTCGCCTGGGCCCCCGGCGACGGCCACGGCCTGCAGGTGCATCGCCTCGGCGGCTTCCGGCTCGGCGCGCTCAACTGCTGGGAGAACTGGATGCCGCTCACGCGGGCGGCGCTCCACGCCCAGGGCGAGGACCTCCACGTCGCCTCCTGGCCCGGGAGCCGCCGGCTCACGGAGGACATCACGCGCTTCATCGCGAAGGAGGGTCGCTCCTTCGTGCTCAGCGCGTCGTCGCTCCTGCGGAAGGCAGACATCCCCGCCGGCTTCCCCGAGTACGAGGCCATCGTCGCGGCCGCGCCGGACGTGCTCGCCGACGGTGGCGCGTGCATCGCCGGCCCGGACGGCCGGTGGGTCGTCGAGCCCGTCGTGGGGGAGGAGGCGTTGATCACGGCCGAGCTCGACGCCGCGCGGATTCGGGAAGAGCGGCAGAACTTCGACGCGTCGGGCCACTACAGTCGGCCCGACGTGACGCGCCTGGTGGTGAACCGGGAGCGGCAGCAGATCGTGCAGGAGGTGGGCGATGACGACTGAGCTCTTCGACGGCATCACGGCGCTGAGCTTCGACTGCTACGGCACGCTGATCGACTGGGAGACGGGGATCGTCGAGTCCCTGGCGCCCTGGATGGAGCGGCAGGGCATCGAGCTCGACCGCGAGGCATTGCTACAGCTCTTCAGCGCGTGCGAGAACGCCCAGGAGCGCGAGCATCCAGCGCATCTCTACCCCGTCATCCTGCGCGGCGTCATGCGCCGACTCGCCGAGGAGCTCGGCCACGACGTGACGGATGAGGAGGTCGAGGCCTTCGGTGCGTCCGTTGCCTCCTGGCCCGCGTTCCCCGACTCCGCGGAGGCGCTCGCCTATCTCGCGCAGCACTTCAAGCTGGCGATCCTGAGCAACATCGACAACGCCTCGTTCGCCGGCAGCGCGGAGCGCCTCGGCGTCGACTGGGATCTCGTGGTCACCGCCGAGGACATCGGCTCCTACAAGCCGGAGCTACGCAACTTCGAGCACCTGTTCATCGCGTACTCCAGCCTCGACGTCGCGCGCAGTCAGATCCTGCACGTCGCGCAGAGCCTGTTCCACGACATCGAGCCGGCCAACACGCTGCACCTGCCGTGCGTATGGGTCGACCGCCGTCACGAGACGGGCGGCTTCGGCGCCACCGTGCCGCCCGTGGGGGACCCGCAGCCCACCGCACGGGTCACGAGTCTGGCGGAGCTCGTGGAGCTGCACCGGGCTGGGTCCTCCGGCTGACGCACTGCGCTCCGCAAGGTCCGTGACCGTGCCCCTGACCGTGACCGGTTCTTGTGGGGTTTCCGCCGTGCCATCGCACCGGTCAAGGGCACGGTCACGGTCACGGGAAAGCGCTAATCCCCCGAGCCCGCGCGCTTGCCGTAGCCCTTCTTCTTGGGGTCCTTCTCGGGCTCGGCCGTCTTGCGGCCGTCGGGCGTGGTGTCGGACTCGTCCTCGAAGGGATCCCACGGCTTGCGCGGGTTGAGCTTCCACTCGTCCTCGATCCACCACCACGTCCAGCGCCGGGCAATGCGCTTGATGAAGCGCGGCGAGCCGTACGTGCCCCAGGCGCGGATGCGCTCCCGCTCTTCCCAGTAGCGCTCGATCTGGCCGTCGAGGCGGCGGAGGACGCTGTCGATCACCATGGCCTTGCCGGCGCCGTCGCGGTTGTCGAAGCCGGGGCTCTCCTCGATGGCGCGGAACTCGCTGATGAGGCGACCCGCAATCACTCGCCCCTGCGTGACGAGCCACTCACCCGCCTCGACGCCGTCGCGACCGCCGCCGTACATCTCATCGATGGCCTTGTCGACGCGCGCGCGCACGTCGGCCGGCACCTCGTCGGGCCACGCGTGCGTCGTGAGCTCCAGACGGGACAGCCGCGGCATGCCCTTGCGGTTCAGCGGGACCTTCCGCTTGCGCTCGGGCTCCTTCGCGCCGTCCTTCGTGTTGCCCGGCTCGGCGCCCGTCGGGGCGATCGGCTCGGGCACGTACGGGCGGCTGGGCTCCGGGTCCGGCTGGTTCGCCACGGTCGGCGGCTTCTTGCGCACCGGCTCGTCGTCGTCGTCGCGAGCCGCCACGATGATCAGCAGCGTCACGATCAGCACGCCGACGAAGATGAGGATGGCCTGCTGACCGCCCGTCATGGCGGGCTGCTGTCGCGGACCCTCCTGGCGCACGCCTCGGCGGGCGGCCGGCCGCCGTCGGCGACGTGCGCCGGCGCGCGAGGCGCGATGCGAAACGGGCTTCGGCGTGCTCGGCTCCGGGCTGTTCGGCGCGGCCGGCGCGGCGTTCTGGAAGGCGGTCAGGTCCATCAGCGTGCCGCAGCCGCTGCACGTTGCTTGTGCGGGCGGGTTGTCCGACAGCTTGAAGCGCTTATCGCACTGGGGGCACAGGATCGATTGGCCCATGGCAGGTACCTCGTGCGGAATGGGTCGGCAGCGCTCCATGGTACCGAGGCGTCAGGATGGGCGGACGGGCTCCCCGAGGGCCGTTACCCAACCACGGCCGGCGTCCAGGGTGCGCGGACCACGACGCCGTGCAGCAGGCGTCCCAGCAGGTCGGCGCCGGTGATGACGCGGCGCTCCTCCGCCCACACGAGGATCACGTCGTCGTCGATGACGTAGTCCCGCGGATGCTCGGGACGCACCTCGAAGCGCGCGAGGATCTCGCCGAGCAGCAGCTCGGCATCCTCGACGACGATCGGCCGGTGGCATTCGTTCATCGGATCGAGCGGCTCGGACGCGAATAGCGCGTCTCGCAGGAACCCGGACGCGTCCAGGACCCACTGCGGACGTCCGTCGGTGTCGGCGAGGATCACCCACCGACGCCCCGACGCCTGCACCCGCTGCAGGAAGGGATCCTCCGGCGTGGGCTCGTACGCGGGGAAGACGGGGCGGCCGTCCTCGTGGGGCAGCGTGATCACGCTGTCGTCCTGCACGGACTCCCCGAGTGCGTGGACCGGCAGGTCGTCGAGCGAAAGGAAGTTCAGCGCGCCCATGCCTTCGACCTGACAGAGGTCCGACTCCTCCGCGTGGACGTGGCGCCGGATGAGCTCGCGGAAGCTGCGCTCCGGCCAGTAGATCGCCGACTCCGGCCCCAGCCAGCGATCCAGGATGAACGCGGTCGGGATCGTCACGGGTGAGAGCAGGAGTCGATAGAAGCGGAGGACGGGCGCGAAACGAGCCGCCATGCGCAGTGCGTGCCTCGAGAAGTACGACTGCGGCATGATCTCGCCGAAGATCGTGATCGCGAACGTGCTGAAGAGGAAGGCCGCGGCGCCGACCAACACGGAGTCCGCGAGCATCGTCAGCAGGACGTTGATCGCGACGTTGCCCCACAGGATCGTCGCGAGGAAAGCGTTGGACTCGACCCGGAGCTGCAGGACGCGGGCTGCTGCCCCGCTACCCATGGCCTGTTCCGCTTCCAGCCGCAGCCGGCTGATGCCGAACACGGCGAGGTTGAGTCCCGAGAACATCGCCGACTGCGTCACGCAGAACACGATCGCGATCCACGACACGGTGTCGTTCACTGCCTTCTCCCATCGAGTACGCCCGGATCCGGGCTCACGAACCCAAGATCATCAGGCGCGGGTCGTCCCGTCCCAGAGCGGCACCTTCAGGAGACCTGCGATCTCTCCGGCGTCGAGGCGCAGCGCGTCCAGGCCGCCATGGCTCAGCACGCGTACTCGCGACGCGTCGCCGAGCACCAGGTTCAGCTCGCAGCACGGATAGCGGTCCTTCTCGTTGCCGAGGTCCACCATGTACGGCGCGAGCTGGACGGCGTGGATCTGCTTGAACGGAATGCCGTCGTCCTTGGCGTGCGCGCGGAAGCGGCGCTGGCCCAGATCGAAGAACGGCTGCTCCACGCGGCGGTAGACGAGCAGTCCGGTGAACATGAAGAACGTGCCTGCGCCGATGGCCACGGCCGTGCCCCACCACGGGAGGCGGCCGAACGTGAGGAAGCCGACGATCAGGCCGAGGGCCGCGAAGAACCACGCGATGCCCACGATCGCGTACACGCCCGGCGTCGGCTTGAGGTGCCAGCGTCCTGTCGACTTCACGATGCGGTGCGTACGGATGTTGGAGCCCCTCGAGGGTTCGAGGGCCTCCCAGCCCACCTGCTGGGCCACCGGATCCGTGCGCGCGTCGCTCATGGCGGGAGTCTACCCACCGGCGTCGGTAAGCGCGTGTGCTTGCAGCTCCTCGAGCGAGACGAACTCGATGGTGGAGAGGTGTGTGGCCTCGAGCTTCACCGGGGGCGCGACGCCGGCGGCGAGCGCCTCCTTCCAGCGGTCGACGCACAGGCACCAGCAGTCGCCCGGCTTCAGGCCGGGGAAGCCGAACGCCGGGTTCGGCGTGCTGAGGTCGTTGCCGCGGGAGGCGGTGAACGCGAGGAACTCCGCGGTCATCCGGGCGCAGACGAGGTGGCGGCCGAGGTCGTCACGACCCGTCTCGCACTTCCCGTTGCGGTACCACCCCGTCATGGGGTCCTGACAGCAGATCTCGAGATCGGTTCCGAGGACGTTCTTGGCCATGGGGGAGGACGATACCCGGGCGCGGGGGGATGGTGTACGCGCTCCCGCTCGCGTGCGCGCTCGCCTTTCGGGCATCCGTCGGGATGCGTTCGAAACTCGAGCGCGAGCGAGATCGCGAGCGCGACACATGGGGACAGCCGCGGTCCCCGGCCGACGTATGCAGCCCCTACGCGTTCTTCTTCAGGAGATCGCGGATCTCCTCGAGCAGGACCTCCTGCTTCGGGGGCGCCGCCGGCTTCTCCTCTTCCTTCTCCTTGAACTTGTTCATGCCCTTCACGACCATGAACAAGGCGAAGGCGACGATCAGGAACGCGATGATGTTGTCGATGAACGTGCCGTAGTTGATCGTCACGGCCTCGGTGAGGACCTTGTCGCCCTCCGTCACCGCTTCCTTCAGCGTGAGCTTCAGCTCGCTGAACTTCATGCCGCCCATCAGGATGCCGAGCGGCGGCATCAGGATGTCGGACACGAGCGACTTGACGATCGTGCCGAACGCCGCGCCGATCACGATGCCGACGGCCATGTCGAGCATGTTGCCCTTGACCGCGAACTTCTTGAATTCGTTGAGCATGAACCACCCTCCGTGCCCCGGTCCCACCTCGGGGCGCGGCGACGACTCTACATGGCGGTTCGTCGGATCCGCAGGCGCCTAGGGCGTTTCGGCGCCCGTTTCGGTCATTTGAGCGCTTCGAGCTCGCGCTCGTAGCCCTTGATCATGCCGGCGGCCTGTTTGCCGGCCGTCGTCTCGGCGTACTTCTTCGACGTCATCGGCTTGAGCAGCTTGATCGCCTTCTTCGGGCTGGCGTCGCCGATCTTCTTCACGATCTTGGCTAGCTTCTTGCCCGCGTCGATCTCGGCCTTGCGGCCCTTGTCCGCCAGCAGCTCCTTCGCCGACGCCGCGGCCTCCTTGGCGAACTCCGCGCCCTTCCAGCGCTTGGCCGTCGTCTGGTAGGCGAGCCACGCCGTGTAGAAGTCCTCCGCCTCCATCGCCTTGGCGGCGCGCTCGACGGTCGACTTCTTGTTCCAGTCGAGCCAGCCCTGCAGCTTGCCGGCCCAGGTCGTCTCCTCCTCGGAGAGCTTGCCGCTCTCCTTGGCCTTCGTGAGGGCCGTCTGGGCGTCGTGCAGCTTGCCCTTCTGCATCTTGCCGCGGATGGGACTGAGCTTCTTTGGCAGGTCGGGGAACAGCTTGGCCTTCGTCAGCAGCTCTTCGAGCAACGACTCCGGCATGCCCGCCGGGTGGCCGGCCCAGGCGATCTTGCCGTCCGGCGCGATCAGGAAGGACGAGGGGAAGCCGCTGCCCCCGAACAGGGCCATGCTGTCACTCGACTCGATCACGATCGGGTGCGTGGCCTTGTGCGCCTCCACGAAGGCGTCGACCGTCGCGCGATCTTCGTTCGTCACCGCGAGCACGGTGAAGCCCATCGTGGCGTACTTGTCCTGGAGCTCGTTCAGGTGACCCACCTGAGCCTTGCAGGGGCCTCACCAGGTGCGGAACACCTCGTAGAAGATCACCTGGCCCTTGAGGTCCTTCATCGAGACCTCGGGCGTGTTGATGAACTCTACGCCCTTGAACTCCGGCGCCTTGTCGCCGACGCCGGCCAGCACCGGAGCCGCCCACGCGAGGGCCGCCGAGACCAGCACCAGGCCCATCCAGGTTCGTGTTCGCATGACGTGTCGCTCCTGCCGATTGGCGCAAGAGTATAGGTCACGCACGGCCTACGATGGGCGCGTGAGCCTCCGGGACGTGCCCCTCGACGACGCAGCGCTCGCCGCGGTGACGATCCCGACGGCGATCGAAGCCCTCGTGGTCGAGGCCGAGCAGCGCTTCCAGGCGTGGGAGGTCCGGACCGAGGACGATCCCGTCTACGCGTTCATCCCCTGCGACTACCGCACCGTCTACCGCGGCCTCGCCCTCGTCACGGAGCGGCGCCTCGCGCCCGGCCGCTCCTTCTGCGAGTGGGGCTCCGGGATGGGCGTCGTCGCGATGATGGCCGCCGCGCTCGGCTGGCACGCCGTGGGCATCGAGGTGGAGCCCGACCTCGTGCAGGCCTCGCAGGATCTGGCCCAGCATGCGGATCTCGAGGTGGAGTTCGTCCCCGGCAGCTACGTGCCGGAGGGCAGCGTGGTCCGCCCGGACGCCGGCGCGGAGCTGGCCTGGCTCGATGACAGCGCGCCACCCGCCTACCCCGAGCTGGCCATGGACCCCGACGACTTCGACCTGATCTTCGCCTATCCGTGGCCCGGCGAGGCCGAGGTGATCTACGAGCTCTTCGAGGAGCACGCGGCCCACGGCGCGCTCCTGATCACCTTCGAGGGCACCGAGGGCGTGAGGCTGCAGCGGCGCTGACCCCCCCGCGTGGTTCCTTGGGGCCACGCCATGCGGAAGTTCACCGCCGAGACCCTGCGCGCCTTCGTCCCTCTCGTCGACCTGCCGTACGAGGCCGGCTTGGTGTACGAGAACGTGTTCACGCCCCGACAGTGCGAGCGCATCGTGCAGCAGGGGCTCGTGCTCACGCCGGACGACGCACGGGTGGGTATCGCCGAGGGCGACTACGTCGAGGAAGAGGCCACGCGCAAGTCACGCACGGCGTGGATCGAACCTGCCGACGACACGCTGTGGATCTTCGACAAGCTGACGAAGATCGCGCAGCGCGCGAACCGCGTGTACGGCTTCGACCTGATCGGCTTCACGGAAGACGCGCAGTTCACGATGTACGACGAGCCGGGTGCGTTCTACGACTGGCACCAGGACGGTCTGAGCGGGGAGCTCGCCGGCCGGAAGCTCTCGCTCGTCGTGCAGTTGAGCGATCCGGACGACTACACGGGCGGCGAGCTCGAGCTCCACGGCATCGCGAACGAGCACGAGGATCCCGAGGGTTGGGCCGAGAAGGCGCGGGCGCGAGGGTCGGTGATCGTGTTCCCGGCGTTCGAGCTGCACCGGGTGCTGCCGATGGAGACGGGCAAGCGGTACTCGCTCGTGTGTTGGATCGGTGGTCCTCCGTTTCGATAACACGGCCACGGCCACGGTCACGGCCACGGCCACGCACACGCACACGCGTACCCCCGTCCGCGTCCGCGACCCCGTCCCATGCGGGTGTCATCCGGATGGGACGAGGGCGCGGTCGAGGTCGAGGACGCGGCCGAGATTCGAGCGCGAGCGAGAGCGCGAGCGCGAAGTCAATCGGACAGGCGTTCACGCCCCCGCGATGTCGGCAACCAATCCCGGCAACGCCCGCATGTCGTCGAACTTCGTTGCGCCTTCGGCCTTCAGGTTCGCGCCGTGCCCGTCGTACGCCAGCGCGTGCATGCCCGCCGCCACCGCCGCGCGCACGCCGCCGTCACTGTCCTCGACCACCACGCAGCGGTCGGGGCGCGCGCCGAGGGCCTCGGCCGCGTGCAGGAAGAGACCCGGCTCGGGCTTGAACGAGCCCACCTCGTAGGCGCTGAAGATGCGGCCCTCGAAGCGCGGCATGAGGCCCGTGCTCCCGAGTGTCGCGTCCATCTTCGCGCGCGGCCCGTTGCTCGCGACGCACACCGGATGGCTGAGGCGGTCGAGCGCCTCGACGATGCCCTCCACGGGATCGCACTCGGTGCGCAGGCGCTCGAAGAGCACCGCGCGGAAGCGCTCCACGAACCCGTCGGGCAGCGGCCGGCCCAGGTCCGCCTCGGCGAGCGCGATCACGTCCGCCATCTTGCCGCCGCGGAAACGGTGCACGGCGTCCTCGAACGCCCAGGTGAGGCCCAGCTCGGCCAGGGCGTCGATGTACGTACGCGTCGTGATCCCCTCGCTGTCCACGAGGACGCCGTCGCAGTCGAAGATGACGAGGTCGATGCCCATGAGCGGGGAGGGTACCCGCGACCGGGGGATGGCGGTCTTCGTGCGGGAGGGGCGGGGCGTATCCTCTGCGGCTCCAGCGGGAGCGGACGGTGCCCCTACGCGATCATCTGAGCAAGCCGGCGCGCGAGACGAACGGCGCCACGCCCCGCGAGGGCTTCGGCGCGTTCGGCGGGGTCTTCACGCCCTGCACGCTCACCATCCTCGGCGTGATCATGTTCCTGCGCTTCGGCCAGGTGATTGGCAACACGGGCGTCTGGATGGGCCTCGTCGTCGTCCTCCTGGCGAAGACGATCACGACGCTCACGGCCCTGTCGCTCTCCGCCATCGCCACGAACACGCGGGTTCGCGGCGGCGGCGCCTACTTCCTGATCAGCCGCAGTCTCGGCGCGGAGTTCGGCGGCTCGATCGGCGTCGTCTTTTTCCTGGCGCAGGCCATCTCGGTCGCGATGTACGTGCTGGGCTTCACGGAGGCCTTCCTCGCCGCGTTCCCCGAGGTCGGCCTGTCGAGCACCGCCGTCGCGAGTGTGGTCAACATGGTCGTCTTCCTCTGCGTCTACATCGGCGCCGGGTGGGCGATCCGCATCCAGTACGTGATCCTCGCGCTGCTCGGGCTGTCGCTGGTGTCGTTCTTCGCCGGGGCCCTCGGCCGCTTCGACGCCGCGAACTTTGAGTCGAACCTCCAAGCGGGGTTCCAGCCGGGCGAGTCGTTCTTCACGATGTTCGCCCTCTTCTTCCCGGCCGCGACGGGGATCATGGCCGGCGCGAACATGTCCGGGGACCTCAAGGATCCCGGCAAGGCGATTCCCCGCGGCACGCTCCTCTCGATCCTCGTCACGGGCGTCATCTACGTGGCCATCGCCCTCTGCCTCGGCGGCGCCGTCGACCGCACCACGCTGCAGACGAACAGCCTCGTGATGGAGGACGTGGCGCTCGTCGGTCTGCTCATCACGGTCGGCGTGTTCGCGGCGACGCTCTCTTCCGCGCTCGGGAGCATGATGGGGGCCCCGCGCATCCTGCAGGCGCTCGGACGTGACGAGGTCTTCGAGCGGCTGCGCTTCCTCGGACAGGGCGACGGTCCCAACAACGAGCCGCGGCGCGCGATCGTCGTGACCTTCGCGATCTGCGAGATCTGCCTGCTGCTCGGCGACCTCAACGCCATCGCGCCCGTGATCACGATGTTCTTCATGATCACGTACGGTTACCTGTGCCTCGCCACGTTCTACGAGTCGATCACGCGCAACCCGAGCTATCGGCCCACCTTCCGCTGGAGCCACTGGTCGACGGCCCTGCTCGGCGCCGCCGGCTGTGCCGCGGTCATGTTCCTGACGAGCCCGCTCTGGGCGGTGCTGTCCATCGCCGCAATGGGGTTGCTGCACAGGTACGTCGCGCGCCGCGAGATCATCGTGACGTGGGGCGACGCGCAGAGCGGCGCGGCCTACGAGCGCGCGCGTCGCGCGCTGCTCAAGCTCGAACAGGAGCGCTACCACCCCAAGAACTGGCGCCCGTCGATCATCGCCTTCTCGGGCGGCGCGTGGAACCGCCGCCACCTCGCCGTGTACGGCCACTGGCTCACGGCCAGCCGAGGCGTCCTGACGCTGGCGCAGGTCATCACCGGCGACATGGACGAGCACATGGTGCGGCGGCGCAACCAGGAGGAGGCGCTCCGGCGCTTCATCCAGAAGGAGCAGCTCGGCGCCTTCCCCGCCGTGCTCGTGGCGCCGACGCGCGATCTCGGTATGGAGGCCCTCATCCAGTGCCACGGCATGGGCGCGCTGCGGCCGAACCTCGTGCTGCTCGGCTTCAGCGAGGACCCCGACCGCATGGAGCGGTTCGTCGGCGTCGTGCGCTCGACGACCGAGCTCGGTCGCAGCGTGGCGTTGATCCGCGAGGAGCGCCGCGGCCGTGACCCGTGGCGTCCGCCGCCCGGCCCGATCGACGTGTGGTGGCGCGGTCAGGACAACGGCCACCTCATGGTGCTGCTCGCGCACATGCTGGTGCAGAACGACGCGTGGCGCGGTCGCCGGATCCGGCTGCTGCGCGTGATCGGCTCGGAGGCCGGCCGCGAGGAGGCGCGCAAGCACCTCCAGGAGCTGCTCAACGTGGCGCGCGTCCCGGCGGACGTGAACGTCCTCGTGAACGACGACCCTGTGGCGACGATCCGGCAGACGTCGCACCACGCCGCCGTGACGTTCCTCGGCTTCCTGCCGCCGCAGGAGGGGGGCGAGGTCGCCTTCGCGGAGGGCACGCGCCGGTTCCTCGACGGCCTGGGCACCGTGATCATGGTGTGGAGCACGGGCGAGGTGCGGCTGGAAGCGTAGCGGTGCTCCCTCGTTTCCCGGGGAGGCCGGACGTAAGCTGCACCCATGCGCGGCGCGGGGGCCATCGCCGGGGTGCTGCTGGTCGCGCTCGCGCTCTGCGCCTGCGGCCCCGCGCGGACTTACGACGGTCCCGCTCGGCCGCGCAGCGAGGTGGCCGTGCTGCACGTGGTCGGCTACGGCAGCGCCACCGGCTACCCGGGCGACGTGTCGACCGACGCACAGCTCGTCGCCATCGATGGGGTGCCGTACCGCGGCGCACCGCAGGTGGTCCAGGTGCTGCCCGGCAAGCACACGCTCGAGGTCCGCTGGACGCGCTCGTGGATCCCGCCCGCCACCGGCTTCGGCGACGCGTACGACGGCACGACGCTGTGGGTGCCGATGAGCCGCGGCACGGTCGACCTCGAGATCGAGGTGCGCGCCGGAAGGCGGTACGAGCTGGTCTGGTCCAAGCCCGAGCGGCGCGCGCGGCCGATCGGATTCCGGGAGCGACGATGAGCGAACGACCCGACTACCGCATGCACATGGACGTGCTCTGCGGCTACCTCTCCAAGGTGGACGTGCCGCAGCTCGTCGCCGACTGCCAGGATCCCTGGTGGAACCAGACGCTGTGCGAGGTGAACGACTGCGTGATCCGGCTCGGGATCATCCAGGGCGAGTTCCACTGGCACCAGCATGACGAGGAAGACGAGTTCTTCTTCGTCGTCGAGGGCACGCTCCTGATCGACGTCCGTCATGAGGGCGGCGAGGAGGAAACCATCGAGCTCGCGCAGCATCAGGGCTACACGGTGCCCAAGGGCGTCGTGCACCGGACGCGCGCGCCCGAGAAGGTCGTGATGCTGATGGTGGAGAAGGCGTCCGTCGTTCCGACCGGAGACTGATCCCATGGAAGCCTGCAATCTGGACCGCAGCGGCGTCACGAAGCGCCTCGTCGCGGGCATCGTCGCCCTCGTCGCCGGGCTCGCCGCCAGCGCGTGGATGATCCAGACGGGGCAGCCCCTCCTCTTGCGCATCGCCGTGGCGATCGCCGCCTTCGGCTTCGCCGGGCTCTCGCTCTTCCAGGCGCGTGCCAAGACCTGAGTGGTGCGGGCCGGGCGCGGTCAGCGCGAGGTCGGAGGCAAGGTGGAGGCGATCGACGATCCGGAGCTCGTCGAGCGTATCAAGGCGGTCGGCCGCCGGGTGAACGGTATGGCGGTCGCGTTCACCGTGCTGATGACGGTGGCGGTGGCTTTGTGTTCGGCGTGATCCGCGGTCGCGGTGAACGAATCGCGACGTGAACGTGGACGTTCACGATCAAGGAACGGTCCCAGGGAGGATGGACGGGTCGGGCAACCACTCACCCTCGCTCCGCGAGGGTTCGGGATGCCCCTACGGCGCCGGCACCTCCACCCAGAACCAACCGCGCAGATCACCGGCCTTGAATCCAGTCGCCTTGTCGTCCGGATACCGCTCGGCCAACGCCGCCTTCACCGGCGGCGCGATCGACTCCGACGCACCGTGACAGCCGAGACAGCCGACCTGCAGACGGATGGGCAACAGCGCCGCGAAGCGACCGTCTTCGTGCTGCAGCTGCACCGGGACGCCGCCGTCCCCGCCGACGTACCCGACCGCCCAGTCCGGCGGAGCGTTCTCCGGGTTGCGCAGCTTGAGCGCCGTGCGGCCGATGCGTACGCCGTGCTTCTTGCCGATCGCCTTGGCGATCGCCGGCGCGGCCTCCTGACACACGGCGATGGCCTCGGCGGGACCGCCCTTCTTCACCGCCGCTTGGAGCCGAGCGAAGAGCTGTCCGAACATCGCGTCCCGCGCCTTTACCGCCGTACGGCTCTGCTCCTCCTGCTCCGGCGTCAGCTGCGATCCGAGCACAGTCCAGTGTCGATCGGTCGGATCCCCGCAGCCGCCTAGCAGCAACACGGCGGCCAGCGCCGCAAGCCAGAAACGCATCGTAGGTCCTCCGGACATCGGCCCCCATGTTGCCTGAACATGGGGCGCATCGCCTGATTCTCGCTCCGCTCCTCGAGCAGTCTGCACCGCTGTGGCGGTCCGCACAACCCGGCTCGACCCCGTTGCCCGCGAGCGCGTGCCGAGCGCGGCGGTACAGTGAGCGGACCGCAGCGCCGATCCCGTTGGCTCGGCGTTGGGCACGCTCACTGCAAGTCCATGCGCGCCGCTGCCTGGGAGGAACCGATGGCATCGAAGAAGAAGGACCGAAAGGCAGCCAAGCCCAACAAGGGCAAGGGCAAAGGCAAGAAGAAGGACCGCAAGAAGTCCAAGAAGGACCGCAAGAAGGGCTCCGCGAGAGACGACAAGCCCCTGGTCGACAGCGTGGCCGATGCGGGTGAGAAGATCTGGCTCGCCGGGCTCGGTGCATTCGGCATCACACGTGACGAGGGCTCGAAGCTCTTCCGCTCGATGGTCAAGAAGGGGCGCAAGCTCGAGAAGAAGACCAGGCCGGCCCTCGACGAGCTGCGGCACAAGGCCGGCGATCTGCTGGGCAAGGCGACGGACAAGGTGTCGACGGTCTCTCAGCGCGCCGCCGCGGCAGACGAGAAGGCCGCAGCCGCCTTGCGCAAGGTCCGCGCGACCCTCGAGAAGGAGGTCGACGCTCTGAGCAAGCGCCTCCAGTCGCTGACCGACAAGATCGAGGGGGCCGAGTCCAAGAAGACGCCGGCTCGCAAGAAGACCAAGCGCAAGACCGCCAAGAAGAAGGCGCCCGCCCGCAAGACCGCCAAGCGCAAGGCGCCGGCGCGTAAGACGGCCAAGCGCAAGGCGCCGGCCCGCAAGAAGGCCCCCGCCCGCAAGACGGCCAAGCGCAAGGCGCCGGCCCGCAAGAAGGCTCCGGCCCGGAAGGCCGCCAAGCGCAAGGCGCCGGCCCGCAAGGCGCCGGCCAGGCGTCCTGCCGCCAAGCCGCGCTAGCTAGTGGACGATCACGTCGTCGAACACCTTGCGGAGCTGTGACTCGATCATCCCCCAGCTGATGAAGAACGGCTTCTTCGTGATCTGGAAGTGGAGCCGGTCGCCCTCGCGGCGGTAGGTGCCGGCCGCGGTCCCGGAGAACGTGCCCTTGTCGGTGTCTCCGTCGAGCGTGATCCCGACACCTGAGGCCTTCTCCTTGGCTTCGACGAGGCCGTCCTCGTGGTCCATCCCCGCGGGGATCAGCACTTCGTAGGTCTTGACCTGCGCCACGGTAACGGCCTCCGATTCGCCGCCGCGCCCCACCGTTGGTGCGCAGCGACCGGCTGGTTGTACCCGAGGCGGAGCGGAGGGCGTAGAGCATGGCGAGCAGGTACCGCCCGGCGGGCGTGCCGGTCGCCCCTACCGATCGGCTTGCTTGTCGTTCTCGCGGAAGCCGATCAGGGCACCGGCCGTGCCGTACAGGATCAGTGCCAGCAGCGTGTGGAAGGCGCCGGAGGTTCCGAGGTAGCCCTGGATGATCATGCCGGCACCCAGCGTGGCGAGGGCGCAGAGCGTCGTGCCCGGGCGGGCCAGCGCGACGTACGTGCCGTACACGATGGCGACCAGCAACTGGAGCCAGAGGCCGGCGAAGTTGGCGTTGATCAGCACGAAGTTGGCGAGCGGGAAGCCGACGCAGGCGCCGAGGATGTAGATCTTGAGCCGGCGGATGCCCTCGGGGCTGAACGGGTGCAGCTCCGCGTCGCGGGCGGCATCCGCAGCGCGCATTGCGTTGAGCTCGGGGTCGTCGATCAACGGGCGGCGTACGGAACTCGGGCCGGGGCGCTCCACGGGGTTCTTATCGGCTAACGGGCTGCTGGCGCCGCATACCCGATTTCGTGTTCGTTTGGCTCTCCGGCGTCCGCCCGGAGCCGAAGGCGAGGCCGCCAGGACCACCACGAGGCGCGGCGTCCGGAATGCGGCCTCGCGCTCGATTCGAACGCGAGGTGCGCTCGACGCCGCGACGGGCCGGGCAAATCAGATCGTCCCTCGCGTTCGAGTCGATGGCGAGGCGCGCTGGTGGGCGATCGCCGCGCGGCGGGATCCAGGCACTCTCGCCTTCGATTCCGTTTCCGAGTCGCCCGTCGTGGTGCCTGTGTCGGTTACACCGCCACGGCCGCCTTCGGCCGGAACAGGTAGTGACTCACGAACCACTCACGGCCCTGGTCGTAGGCCCACAG
>JASJDY010000035.1 GCA_030065025.1 Planctomycetota bacterium
CCGCGACATCAAGCCGGACAACGTGCTGTTCGACGAGCACGGCCACGCCTATCTCTCGGACTTCGGCATCGCGAAGGCGGTGGGGGGCAAGGACACCGGACTCACCGTCACCGGCGCCACGCCCGGCTCGCCCGCCTACATGGCGCCCGAGCAGCCGCGCCAGAGCAGCCTCACCGGCGCGTCCGACCAGTACTCCCTCGCCGCTGCGCTGTACGAGGCCCTCTGCGGTCAGCCGACGCACGACGGCGAGACCGCCGTCGATGTGCTGCTCAAGAAGCAGACGCAGATGCCGCGCCCGCTCGAGGATCTGGTCCCCGACGTACCGCAGGCCGTCTGCGACTCGATCATGCGCGCTCTCGAGCGCGATCCGGAGCGCCGCTGGCCCTCCTGCGAGGCGATGGTCGATGCCTTCCGGCGGTCGGCACCCGAGGCGTCCACACCGGCGGCGCCGCCGCCGCCCGCGCCGCCCCCCGCCCCGGAGCCGACTCCCGCACCCGTCGCAGCGCCCGCGTCAGGACAGACCGTGACCGTCGGCACGACCTCGAGCTCCTCGTTCGGCACGAAGGGGCACTGGGTCGTATTCGCGCTGCTGATCCTCATCGCGCCCCTCGGCTTCTTCTTCTGGGATCGCGGCGACGAAGGCGGCGCTGATCGCGGCGTCGAGACCGCGGACACGCCCATTCCCGAGGACGGCGGGGCGGAGCCCGCACCCGTGCCGCCTATCGCGGAGCGGAGCGCTCCGAAGATCGGATGGGGCGCGGAGGAGCTGGTCGGCGCCTGGGTCGTGGACCGCGAGGCGCTGCAGCAGCGGATCAAGACGCTGCGTCCGCGCGGCAAGCGCCCGCCGCGGCCGTCCGCGCTCCGCAAGGATCTGGAGCAGGCGCTCAAGGCGAGCATGAGTCTGGTGCTCTCAGCGGACGGTACGTTCACGATGAGCATGGAGGGGCGCGACCGCCGGCCGCCGCAGACGCTCACGGGGACCTGGCAGCGCGTCGACGACCTCGTCATCTTCAAGCCGTCGGCCGAGGGCCTGCCGCCCGCTGTCAAGAAGCCTCCGGCGGCCCTGCAGGCGCGCGTCCTGAACGGCCGCCTGGCCTTCATCCGGCGCGGCTTCGAGGTTCCTCTGAAGAAGCCGTAGGCCTTCAGGCGGGGCGCTCCGGCTAGGCTGCTCGCAGCTCGCGGGACGATTCCGCACGGAGGCCGCATGCGCATCGCCATCACGGGTGCGACAGGATTCCTCGGCGGGCACCTCGTGCCCGCGCTCGTGGCGGCAGGCCACGAGCCGCTCCGCCTGGTGCGGGCCCGTCCCGGTCGCGCGGCCGGTGACCGCTCGTGCCTCTACGACCCCGAGGACGTCGCGTCCGTACGCCGCGCCCTGGAAGGCTGCGACGCCGTCATCAACCTCGCCGGCGCCAACGTGCTCGGCGGGCGCTGGACCACCGAGTTCCTCGAGACCGTCCGTCACAGCCGCCTGCACACGACGCGCGTGCTCGTCGACGCGATGCTGGCCGGCGACGTCCCGCCCCGCGTGCTGCTCTCGGCTTCGGCAATCGGCATCTACGGGCCGCGCGAGCCCGACGAGGTGTGCACCGAGGCCACGGCGGAGATGGGGCACGACTTCCTCGCCGTGCTCTGTCGGGACTGGGAGGCGGAGGCACAGCGGGCCGCGAATCACGGTACGCGCGTCGTGGCGCTGCGCATCGGCGTCGTCCTCGGACGCGGTGGCGGCGCGCTCGAGAAGATGGAAGGCCCCTTCCGCTGGGGACTCGGCGGGCGCATCGGAGGCGGCCGGCAGATCATGTCGTGGATCCACGTCGACGACTTGGTGCGCCTGATGCTCTTCTGCCTGGAGCGCGAGGAACTGTCGGGGCCGGTGAACGCCACGGCGCCCCAGCCCGTGAGCAACCGCGAGCTGACGGCGGCGTTCGCCGCCGCGCTCCGGCGTCCGGCTTTCCTGCCCGTCCCGACCTTCGCGCTCAAGGCCATGTTCGGTCGCGGCGCCTCGGTACTGACGACCGGCCAGCGCGTGCTGCCGGCCGTCGCGCAGGAGCACGGCTTCGCATTCGAGCACGAGACGATCCGGGCCGCCTTCGAGGACCTGTACGGCGACTGATCAGTTGCCGCCCTGCGCAGCGCGCTTCTTCTTCTTCGCCTTGCGCGCGGCCTTCGCCGCCGCGCGCTCGGCCCTGGCGACCGAGCTCGCGATGTCGGTGGCGCTGAGCGTGAAGGGCCTGAGCTTCAGGTCGTCCGCGTGCTCGAACGTGACGTGCTGGACGAGCTTCGTCGGATCCGCCAGGTCGGCGAACGGGATGCTCCACGTCACGAGGTTGCCCGCCTCGGCATGAGCCGTACTGCCGTTCGTCGCGACGATCTTCGTCGGGAGCTCGAGGCGCGTCGTGATGACCAGGTCTCGCCACAAGGGCTCGTAGCGCTTCAGCAGAGCGGTGCGCATGCGGCGCAGCTTCTCGGCGGCCTCGCCCGTGAGCGGCTCGCTGTCGCTGCTGTCGAACACGCGACGGACGGTGAGCTTCCAGGCCTTGCCGTCCTGCAGGCGCTCCAGCTTCACGCTGGCGTGCTCCACGACGCCCGAGCGGAACATCTGCTCGAGCGAGTCGAACGCGACCTCCAGGCGGTAGGTGCGCGTCTTCTTGCTCGGGTCGTCGGCGCGGCTCGCGCGCACCACACGGACGCCCTTCTGCTGCCGCAGCATGGCCGCGCGCTTGGTCGCGTCGATCGCGTCGAGCGGACTCGCGCCGTCGTCGTCGGGCGTCTGCCCCCTGTCTCTCGCGCGCGCCTTCAGCTGCGCGACGTGGGCCTCGACCTGGGGCATGTCGACGGTGATCGTCTGCACATACGTGCCGCGACCATCCTTCTCGAGGTTGACGACCGATGTGTCGACCAGGCAACCGGTCAGGGCGAGCGCTGCCAGTAGGAGGAGGCCGCCGGCGCGCACGTCAGTCGCTCTTCGCCGCAACCCGTTTGCGGAGAGCCCCTGCGCGCTCTGCGGACAGGACACCGGCCGCCTGGGCGGCGCGGATGAGATCCTCGGGCTCGTCCGTCTTGGGGTCGAACTCGCCGGGCGCGTTGACGATGGACTCCCACGTCGTGCGCAGCTCCTCGCGGGATAGGAGGCCCGCGCGGAAGAGTTCCTCCGCGAGATGGAGTCGCGTCCTGTAGCGCCGCGGCTCGCCGAGGCGCGGTAGGATCGCCGGCTGCATCTGCTCGGCGCGCCTCAGCTTCAGTGCGTACCAGCTGCTCGAGAAGCTGCTCTGGGGTACGTCGCCCAGGGGGATCTTCGCCTCGACGAGGTTGAAGCCCGCGCGGTAGCACTCAGAGATCACGCGGCTCGGGTTGCCCTTGGGATCCCGCAGGATCAGGCGGCCGTTCCGTTTGAGCGCGACGCGGATGCCGTCGAGGAAGCCGGCGAGGGCCGAGCGCTCGACGTAGTCGATCACGTCGTTCAGGAACACCGCGTCCAGCGAGTCCTTCGGCAGCATCGGGTCGTCGGGCACGGAGTGGATCACCGTCACGTTGGTGACCTGCTCGCGTTCCACGCGCTTGCGGACCGTGTCGACCTTCGCCCGGTCGATGTCCACGGCGTAGATGCGCCCGTGCGGCCCGACCGCCCGGCCGAGGGGGAAGGTCCACGTGCCCTTGCCGCAGCCGACGTCGGCGATGGTCTCGCCCGGTCGCGGCCGGATGAGCTTCAGGATGCTCTCGCTCTCCTTGTCCTGCTCCGGGTCCTCCGCGATCGACGGGGGTGCCGAGAGCAGGAGGAGGGCCGTCAGCGCCAGGGCACCCGTCGCGATTGCGAACGCTTTTCGATGTCGGGCCATGCCTCAAGCGTACGGCAGACCCGCGGCATGCGCCGAGCGCTCACTGCCGGCAGCAGCGCTCCGGGGCCACGCCGAGCTCCGCGGCCGCTGCCAGCACCTCGTTGACGAAGGGCGGGGGGCCGCAGGCGTAGATGCGCACGCTCGCCACGTCACCGAGCGCTTCGCGGAGCAGGTCCGCGTCGATACGGCCGCGGCGCCCTGTCCAGGCCTCCGCGTCGCCCGTGACGGTGGGCACGTACGTGAACGCATCCCACGCCTCCGACCACCGCGTGAACTCCGCGTGGAAGAGCAGCTCGTCGGCACCGCGTGCGCTGTGCAGCAACCACACGCCGTCCGCATCACCCGTGTCCGCGCGCGTCTCGACGTAGGCGCGGAAGGGCGTGACACCCGAGCCCGCGCCGGCGAGGACGATGCGCTCACCCGGCTGTGCCTCGAAGCGAAAGTCGCCTTCCGGGGGCGCGGCACGCCATGCCGTGCCCGCTTCGGCGGCATACATGCCCTGGACCGCGTCGCCCCGACCGCGCACCGTGACGCGCAGGGTGCCTTCTGCGTTGGGTGCGGCGGACAGCGAGAAGTACCAGTCGCGCTCCTCGGCGTCGGCAGGATCACGCAGCCGCACGTACTGGCCGGCGGTGAACGCGAAGGCCGGCACGTGCTCCGCAGGTACGCGCAGCACGAAGCTGCGGTCCAGCGGCGTCTCCTGGATGACTTCCGCGATGGTGACGTCGACCCACGTCATCGAAGGCTCCTCGGGTAGGCTGGGTCTCCGAGGAGAGTTCCATGCCGCGTCTGGTGATCAAGCAGGGACCGGGTGTCGGTCGCGATCATGCACTGGGGGCGGGGGAGTGCGTCGTCGGCCGCGATGCGGGCGCGACGTTCACGCTCGAGGACAACCTCGCGTCCCGGCGCCACTTCAAGGTCGTGGCCGAGGCCGGAGCCTGGTACGTCGAGGACCTCGGCTCGACGAACGGCACGCTCGTGAACGGCCAGCGCGCTCAGCGCCAGCGGCTCGGCGACGGCGACGTGATCCAGGCCGGCAACACCCGACTCACCTTCGTCCAGAAGGACATGCTGGGCGGCGGCGGAGCCCCCGCGAAGGCTGCTCCGGCGCCCGCCCCGAAGGTCAAGGGCCCCCCGCCTCCGGTGCGCCGGAAGCGGCATATCAGGTAGGTACGGGGCCCCCCCAAGAGCCCTCCGAACCGCCTCTTCGCCCGCTGCCACCCGAGGTACCTTGCTCGCCCTGCGTTCGTAGGAGACAGCGATGGCCCGCTTCCAGGCTCCGGACTTCTTCGACATGGACGCCCTCCTCAGCGAGGAGGAACGCATGGTGCGCGACGCCGTGCGGGACTGGGTGTCCGAGCGCTACCTCCCGCTCGTGGAGAAGGCCTATCGGGAGGGCTACTTCCCGAAGGAGGTCGTCAAGGAGATCGCCGAGCTCGGCGTGCTCGGTGGCAATCTCGACTACGCGGACTTCCCGCGTCTCGGCGCCGTGGCCTACGGCCTCGTGATGCAGGAGCTCGAGCGCGGCGACAGCGGCCTGCGCTCGTTCGTGAGCGTGCAGGGCGCGCTCGTCATGTACCCGATCTGGCGCTACGGCAGCGACGAGCAGAAGGCGGAGTGGCTGCCCAAGCTCTTCAGTGGCGAGGCGGTCGGCTGCTTCGGTCTCACCGAGCCCGATCACGGCAGTGATCCCGGCGGCATGGAGACGAAGGCCGTGCGCGACGGCGACGGCTTCGTGCTCAACGGCGCGAAGATGTGGATCACGAACGGCACGATGTCCGACGTCGCCGTCGTCTGGGGCAAGCTCGACGGCGAGATCCGCGGCTTCGTCGTGCCGGCCGACACGCCCGGCTTCTCGGCGCCCGAACAGCGCGGCAAGCACAGCCTGCGTGCGTCCGTGACGAGCGAGCTCGTGCTGCAGGACGTGCGTCTGCCCGAGAGCGCGATGCTGCCGGGTGCGAAGGGCCTGGGCGGTCCGCTGTCGTGCCTCAACCAGGCGCGCTACGGCATCGCCTGGGGCGTCATCGGCGCAGCGATGGCCGTGTACGACGAGGTGCTCAACTACGGCGGCGACCGCACGCAGTTCGACAAGCCCCTCACCAGCTTCCAGCTCTACCAGGCCAAGCTCGTCGAGATGCTCAACGAGATCACGAAGGCGCAGCTGATGAACCTGCGGCTCGGCCGGCTGAAGGAGGAGGGCCGCGTCACGCCGACCCAGGTCAGCATGGCGAAGCGCAACGCGTGCCATCAGGCCCTCGAGATCGCCCGCGCGGGTCGCGACATGCTCGGCGCCAACGGCGTCTCGGACGAGTACCAGACGATGCGCCACATGTGCAACCTCGAGAGCGTGAAGACGTACGAGGGCACCCACGACATCCACACGCTCATCATCGGCCGCGAGATTACCGGCCAGGACGCCTTCTCCTAGCCAGCGGCTCGCGTCCCCCGCCCGGTCGGGGGAACATGGGGTGGTCGAAGGCCGTTCCTTCACCCGTCCATGCGCAACGCCCTGCCCATCCTGCTGATCGTCCTCGCCGCCGCCGCGGGCTGGTGGCTGCTGACGGGCGCAGACGACGAGCTACCGCCGCTCGAGACGAGCAGCGGTGACCAGCCGAGCGACGGGACCGACCCCGGCGCCATGAAGGCGAAGGGGCCCGAGGGCCTGGCTGCGAAGGGCACGGATCCCACCAAGCGTCGCAAGCCGTACAGGCCGCTGCCGGACCCGCGCACGTTGCCCAAGGGCTCGCTGGTCATCACGATGCTCGGGCCGGACCTGAAGGCGCTCGACTCCGGCTCGCTGCGCGTGTTCATCGAGCCGCGCACGCCGGCGCTCTGGCGCACCAAGCTGCCGCTCTACGAGAAGTCGTCGCGCACGTGGCGCGCCAAGAACGTCGTGGCCGGACCTGTGCGCGTACGCATCTCGGGTGATCACGTCGTGCGACGCAGCGTCGACGCCGTCGTGAAGCGCGATCGCGAGAGCACGTTGAGCGTCACGCTCGATCTCGCCGGCGCGATCCGCTACGACGTGATCGCGTACGACAAGACGCGGCCCGAGAAGGTGAAGCTGACGCTGTACGACTTCCAGGATCGGCCCGTGCGCGCCTGGTACCAGGAGCGGACGTCGCGGCGCATGACGACGCCGCAGGAGTTCCAGACGGCGGAGATCGGTCCCGAGGGCGTGGTGTTCGGCATCCTCCCGGGTCGCTACCGCCTGCGCGTCGTGAGCCCGGCCGAGGAGTGGGACGACGCCGAGGTGGACGTGGTCGCCGGCAAGACGGCGAAGGTGAGTCTCGAGGTGCGGCGGTAGGCGGTCACCGTTCACGGCCACGGCCACGCTCTCGCTCAGAAACGAAGGCGAGTCCGTCCGGGAGTTGTCTCGCCGCGTTCGCGATCCTCGGCGCCTCGCGTTCGAGTCGAGAGCGAGGCATCTTGGATCGGCGGTCGGCCTCGCAGCGTCGGTCGTGCTTCGCGTTCGATTCGAGCGCGAGGCCGCATCCGTTGAGCATGTTGCGCGGCAGTCCACGATGCCTCGCCTTCGGCTCCGAGCGAACATCGGAAGCGCAGACGCAAACGGATACGGGGCGCTACGCCCTCAAGCCCTGCACGAACGCCTGCAGGAACCACTCGACCTGCCCTTCGCCCAACCCCGTCTCCGTCAGGATCGAGTCCAGCAGGAGCCGCGCCCGCCGCTCACGCAGCTCCACCAGCCGCTCGCGCAGCTCGCCCCCGCGCTCCGTCAGGCTGACGACACGCCTGCGCCGGTCCTCGGCTCCCGGCATGCGCACCAGCAAGTCGTCGGCGACCGCCCGGTCCACGAACCGCGTCGCCGTCGACGGGTCCCGCCCGACGCGCTGCGCCACGCTGCTCATGGCGAGGGTCTCGCTCGGCGACAGCGCGAGCAGCACGCGCGCCGTCGCCTCGCGCAGCTCCAGCCGCGCGGCGTCGGCTCGGAGGCCCAGCGCCAGGCGGGTCTCCAGATCGCGCAGCAGATCGATGGTCATGCTTGCAGACTACAAACGAGGTCTGCCGGGGCAAGAACGGCGTGGCCTCAGCGCGGGTCGACCTGCTCCAGCTCCCGCACCACGACTCGCACCCCGACGGTGGGACTCACCGCATCGGGCGCCAGGTAGCTGCGCCCGGCGATCCGATCGTCGTCCGAGCCCTGCGAGCCCCATGAGTGCCCCTTGATCCAGAAGACGCTGCCCTCGGCGTCCCAGTCCGCCGTCCACTCGGCGACGGAGCCGGTGAGGTCACGCACGCCGAACACGCTCTCGTCCTCCACGAAGAGCCCGACGGGTTCCGGCGCAGGGTCGTAGGGCCGCGAGCGGACGCCCTTGAAGTAGAGCCACTCGCGCTCGTCCCCGTAGACGAAGGCGCGGTCGTCCGCGCCCCGCGCCATGCGCTCCCACTCCGGCTGGCGCGGCAGCGTGAAGCGCAGCGCACGGTAGCCGAGCGTTCCGTCCGCCTCGCGGACGACGGCCACGTCCGGCAGCACGGCACCGCCGGCTGCCGCCTGGCGGGCCCGCTCGCGCGACCGCTCCGTGCGCCAGCGCAGGTAGCCCCACCCCACCGTGTGCGAAGCCCGCACGGCCTCGGCCAGCTGCTCGATCGAGTAGACGTCCTTGCCGTCCGCACCCACGTTCGCCGGGGGATAGCCGATCACGTCGTACAGCGAGACGTGCGCCACCGGCTGCTCCGGGCTCGGCATCGGCGCGAAGCTGCCGTCCTCCGCGGAGCGCGACGTCAGGGCGCGGGCGTACGGCTCGGCCTCGGCCGCAACGTCGGCTGCGCGCGGGACGTAGCGTAGGCCCGCCGCACCGTTCCGCTCGACCGCGGCCTCGAGAGCGGCTCGCGTGCGCGGATCGCTCAGGAACTCCCACCAGTCGGCGTAGGTGAGCTCGAACCGTGCCGCGAGGAACGTGCGCACGGGAACCGGCTGGCGCGGTAGCGCGCGCGGGGCCGGCGGCGCGCCGCTGCCCAGCAGGACGGTGCCGCCCGGCACGAGGACGAAGCCCTCGGGCACGCGCACGAGGTCGAGGTCCTCCGGCACCCGCAGCGGCTCGGGCTCGGTGCGATCCACGCCGAAGGGCAGGAGCATGTCCGGGTGCCCCTCGCGCCGCACCAGCAACAGGTAGCGGCCGGTGGGCAACGCGAGCTCGTGCTCGGGCTGCAGCCTGCCGAGCGCGTTGGCGGGGTTGGTCTCGAGCGGGTAGGCGCTGCCGGCAAGCCGCTCCGCGTAGCGCTTCCGCGGCAGGGCGCCGGCGAGCGTCCCGACGTGCGTCTCGGTGCTGGCCAGGGGCTCGGCTGCGCGCGGCACGTCCGTGCGAATGGCGGAGCTGCCCTCGCCCGCGAGCCGGCGGGTCACGGCCTCGAGGTAGACGTCTCCGATCGGCTGGAGGCCGTCGACCGGGTGGTATGGCACGGGCAGGAGCCTCGGGCCGCCGCGCTCGATGACGTCGGCCTCCCGCTCATAGCGGAACAGCCAGGCGCTTGCGGGATCCGGGCCGGGCACGATGCGCACCGTTCGGATGCCCTCGAGCTCGGCCGCGTACGTCTGCCGGTCGAGGTCCAGCACCGCGAGTCGGTGGAGGGTGGCGCGCTCCGCGTCCTTCGCGGCGCGTGCGAGACGCCACTCGCCCATGTGCCACGCTGCGGCCCGCTGCTTGATCGCGACCAGCAGCAAGCGGCCCTCACGGCCGGCCGCGGAGGCATTCGCCTCGGCCAGGCTGCGCGCGACGGCGAGACGATTGCTCACGGCCGCCCTACGGCTTGCGAGCTCGACGCTCAGCTGCTCGATGGCCTGGCCCGCGGCGTACGCGGACTGCCGCATCCACCACGGCTCCGAGCCGCGTGCGGTGCCCGTGCCGAGCCCCGAGCCGCCCATCGCCTCCGCGCCGAGCCGGGCCCTCGCCTGCAGGCGCGCCAGCCGGTCGCGGCCCGCGTTGAGTGCGTCGATGGCGACCAGCGCCTCGTCGAGCTTGCGGCTCGCCTCGTTGATGCCGCGGCGCGCGCGCACCTTGTCGCGCAGATCGCGTGGTCTCCCGTCGGCCGGGTCGAGCGCGATCCACTCGTCGTACATCTGCTCCGCCAGGCCGAACTCGCCGCGGTCCATGTGCTCCTGGGCCTGCTGCTCGAGCTTGTCGGTGCGCGCGACCCGCGCGATGCGCGTGCCGATCGTCACGATCGCGAGGATCGCACCCACGACGAAGAGCGCGCCGAGCGCGGTTGCCGCGACCGGCCGCCGCCGCGCCCAGGAGGCGACGCGCCGCACGGGCCCCGGCGGCCGCGCGCTGATCGGCTCCTCGCGCAGCCAGTGCCCCAGATCGTCGGCCATGTCGTGGAGGTCGGCGTAGCGATCGCGCGGGTTCTTGCTGAGCGCCTTGAGGCAGATCGTCTCGAGGTCGCGGTCGACGCGTGGGTCGAGGCGCGACGGGGCGATGGGCTCGTCGTGGCCGATCATGCGCGCCAGCGTCGCGAGGTCCGACGTCGGGAAGGGCATGTGGCCGGTCACGCACTCGTAGAGCAGGACGCCCAGGGCCCACTGGTCGGAGTGGGGGCCGACGTCCTCCGGCCGGCCCTGGTACTGCTCCGGAGCCATGTAGCCGGGGGTGCCGATCAGCATCCCGGACTCGGAGAGCTTGGACGCGGTGCGATCGGCGGCCAGTCCGAAGTCGGCCAGCAGCGGGCGGTCGACGATCGGCTTGCCGCCGTCCCGCTTGAGCCAGGAGCGGCGCATCCGGCGACAGGGATTCCCGCGCTCGGCCTCGGGTGCGTGCTCGGTCAGCAGCATCACGTTGCCGGGCTTCACGTCGCGGTGGGTGACCCCGGCGTTGTGGGCGGCGTCGAGCGCCAGGGCCACCTCTCGGGCGATCCGCGCTGCGCGCGCCACACCGATCGTCCCGTGGCGCGCCTTCTCGAGCACCTGCTCCAGCGTGTCGCCGGGCACGAACTGCATGGCGAACCACCGGCGTCCCTGCGCCTCGCCCGTCGAGAGGATCGGGACGATGCCGGGGTGCTTCAGACGCCCCGTTGCGCGGACCTCGCGCTCGAAGCGCTGGCGCACCTCGTCGCCCTCGCCGAAGCCGGGCTTCAGGACCTTGAGGGCGACGTCGCGGCCCAGTGCCTCCTCGTGGGCCAGATAGACCACGCCCATGGCCCCGCGGCCGAGCTCGCGCTCGATACGGAAGCCGGGAATGCGGACGTCGCCGTTCTCGCCCATGGGCGGGAGAGTCTACCCCTGCGCAACCAGCCGCAGGTGCCATGAACGGAACTCGGGTGCCCCGTTGCGCTTGTCGCCCCCCTTCGGCACCCTAGAGGGTGACGAGACCCCGCCTCCGGCCCTCGCCGCAAGCCGCAGGCGGGACCACACCACGTGAGCATCAGGAGGCGCCCATGGGCACGCAGGTACGCCGGGTCAACTACTTCTACGTCACGGTCGAGGATCAGCCGGGCGAGGGCTTCCGTCTCTTCACGCGTCTGGCGGAGATGGGCGTCGACCTCGTCGCCTTCACGGGTGTGCCGGTGGGTCCGCTGCGCACGCAGTTCACGATCTTCCCGGCCGACAAGGACAAGCTGCGCCAGGCCGCCGACCAGATGCGCATGACGCTCGACGGCCCGTACGAGGCGCTGCTCGCGCAGGGCGACGACGAGCTCGGCGCGCTGGCCGAGATGCACCACATCCTGTTCGACGCAGGCGTCAACGTGTACGCCTCCAGCGGTGCATCCGACGGCAAGGGCGCCTTCGGCTACGTCATCTACGTCAAGCCGGAGCAGATGGACAAGGCGGCCGAGGCGCTCGGCGCCCTGATGACGGCGCACGCGTAGCCGCTGAGCCAAGCGGGGATGGGGATGGCCGGAAGCCGGATCGTCGGCACGATTCTCTGCGTCTGTCTGCTGGGCCTCGCCTGCTGCGGCGACGGCGAGCCTGAGGGCCAGTCCGGGGCGCAGCCGCAGCTCGAGGCGCTGCCCCAGCCGGAGAAGAAGGCCGCCCCGGCCAAGCCCATCGACGACTGGCAGGTCCTGATCACGTTCGACGTGGACGTGGAGGCCGCCCGCAAGGGCGGGCACGTACGTCCCGACGCAGACGCCGACGAGCTCTTCGACCGTGTCGTCGAGGTCGCGCGGGAGCGCGTACGTGCTGCCGACCTCGGCGACCACTGGGTGAAGGCGCGTGGGAACAGGCGCTTCGAGGTGGGCTTCGCCAAGCTGGCGCCGGACCAGCATCACGAGGTCGTCGCCCTGGTCACACGGCGAGGCACGCTCGAGTTCCGGATCGAGGTCCTGCCGGACGACGAGTACCGCAGCCGCATGGACGAGCGCGAGGATCCACCCTGGCGCCTTGGCCTCTGGAAGGGGAGCGCGACCCAGTTCGCGGCGTTCAAGCGCAGCGAGTCCGAGCTGCTGCAGCGCGCTTACGCGAGCGGCACGCGCTACGTCCCTTCGCAGCCGGCGTTTCGCCTGGTGCGCGAGGCGGGCAAGGACGGCAGCGACCAAGCGCACTTCCATCTACTCGAGGTGCCGTCCGAAGCAGAGACGTTCGACGGCGACCTGCTGCGCCGTCCGACCGTGTCCATGGGCATGATGGGGCACCCGGTCGTGATCTTCGAAATCGAGGCGTCACGCCAAGAGGCCTTCGGAGACTGGACCGAGAAGAACGTCCAGCTGCCCCTCGCCATCGTGCTGAACGGCGAGTTCCACTCGGCGCCGATCATCCGCTCGCGCCTCACGACGCACGTACAGGTCACCCTCGGCACGGGCCCGCGCGAGCAGCAGAAGCGCGAAGCGCACGCACTCGCGGCCGTGCTCCAAGCCGGCGCAATGCCCGTGCAGCCTACGCTGGTGTCGGTCGATACGCGCTAGCGCTACTTGGTACCGAAGACGCGCACGTAGCGGTAGCGGACCTGGAGCGTGAGTGCCATCAGGGCCGTGCTGTAGACGCGGCCTCCGTCGAGGCCCCAGGGACCGACGGGATCCCACGAGCCCTGATAGGAACAGGCTGTCGTGTCGAGGCGCTGCGTGTCCACGATGGCGCCCTTCGCCGCGCGCAGCCACCCGCGGTAGTGCTCGCCGCCGGCCTGGAACATCGCCTGCATGCCCCAGTGCCAATAGACCATGTCGATCCGGCCGTTCGTGAGGTTCCAGACGGGCGGCTTCTTCGCGATGAGCGCGAGGCCCTTCTTCACCCGCTTGCTCGTGCGCGGGTCCTCGCCTCCCATGATGCGCAGCAGCACGCCCACGGCGGTCATCGACTCCGAGCTCTCGCCGGGGAAGCGATCCACCAGCTCCCGCGGACGGGCCGGTGAGCCGCCACGCTGGATGTAGCCGACGCGGCCCGTGCCCGGATCGGTCACTTTGTCCAGCCAGGCCTTGATGCCCTCGAACGCCTGCTCGTCGATCGTGAGCGGCGCAGGCTTGCCGCGCTTGATCGCGTCCTGGTTGATCAGTCGCGCCGCGTGCAGCGGCACGGCCATCCAGCCGGTGACCGAGGTGTCGTTGTCGCCCGGCTTCACGCCGTAGCGCCACGCGAAGTACGGGTTGCGCGTGTGGGCGACGAAGTCCAACGCCCGCTGCGCAGAGCCCTTGAAGATCGGGCTGCCGGTCATGCCGTAGGCCTCGACCATCGCCGCGGCGGCCATCGCGTGGTTGTAGACGTACTGCTGGGACGAACGCGGTCCGAAGCAGCCCTCGGGATCCTGGATGTTCTTCAGGAAGCGCAGGCCCCGCGAGACCACCTTCGCGAACGGATGCCTGCCGCGGTTCGTGTAACCGGCACCGAGGAACGCCTGGAGTGCGAGCCCGGTCACGCCGGGATCGTAGAGGTGCTTGCCGAGACCGTCGGGCTGCTTGGTGACATCCGTGATCGGCTTGCCGTCGCACCACTGCCTGAAGTCCGTGGCGGACCAGCCGCCGTTGGGTGACTGGTGGGCAGCGAGCCAGCGCAGCGCACGCTCCACCGCCTGATCCTGGGAGCGGAGCAGCTTGGCCCAGTCGTCCTCGACGCGCAGCTTGTTGCGGCCGCCGCGGCCGCGGAAGGCGCCACCCGCGCTGCCGCCGAGACCGATGCTGCCGCCGGAGGGCGGACCGGTGAAGGGCTCGTCCTTCAGCTCCTCGTCCTCGATGACGGGATCCTCGACGGGCTTCTCCTCGACCTCTTCCTCGACTTCCTCGATCTCCTCTTCGAGGACCTCCTCGATCATCGCCAGGGCCGCGGCGGGCGCGACGCCATGACGGCCCGCGATCAGGCCGCGCGCCGGGACCGCGGGCAGCTCGGCGCCGTCGGCGGGCACGAACGCGCGCGAGTTACCCAGCCGCACACGCGGTACGCCGGGGCGCTGCTTGAGCTTGGCGATCCTGCGCTGCAGCTCCTCCGCGCTGTTCTGAAGCTCGCCATGCATGGGCATCGGCGCGCCTTCGAAGAAGATGTGGCGGGCGCCCGCCGCGAGGCACACGTCCACCATCTGAACCACGTAACCGTGGGGCACCGCGCCTCCGGAGGCGTCCTTCATCGGCGGGGCGACGATGTCGCACACGGCGGTCTGCGGGTTGCCCGCGACAGACAGCATCTTCCGAAGCTGGGCGTACAGCGCGCGCATGTCACTCGGCTTCTGGAAGCGCTCGTACTTCAGCACCTTGAGCTTGACCTTCACGAAGTCCGCGATGGGAGCGGGCCGAATCGGCAAGCTGCGGTCCTTGGGCAGCACCGTGGCGATGGCGCCGCGCTTGCCGTCGCGAGCGCGTGCACCGAGCCAGATCTTGTGGATCTTCACGCTCGGGTGGGCGCATACCATCATCAGCCACTGCGTGATGAGCCAGGGCGTCGTCTCGTCGATGTCGAGCACGGCGTCGATGCGGCTCGAGCCGTCCGGCTCCCGCAGGCGGGGATTGCGGGTCTTGATCTGCAGCCAGCGCTGCAGTGCGTTGATGCTGAGCGGCTCGCGCTCGCCGGGTACGCGGATCCAGCCGTCGCGCGTGACGGTGATGACGACGCTCGTGCGGCCTTCGGGGCGCTTGCCGACCGTGCCGACCTGCGGCAGGAGGCGCTGCTGGACGAGCTGGTTCGCGCCGATCGCACCATCCGGCATCTGCAGGCGCCAGCGACCGTTCTGCAGCAGGGTGCGAACCTTGGAGTGCGGGAACGCAAGCTCGAGCACGCGCCATCCGGTCGCGTCGCGGAACGCCGTGAAGCGTACGGTGCCCTCGTAGACGCCGGGCGCGCGGAAGCGGACATCACCGGTGGCCGTGCGGCCGTTCACCTTCACGGTGATGTCCTGGACGTATTCCTTATGCAGGATCGAGGCGTAGGGATGCTTGGCGATGCGCATGCCCAGCCGCACCTCGTGGGGGTACACGGCCTCCATGAAGTCCTTGGGCGTGACGCGGCCGGTCAGCTTGAAGTCGCGCTCGTCGAGCTCCCGGCCGCCGAGGAAGACCGCGGCGAGCGTGAGCGGGACGTCCGTGCCCTTCGCCACCAGGTCGTCCCGGGTGACCTTCGAGCCGAGGGACACGAGCGTGTTGAGGTAGCGGATCGACACCGAGGCCGCCTTGGCGACGAGCTCCTTGGCGTCGGCTTCGTTCAGCGCCTGCTTGTCGTCGGCGATGGCCTGACTGCCGGGGCCGACGGTCACGAGCAAGAGAAGGAGCAGGCCGAAGAGGGACAGAGCACGCATCACCACACCTCCTTGTGACGCCCAGTATGCGGGCGTTCGCGCGGGGCGCCGCGCGGGCGCAGAGCCCCCTGGTAGTGGGAACGGCCTGAACCCGGGAGGGTTCAGGGTTCGATCACTTCCACTTGCACTTGCACTTGCACCTGCACGCGCACGGTCCCAAGGAGCATGAACGGGCCGGGCGGAGATTCGCCCTTCGCTTCGCCCTTCGACTCGCTTTGCTCGCTCAGGGACTTCGTCTCAGGGCTCCCAGCCGCCCCTACAGGCCCCTCGCCAATTTCACGTCGCTGGTTGATCGGCGTCTCCTGATCACGGCCACGGTTCTTCTCCGGTCGCGCTCTCGCTCGCACACGCGCTCGACCCACGGGCACGCCTCGAGGCGTCGTTCGACGGTCGAGCGCGCACGAGAGCGCGAGCGCGAGGCCGCAAGGCCACGGACACCGCTGAGTGTTCGACGGGCCCGGAGACGGTGCGGCGGGGCGGGATCAGGTCCCGGGCCCGTTCCACGCCGGAAACGGAAACGGGCACGGAAACGGAAACGGAGGTCAGGCGCGTACCTCGCCCGCCCTAGTGCGACTCGTGCCTCACCTGCAGCTCGTAGAGCTTGCGGTACAGCCCGCCTTCACGCAGCAGCTCCTCGTGCGTGCCGCGCTCGGCGACCTGCCCGCGACGCATCACCAGGATCTGGTCGGCGCTCTTGATCGTCGACAGACGGTGCGCCACCACGATCGTCGTGCGGTCCCGACGCATCGCCTCCAACGCCTCCTGGATGAGCTTCTCGGTCGCCGTGTCGATCGACGAGGTCGCTTCGTCCAGCACCAGGATCGCCGGGTCGTGGACCACCGCCCGCGCGAAGGCCAGCAGCTGGCGCTCGCCCGCCGAGAAGTTGGCGCCGCGCTCCTCGACGGGCGCGTCGAGGCCGTCGGGCAGGCGCTCGATCACGCCGCCCGCGTGCACCATGCGCACCGCCTCCTCGACCTGCTCCCTGGAGATGCTCTCGTCGAAGAGGCGGATGTTGTCGAGCACGCTGCCGCGGAAGAGGAAGACGTCCTGTAGCACGATGGCGATGCGTGAACGCAGGCTGCGCACCTCGTAGTCGCGCACGTCCGTCCCGTCGACGCGCACCGCGCCGCCCTGGACGTCGTAGAAACGGCTCACGAGATTCAGGATGCTGGACTTGCCGGCACCCGTCGGGCCGACGATCGCCAGCGTCGATCCCGCCGGTACGTCGAAGGACACGCCGCGCAGCACCGGCTCGTCCTCGTTGTAGCCGAACTGCACTTCATCGAAGCGCACTGCACCGTTGACCGCAGCGGCGGGCTTCGCTTCCGATCGATCCTCGATCTCCGGCGGTGTGTCGAGCACCGTGAAGAGGCGCTCGCCCGACACCATGGCCTGCAACATCATGTTGAGGTTCTCGGAGAGCGTACGGATCGGCTCGAAGAACAGATCGATCAGCAGATAGAACTGGAAGAACTCGCCGTAGCTGAAGCTGCCCGCGCCGATGCCGGCCGCGCCGAAGTGCACGACGAGGGCGACGGCCAGCGCCGAGAGCGACTGCACGGACGGGAAGAAGAACGCGAAGTTGCGCATCGTGGCGAGGTGCGCTGTGCACAGCGCTTCGGCATGGTCACCGTAGGTGTCCGTCGCATGCCGCCGGCGCTGGAAGATGCGCGTGACGCTCATCCCCGTGATCGCCTCCGTCGCGTAGGCGTTCGTGCTCGCCACCTCCGTGCGCACCCGCCCGAAGTCGCGCCGGCTCCGTCGCATGAAGACGACGGTCACGACGACGAGCAAGGGCAGCACGGCGACTACGCACAGGGCGAGCTGCGCGTTCACCACGAAGAGGACGACGAGGATCAGCGCCAGCTTCAGGATGTCGTGGAACACCGCGGCCACGCCCGAGGAGAAGAACTCCTCGATGGCCTCGACGTCGCTCGTGACGCGCGTCGTGAGCACGCCCACGGGCATCCGATCGAAGAAGCGCATGCCCTGGAGCTGGACGTGACGGAACACGTCCAGCCTCAGGCTCATGCCGATGAGACGCCCCGTCCGTACGGAGATGATCGCGCGCGCGCTCCGCAGACCGGCGCCGGCGAGCAACACGGCGAGCGCCATCATGGCGTAGCCCGGCAGCTCGTCGGGACGGCCGCCGGTGATCGGGCCGTCCACGGTGCGCTTCACGATCTCGGGCAGGAGCAGGTCGACGCCGGCGCCCACGATCATCGTCACGAGGCTCAGCGCGACCAGGCCCGGATGCCGGCCGATGTAGGCGAGCAGGCGCCAGAGCGGATGGCGGGGGCGCTTCATGCCAGCCCCTCCAGCTCGGCCTCGAGACGCTGCTCGGCGTAGGTCTCGGCGTACCAGCCGCCGGCCTTCACGAGATCCGCGTGCGTGCCCATCTCGACCACGCGTCCGGCGTCGAGCACCACGATCAGGTTCGCGTCGCGGACCGTCGAGAGGCGGTGGGCGACGACGATCGCCGTGCGGCGGCGCATCGCCTCCCGCAGCGCGTCGAGGATGCGCGCCTCCGTCTGTGTATCGACGGCCGACAGGCAGTCGTCGAGCAACAGGACGGGAGCCTCGCGCAGGAGCGCCCGCGCGACCGTCGTGCGCTGCTTCTGGCCACCGGACAGCTGCAGGCCACGCTCACCGACCACGGTGTCGAGGCCCTTGGGGAACCCCGTCAGCTCCTCATCCAGGCCCGCGATGCGCAGGACCTCGCGCGCCCGGGCAGCCGTCAGCTCGCCGTCGACCGCGTACTCGAGGTTCGCGTGCAGGGTCGTCGAGAAGAGGAAGGCGTCCTGCGGCACGACTGCGAAGGCGGACCGGAGTCGCTGCAGCGGGATGCTCGTGATGTCGACGTCGTCGAGCGCGATCGCGCCCGAGGGCGGCTCGTACTCACGCGTCAGCAGGGAGAGCAGCGTGCTCTTGCCTGCCCCGACCGGCCCGACGAGGGCACAGGTGCTGCCGGCCTCGATCTCGAAGCTGACGCCCTCGAGCGCGGGTCGCGCGCTCGCCTCGTGCTGGAAGGTGAGATTCGAGACGCGGATCGCGCCGCGCGTGAGCTCCGGCACGACGGCCGGCTCCGTCGCCACCGAGGTCTCGGCCGGGCGATCGAAGATCTCGTCGATGCGCTCCATGGCGGCGGCCGAGCGCTGGAGGGCCGAGACCACCCAGCCGACGCTGATCATGGGCCAGATCAGCATGCCGACGTAGAGCATGAACGTCGCGAGGTAGCCCAGGCCGAGCTCGCCGGAGATGACCTGGTTGCCGCCGTACCACAGGACCACGAGGTTGGCGCCGCCACCGAGCACGTAGAGGGAACCCGTGAGCAGGGCCCGGAAGTTCGCGAGCCCGAGGGTCTCGCGGACGAGGCCCTCGTTCTCCTGGCCGAAGGCCGACTCCTCGACCGGCTCCGTCGCGTAGGCGCGTACGACCCGCGCCCCGGCGAAGCTCTCCTGCGCTCGGGCGGACAGATCGCCGATGGCCTCCTGGACCGAGCGCGTCCGCCGCATGATGCCGGGGCCCAGGAGGCGGACGACGACCATGATGGCGAGCAGGGGCCCGAGCGCTGCGAGCGTCAGTGACGGCGCGAGGTCGACCATGCTGATGACGGCCAGGGGGAAGAGGACCAGCGTGCTGCCCACGTACATCAGGCCCGGGCCGAGCGAGAAGCGCACGGCCTCGACGTCGCTCGTCATGCGGGCGAGCAGATCGCCTGTGCGCGTGCGGTCGAAGAAGCGTGCCGGCAGCGACTCGACGTGGGCGAAGAGGTCGCGCTGCAGGTCACGCGCCGCCCGGCGCGAGGTGCCCACGAGGAACACTCGCATCAGGTAGGTGAAGACGCCGGCGACGAGCGAGACCCCGAGGAACACCCAGCCGAGCCCGATCGCCTGATCGACGCTCGCCTCGCCGCCGCGCTCCAGGGCGTTGAGCGCCTCGCCGAGGAGCCGCGGCGCGTACACCATCAGCAGCCGGCTGCCGATGACGCAGAGGGCGCCGAGGAGCAGGGGCAGCCGATAGCGGGGGACGTAGCGCAGGATCCGGCGGTAGGCGGTGCGCACGGCTCTCCAGGGTTCCGGCATCGGCGGGCCGGGCAAGCGTAGGCGCCTGCGGGAACGGGCGGCACGGGAATACCGGTGCAGCGCGCCGCCGTGCGGTGCCGCACACCCGCACGCCGGCGATACAGCTCGAGGGCACGCTGCCGGACTCGCTCTCGATGGCGCAAGCCATTGTCGAGTTTCGACTTAGGACATTCGGAGCGCCTCGCAGGCCCAACGGCACGCACCTTGCCTTCTCACGCGTGAGGTTCGGCGCACAGTTCGACCGAGGACAACCCCCTTTTTCCGTAGCCCAAGCCCCATTGCCGGGCCTCGATCTGAATGGAGGGGGCGAGTCGTGAGTAGCGGCTCGCCCTCGCCATTTTTTTTGGGCCTACGACCCGCGGCCGCGCTCGTCCACGTTGCGCCGTGCCGGTGCCTCTGCCCGCGAGCGTGCCCGGTGGCCTGACCCGGCCCTGGGTGCCCATGGCGCCACCTGGTGGGCACGTGGCGACGAGCGGTCACACCTTTGCCCTCGTTGCGGAGGGGCCTGTAGGGGCGGCCGGAGTCGGCGCCGGAGGCGACGGCGAACGCCCGCCCGTCGAGGTCATGGGGCGGGCGACGTGCTGCCCGCGGCCGCGCACACGCCAACGGTGCAACCAACCGAGGGGAGCCCCACGAATACGGACGCCGCTGGAGCATCCGATCCGGGCGGGTATTCCGGTCGGCCTTTCAGGCCTCCCTCAACCCGCCCCTACCGCGCCACGCTCGGCGGATACGTCGGGATGATCGTCACGGCTGCAGAGGGACCTACTCGCCGTCCTCTTCCTTGGAAGGCTTCTTCTTCTTCTTCTTCGACGGCTTCTTCTTGGCGTCTTCGGCCTCGGCCTTCTGGTGCTCGGCGAGGAGACGCGCCGTCAGGTCGCGCGCCGGATCCTCCTGCACCCAGGTGCCGGCCGCCTCGAGGCTGCCGACCTCGAAGGTCAGGCGGGCCTTCACCAGGACGTGGTGCTCGGCCGGAACACCCTTGCCGCCCAGCGGCACGGCGAAGGCAAGCTCCGCTTCGTCCAGCTCGGGGTCGACCTTCAGCACGGGCTCGCCGAGCTTCTCGGCAGGCACCTTCTTCACCTCGAAGAAGGTCTTCTGCTCCTCCATCTTGGAGATGAAGCAGACGAACTCCTTGCTCGGCGTCATGATCGCGAGGTTGCCGAACCACACGCC
>JASJDY010000233.1 GCA_030065025.1 Planctomycetota bacterium
CGCACGACGACCCCCTTGAGGCGCCGACGGAGATCGCAGGCCCAAGGGTCCGCATCCACCTGCGCGGGATGGACGCGAAAGGCGGAGAGGCCGATGACGAGGGGACCGAGGAGCGGTCCGTAGCCGGCCTCGTCGACCCCGATGTGCAGCACGTGCGCCTCCCGGAGACCCTATAGCACGCTCCGGACGCGGGGCGATGACGCCAGAGTGACGCACGGCGGCCGATTCGCCCCGCAGCGCCAACGCCGCCCGGCGGGGGGCGTACTCCCAGGTAGAATCGGACTCGCAGCCGCATCCGGCCGGTTGGATCCCTGCGGAGGTGCACCAACCATGTTGACCACGACCCAGCGCGCGCGGCTCGTCCGCGGCGTCGCGATCGTGCTCGTCCTCACGAGTCTCGCCGGCACGCTGCCCGCCTGCGGCAGCGGAGGCGCCGTCGCGGGCGCCGTGATCGGCGCGGCGGTCGGCGGCGCGATCGGCTCGACGTACGACGATCCGTACTACTACGACGACTACTACTACGACGAGTACTACTACTACAAGGCGGACCCTGCGGCGGATGAGGGCGCCTGGTAGGAGCCAACTCTCCGATCACCCGACCGCGACGTGCACGTTGACGTGAACGTGCACGCCCGAGGCACGGCCCCAGGACGATGAACGGGCCGGGCCAAGACTCGCCCCCGCGACCTACGGTCGCGGGGCCTCCCATGCCCCCTACAGATCCGTGGTCACCGCGGGCCTAGCGAACCTTCTTCAAGAGGTCCTGCAGGATCTCGTTGATGAGCTTCATGGCCTGTGTCTGTTTCTCGAGCGACCGGTCCACGCTCGTGGCGTGCTCGTGCGCTGCCTTGAGAGCTCGATCGAACGACTGATTGAGCGTGTGCTGCCTGCTCAGTGCGTCGTTCTGCCGGTCGGTGATGCCCTCCTGCAGCATGCGCCAGGCCTCGAGCTGCGCGACGCGTGCGGTCAGGTCGCCGTCGTTACCGGCAGGTCCCTGCTTTCCGCAGGCCACGGCACCGATGAGCACCAGATTGAGCAGACCGACGAGAAGCAACGCGATCCGGATGCGATCCATGAGTGACCCTCCCGCCGGAGGGTAGCTCAAAACGAAGCGGGGCCCGGGCGCCCCCCGCGCCCGGGCCCTCGTGGTCCCCCCCTGGGGAGGTCCCTTCAGGCGATCATGTGGCAGTTACGGCGCCGGCCGTACCAGCCCTCCCGTGTAGTCCCCGGGGCTCGCCGTGGGGATCAGGGCTTCGAGGTCCTCGATGGAGTCATAGAGGAGCTGCATCATGTAGTCGCTGTGGTGCGCCCAGGCTCCCGGGTCCTTCTGCGAGAACTGGAAGTTGTGCGCGGCCCGCAGCAGCGGTCCGTCGAACATCTTGTACGCGAACGGGTAGGCAACGGGCCCCGGCGCGTTGAAGAAGTACGGGTAGGAGTGCGCGTCGTACTGGATGCCTTGCCCGATCACGCCCGTCGCGTAGTCCTGGATCGCCTGGAGCAGGCGCCCTTCGAACGTGTCGAGCTCGGCCTGCAGCGTGGTCGTTGCGGGGTTGCCGTCATAGTCGGCCAGTCGGCCCAGACGGTACTCCTCGAGCGGGATGGCCGTGTGGCACGCCTGGCAGCTGGACACCGCCTGCGCCTCGAAGGTGTGATCCTCGAGGTGGCAGAAGGTGCAGCGTCCTCCCCCGGAGCCGGGTGCGAAGTGCTCGTACTGCGCCGAGTACAGCTTGCCCGCGTACTGGACGCCGCCTTCGGCGTCACCGCCGTAGATCGTCGCGCCCGCGGGGTAGTAGTGGACGTTCTTGAAGCTCAGGCGCAGATCCGGATCGCCGGACATCGCCGGCGGGGTCATGACCGAGCCATTGCCGATCCAGGTGCTGATCGCCGACTCGATCGTGGGCCCGGCCTCACGGCCGCTGTGGCACGCCAGGCAGATGAACGAGTTGTCGACGTTGCCGGGATCGTTCTCGACCACGACGCCGCTCGGGAACTCGAACTCCGGGATGTACTTCACCGCAGGAGTGCTGGTGTAGTCCGCATCCGCAACGTGGCACTGTTCGCAGCCCAGGCCGTCGCCGACCGACTGGTTGACCGGGACGTCGATACCGTACTCCGTGAAGAAGTCGATGCCGCCGGGCGTATGGCAACGAGCGCAGCTCGGGCTGACGTCACCGCGGTCGATCGCACCGCCTGAAGTGTCATCCGCGACGCGGTCCCAGCGACGGAACGCGTAGGCGCCTGCGTCGAAGTGACCGCTGTCGTTGCGGAACATCGCACCCATGTTGGGCACGGTGACCTGCGGGTGCTCGTCGAGGTTCTTCAGCGAGTCGTACAGGAACTCGATCACGTACTTCGGGTTGTGAGCGTAGGCCCCGGGGTCCTTCTTCGCGTACTGGTAGTTGTAGGCGGCCCGCAGAAGGCGCGCACTCCAGCTGCCGTAGCTGTTGGGGAAGATGTTCTCCCCCGGATCCACGGTCCCGTCACCGTCCGTGTCGTTGAAGTAGTACGGGTAGTTGTCTGCATAGATGATCGGCGCGCCGAGCACGTTCGTGGCGTACTGCTGGATCGCGGCGTAGAGCAGCGTCTTCAGCGTGTCGATCTCGTAGTAGACACCCTCGGTGGCATTGCCGTCGGCGTCGTAGTCGCGCACGGAGCCGGCCATGCGGATGTTCCGCAGGTCGGCGACGCTCGTGACGCCGGCGTGGCAGTCCGCGCACGCGCTCACGTCCACCTGGAGCGAGTGCGGGTCATGGCACTCGATGCAGGTGTCGTAGGACGCGACGTGCGGGTTGCGCTGGTCGTAGAAGCCGTACTGCTCCTCGTCGTCCACTGTGCCGATGACGCCGTCCGTGCCGGCCAGCGTGTACTGGTAGGCGCCCTTGACGGCGCCCCCGTAGAGCGTGGCGCCCGCGGCGAAGTAGTGGATGTTGCGGAAGCGCAGGTCCGGATCCGACGTGTCGTCGTCGACGACGGCCGCCGCGGCGATGTGCAGGTTCAGGCTCACCGTGGACTCACGTCCCTGGTGGCACGTCATGCAGCGCGCCTCGGCGCCGAGGCCCGTCGCGATGTAGCCGGACGGGAAGATCACCTGGTCGAGTTCGGGAGCTGACGGGCTGTGGCAAGCCTCGCAGTTCACCGTCGTGCCGAGCTCTGCGGCCTGGTCCACGGAGAACTGAGGACTGCCGTCGTCGCCCAGGTAGTCCTGGTAGCCGTACGCGCTGTGGCAGCGCGCACACGAGATCGGGATCGCCCCATCCTCGTCCCAGTGGCGGAAGGCCCGCGCGTCGTAGTCCGAGTGGGCGGAGCCCTGCCAGGCGGCGAGGATCAGCGCCGCCGTGGTCGGATCCACGTTGGGGATGCTGTCCTCCGGTGCCTCCTCGGGCGGCGGCACGAAAGTGCTGCTGCCGCCGCAACCCGCGAGCGGCAACGCGATCAACGCCACGATGAGGGCGATGACCACCCCCCAAGCAGCGTTTGACGCATATCGATGCAACATGCAAGGCCTCCTAGTCCTGCTTCCGGCTCGGTCACGAGCCGGCTCCATCGCCGCACCTGCAGACGGGCGGAGATGGGTCACTGCGTGCTCCTGGGATGTCCTGGGCGCAGCGGAAGCGAGCGGGGAGTAGAGAGAGTGCAGGGACCTCCCGCGGTCCGGTGCTCCTACCCGCCTGTACGCTGTTCCCATGGACGCACCGCAGGGAGCAAACTGCGGACCTTTCCGCAGTGCCGCGCGAGGAATCGCAAGCCCCATGAAATGGGCCCCCGCAGGCAAAACCACGGTCGCCCGAAGCGACCTGGGGAATCCTGCGCACGGGCCCTCAGGGCATGTGCGTGGATTTCCCCACCCCCCAACAACATGCGGACGCGGCCTCCGATGCGCGCCGAGAACGCGCGCCTCGGGCGGCCGCTACACTCCGCCCCGGCCTGAGGAGCGAGCGTGCGGAATCTGCTGAACGACCCGGATCGCGAGGCGCTACTGGCCCGCATGGCGGACCTCCGTCCCGACAGCAAGGGCCGCTGGGGCGTGCTGACGGTGGAGCAGATGGTCTGCCACGTCACGGACCCGGTCCGTATCGCTCTGGGCGAGCTGGAGGTGCAGGACGCCTCGAACGTCTTCACCCGCTCCTTCCTCAAGTGGATGGTGCTCGCGGGCATGCCGCCGCCGAAGGGCAAGATCGACACGTTCCCCGAGCTCGACTACAAGACCGGCGGCGGCCGCCCCCCGGAAGGCCTCGCGCCCGAGATCGAGACCTTCCGGGCGACCCTCGACCGCTTCACCGAGCGGGCCCAGCGGGCCCAGCGGGGCGAGGCGTTCGCGCCGAGCCCGGTCTTCGGCAAGCTCTCGGCCAGGGCCTATGGCCGCCTCTTCCACGCCCACACGCACCACCACCTCAAGCAGTTCGGCGTGTAGACCGACGGACCGAACGCGCCAGGACGCGCCCGATCCACCTTTCAGTTGAGCGGCTCGAAGGCGATGCCTGCGCTCTGCAGTCGCTCCAGTTGTTCCTTGGTCACGCAGCCCAGGATGCAGTCTTGCCCGCCGAGGTCGAAGTAGATGAAGACCTTCGACGGATCGGTCTCGCCGAGCAGTTCGACGAAGTGCTGGAAGACGCCGGGGTCGACCCAGTCGTCGTCGACCTCGCAGGTGATCGTGTGCGGCTTGCCGTTCAGCGTGAACGAGAACTCGGCCTTGCCCTCCTCGACGTCGACGACGTCGCGTATCTCCTTCAACGGCAGCGAGCCCTCCGCCATCTCTGCCATGCGCGCGGCGATGCGCGCGTAGTCGCCATGGTCCTCGATGCACTCCGTGTCGAAGTGCCAGAGGCTGACGCAGTGATTGCCGCCAGGCTCGCTCTCGTGCTCCATCCCGAGACCGACGAGCACCGTGTCCCAGGTGCCGTCCTCGTATTCCTCGCGCGGCCAGGACTCGAGCAGGTCCGCCGCCTTGAAGGGCGCCGCCAGCTTCAGCCCGCACGTCTCGAGGAACGCCAGCCGCTCCTCGAGCGTGGTCGGGTTGACCTTCGCACTGCTCTTCGGCTTGCTCTTCGGGCCGCTCTTGGGTTCGTCGGTCCGGGCGCGCTCGTCCTTCATCGAGAGAACGACGCCGGTCACGATCCCGCAGACGACGGCCACGATCAGGATGATCTGCCAGGCTTGCATGCGCTGCAGGATACCCATGCTCGTCAAGTGTCAGGATGAACGCAGTCGCCGGTGCATCGCCCGGCAGCGCTCCAGCCAGAGTTCCTCGTAGGTGGCGGCATCAACGACACGTGCGTCGAGGTCGGCCACGGAGTGGACCCCTTCGGCGAGGCACCAAGCGACGCAGGTCTCGTAGGCTGCGTCGTCGAAGTCGTCCGTGTCCTCGATGACCTCGATCGCCTCGAGCCCGGCGCGATGCGCCGCGAGAGCCCGTGTGTGTCCGTCGGTGAGCACGATTCGATCGCCGTAACGCCGAACCGGTACGGGCTGCTGCCCCTCGGGCCCGGCAGCCGTTACGGCGCGCAGCTTCTCCTCGGACACGAACAGCTGGCTCGGCTGCAGGTCCCGGAGCGCAACACGACGAGGAGCAGGCTCGCGCGGCGTGGGGTCTGACGAGCACGGCATCGGCGACTCCAGATCTACAACTCCCCTGTGACCACGAGGTCCCGCCACGTCGCACGGATCTCGTCCGCCGTGCCGTGCTCATGGAACCAGTGGCACAGGGACATCGTGTGCTCGAACGCCTCGACGATCGCGGGGGCGTCGTCCACGAGCACCATGTCGTCGAGCCGAAGCAGGACCTTGCCCCGCTCCGAACTCCTGCAGCTTCGCAGGAACAGCCTCGCCAGGTTCCCGTCCCAGAGGTGGAGCGCGAGCGTGGGACGCTCGGCATGGCCGATGATCCACAGGGAGAGCCTCTCACCTTCGTCGTCGTCGGCCGACTCCCACTCGAAGCTGCGGTTGTGAGCGATGGCCTTCCTACGCCGCAGGAAGGCCTCCGCTACGCTCCGCAGGAACGAGCACCGGAACTCGGTAGGAAACGAGGCAGGCATCGAGCTCCTCGAGCGAGCGGGCTCAGCGCGTGACTTCGACCCAGATACCGACGCCGACGAGGCTGTTGCTGGGAGTCGGGGCATGCACCCAGCCCTTCACCTTGCCGCGGTCGATGGAGATGTGCATCCACGATCCACGTGTCTCCAGGACCGAGATGTGTCCTCCCGGACTCACGTCCATGAAGGCGACGACCTTGCCCTTGGCGAAAATGGGAGGCAGCACGCTCTTCTGCGGATCGGCCGTGGCAGTCCCCATGCCTGTCCAGAGGGCAGAGGCGATGCACGCCACGAGGGCGACGGCAATGAGAACGAGGTGCATGGTCTTCATGGCTGGCTCCTTCGGATCGAGCAATCTCACACAGCCGCACTGCTGGCGCAACAGCACAGGATGAGCGCTATCCAGACCGTGAACGAGGGTCCGGCGCCTTACGCTTCTTCCGGCTCGCAGTACGGCCCCGCCCGGTAGCAGAAGGCCGCGTCCACACGGCTGCCTGGGCCGCCCTCCTCTCCGTAGTCGAGGACCACTCCCTCCTCCACAGTGACGCGCCAATCGAGTATCCGCACCGGCCCAAGATGGTCGATGCACTCCTCGGTCATTGCACGTCGGATCCTAGGCCACTGCTCATCGCCTAGGGCGAAGTGACATCCGGGCTCGCAGCAGCAGTAACGCTCGCCTGCCTTGAAGACGGCATGCACGATGAGGTCGGCACCGTCCTCGCCGACATCGACTACCTGGAAGCCGTAGTAGTCGTCACGGCCATCAGCGCCTCGATTGCCCGCGTGAAGGCGTTGTAGAACGCTCTCCCACCGGGCGGGGATGTCTCCTGCACGCCAGTCCTGCATCCTCTTTGTCATGGGCTGCTGAAGGTAGCTGCATGGCCGAATTCAGTACGGCGCCGAGGCACATGCGTGTGCGAGTGGTTGGTGGGGCTGACCCGGGGAGTACCGTGCATACCTGGAGTCTCAAGGACTCCCAAGCCCCATGAGCTGCCCCAAGCGTACATGCACACCTGCCTGCAGGGGGGTAGGTCGAGATCTTGGCGCAGCCAAGTCGAGACCGGAGGGGGG
>JASJDY010000036.1 GCA_030065025.1 Planctomycetota bacterium
TCGCGCCTCGGCAGCCCCGCGGCACGCCATGTGAAACCCCTCCCATCCCTTGGAGGAGGTGCGTCAGCCCATGACCGAACTCGTCATCACGTGTCCCGGCCAGCCCGAGCAGGTCGTCTCCGTCGGCGATGCGCCCATCACGATCGGCCGCGGCGAGGACTGCACCGCCTTCATCGCCGAGAAGAAAGCCTCCCGGAACCACCTGACGGTGCGCCGCAATCGCGCCGGCGTGCTGATCGCCGAGGACCGGGATTCCTCCAACGGCACCTGGTTCGTCGAAGCCGGTGGCGATCAGCGCTTCCTGCGCCGGGTCGTCGAGGAGGGCGACGAGCTGCGCATCGGCGAGACACGCATCCGCGTCCGCGCCACGACCGCCGCGGCTGCCGACGCACCGCCGCCGGTGGTCTCCGGCACCCTGCAGCTCACGCCTGCGACGGGCGAGCTGCCCAAGGCACCCGAGCCCGAGCCTGCGCCGGTGCTGGTCGCCGAGGAGCGTCCGCGCCGCGGAGGCGGCGACGACGAGTGGGACGAGCGCCCGGACCGCGCCGGTCAGAAGCGGGCGATGGTCCGGGGACTCGCGCTGCTCGGCGGCGCGCTCGCCGTCCTCGTGGGCGTCGAGCTCTACTTCGGCCGCAAGGCCGATCAGAAGTCCGTCCGCAAGGAGGCGCACCTGGAGGCGCTGCGCATCCTGGAGGACGTCGGCAAGGGCTCGCAGCACATGCAGGAGCGGCGGGACGCCTTCGCGCTGAAGTACCCACGTGCGCCCGAGCTGCTCACCCTCGACCGCTACCTCGATCGCGTTCGCCAGCGCGAGGAGTTCGTACGCGCCAAGCGCGACGCCCTGAACCACCTGCAAGGCCAGCTCTACCTCGCGGATCGCGGCGACATGCGCATGCGCCTGCTCCAGCTCATGCGGGAGCTGCCGGATGAGCCCGACTACGTGCGCGACGTCGAGCGCATGCTCGACAACCTCGATCGCCGCAAGGCCGAAGAGGACCTCGATGCCCTCCGCGGACTCGAGCGCCGCGTCGAGGCGCTACGCGCCGAGAAGTCCTTCGCCGCCGCCGACCGTCTGCTGCGCAGCTTCGAGGACACGCACGACAGCATGGGCGCTGCTCCCAAGGAGCGCTTCGATGCCCTTCGCACTCGCGTGACGGCGGACCTGAAGAAGGCGGCCGGTGACCTGTGGAAGCAGGTGGGTGAGGAGCAGGATCCGCTCAAGCAGCGCGCCCTCCTCGCCGGCGCCTGGCCTTCGTTGGCGGGCACGAAGGACGGCGAGCGCATCGCGGAGAAGCTCCGCTCGGCCGCCTCGCTCGCCGCTCCGCGCATGGGCACGCCCAGCCGCCCTGGTCAGCCCACACGGCCCGGCACGCAGCCCGGCGCTGCGCCGACCGTGCCCACGGTCATGGACAAGCTGCTCGCGCGCGCGAAGCAGGCCGAGGCGATGCTCGCGCGGCGTGAGTGGGCGGGTGGCCGTGCGCTGCTCGCGTTGCTCGCGGAGGAGTCCGAGGGCGGCCGCCTGCAGTCGGAGTGGAAGCAGCGCCTCGGCGAGGTCGACGCGATGCTCGGCCTGGTCCGCAGCCTGGGCGAGTCGACGGGCGCCGAGCGCAAGCCGCGCCGCAAGCTCTCGAGCGGCTCGTGGAAGGTGATCGCCGCCAATCCCACCGAGGTCACGCTGGAGTCCCGCAAGGGGGCGAGCGTCCACCGCTGGAGCGAGATGCCCGCGCAGGACGTGCTCACGCTCCTGACGCCCGCGCGCATCGCCGACGAGCAGCGCCACGCCGTGGCGATCCTCGCTGCGAACCTGGGCGAGCGACAGGCGTTCGTGAACGCGCTCCTGCCCATCTTCGAGAAGGGCGGCGATCTGACGGCCTCGAACGCGCTCGTCGCACGCCACCTCTATGGGCGCTCGACGCCGCCGGAGGGTGGCTACCGCGCCTACAAGGGCGAGCTGCTGGACCGTGCCGGCTACGATCGCCGTCTCACGCAGGAGCGCATCGCGTTCCTCCGGCAGGACGCCGGACGCGTGCTGGCCAAGCTCGCGAAGGACGCGGCGTTCAAGAAGCTCCAGAAGCTGAAGGACCTGCGCAAGGAGCTCGACACCCGACGCGCCTACGCGCTACGCGCGATCTTCAACACCACGCACTACCCGTATCCGTACAGCAAGGGCAGTCAGAACTACCAGGCCGTACAGAAGGAGATCGATCGCCGGACCGCTCGCGTGCAGGAGATCTGGGACGATCCGATCAAGGTCCGCATCAAGCGCGACGGCCCGCTGGCGAAGCAGATGGACGCTTGGGACCTGATCATCGCGGAGCTGCAGGCGAAGAAGGTCGATACGGAGGACCTCGAGGCGCGCATCCGCCCGTACGCCCTGTACGTCACCGGCGATCCGATCGGGATCCGCGACTTCTACAAGAGCGCGGGCGAGCGCGAGTGGCAGGCCTACAACCGCTGGGTGATGGAGTCGTACAACCCCGCCCGCACCGAGTACGCGCGCGAGAGCGAGCGCAAGCAGGTCCGCGTGACGAACGAGTACCGGATGATGATCGGCTACACGGCCGTCGTGACGCCCGGCAGCGCGCCGTACGCATCCATCACGAAGGACAACGTGATCCAGATCCTCGATCAGGGTCGCGTGGACAAGCTGAGCCCGCTCCGCGCGCTGCGGATCGACAACCGCCTCGTCGAGGCAGCGCGCCTGCACAGCGAAGACATGTCGATGCGGGGCTACTTCGCGCACCAGGCCCCGCCGAATCCGGCGACGGGCAAGGGCTCGACCGGGCCGGCCGACCGCATGATGGCGCTCGGCTACCGCGGCTTCGGGTACTCCGAGAACATCGCGATGTCCGCCAGTCCCACGAAGGCGCACTTCATGTGGATCCACTCCAGCGGCCACCACCGCAACATCCTCTCGGGCTGGACCGATCTCGGCTCCGGCGTGGGGGGGCGCAACTTCACGCAGAACTTCGGCAGCGGCGGTGGCGCACGTCCCGAGATCCAGCCGGACACGAAGATCCGCGACCGTGAGGGTGCGCGCCGGGGTGGCAGCCGCCCGCGTCGCGAGCAATGATGGGCGCGACCCGTCGGAGGTGACCGCGTGCCCAAGCTCTACATCGACGAAGAAGGCCACGAGTCCGTCTACGAGATCTTCGACGACGAGGTGACCCTGGGGCGCGGGGCCGCCAACGCCGTCCAGATCCACGACAGCCATGCCAGCAAGATGCACGCCGTCGTTCGTCGCGTGCAGGGGCACTGGAAGCTGATCGACCTCGAGTCCAAGAACGGCACGCGCATCAACGGGCGCTATCGCAACCAGCACTGGCTGAGCGACGGCGACGCGATCGCCATCGGTACGAGCACGGTGCGCTACGCCGCCGAAGGCGCGACGCAGGGCTCGCCCGCCGCCGCAGCCGGCGTTGCGGTGGCCGCGCGCCCCGCACCCGCGAAGGCCGCACCGGCCAAGCCCGCGCCTGCGAAGCCGGCGCCTGCCAAACCGGCTCCTGCCCGGGCCGCGCCGCCTCCTCCTCCGCCGCCGCAGCCCGCCCCGTCGCTCGTCGAGCAGGAGCTCGAGGCCGCTCCCGCCCCGTCCGCAGCGCCGACGCGCACGCGCCGCGCCGGTGCGCCGGTCAGCGCCCGGCGTCGTTCGCAGCGCGACGATCGCTACGACGACGACTACGACGACTATGACGACGAGGAGCGCCGTCCGCGCTACCAGCGCAAGTCGAACAACGCCACGATCATCGTCCTGGGTGGCCTCGGCGCGATCGCCTTCATCGTGCTGATGTTCGCGATGTTCGGTAGCAGCGTGAGCCGCAACCTCGAGACGTTCACGAAGGCCGACAAGATGGCGCGCGTGCGCGACTACGAGGGTGCAATCCGCTACGCCGAGGCGAACGCCGATCCGGACGGCGACGACTATGCCCGGCTCTTGCGTGGCCTGCGCAAGTGGAAGCGAAGCCTCCAGGCGCAGCGGGACATGGAGTACGACAAGAAGGCGCGCGAGTACTACGACTATCAGATCTTCCGCCAGCAGGCCATCACCGGCAGGCGTCCCGGGGGCTTCCGGGCGAAGGACGCCCTGCCCGACGATGAGGTCGTGAAGCTGCTGCGCGAGTTCCTGCAGAAGTACCGCGGCACCTCGCCGGCCGACGAGATCATGCATTCGGAGGTGGCCGACTTCCGTCACTTCCGCGACGCCATGCGTGAGTACGCCGACGAGAACCTCAAGGCGACGACCGTGCTCCAAGCCGAGGCCGCGCAGCTCGACATCGACGTCAGCGCGCGTCAGTTCGGCAAGGCGGTCATGAACCTCGAGTACGTACGCGACATGAACCGCCTCTGCATGACCGCGGACAACTACGAGGAGCTGCGTCAGGCCGTGCAGCTCAAGCTCGACGGAATCCTCGATCAGGCGCGCACCACGTTCCAGACGGAGTCCAGCCAGTTCAAGGCGCACATGAACAACGGCCGCCGCGGCCAGGCGCGTCAGCTGCTCGAGAAGATGAAGGACCAGTACGGCGGCATCGACGAGCTTGCGCGGAGGGTGCGGGAGCTCGAGCAACGGTTCTGAGCGGGCGCGCCTAGGCACTCGACGGGCGACCATTCCGCCTCGGCTTCGCCTCGTCTCAGGTCGCCCCTACGAGGCCCTGGCCGAATAGACTGCGGCCATGCGATTCGTGATCTTCGCGTGCGTGGTGGCGGTGGGCGTTCTCGTGGCGGGCTGCGGTGACGACGCGACCACGGACGGTGGGAGCGACACCGGGCACGAGATCCTCGATCGCTACGACCCGAGCGTGCCGGGCGAGGGTGACCGGAAGGTGCTGGAGCAGATGAAGAAGGCCGGCGCCGACATGAGCAAGCCCACCGACATCCGCTGGTACGTGTACATGCCGCGCACGGCGGACGCCCAGGCGTACGCGGCCAAGGCGCGCGAGGCGGGGTGGAAGGTCGAGGTCGACGAGGGCGCGGACGAGAACAGCTGGCTCTGCCTCTGCTCCCGCGACGCGGTGCCCAGCCTCGAGACGATCGGGAAGATGAAGGCGCAGCTCGCCTCGTTCGCCGGCGGTACGGAGATCGACATCGACGGCTGGGAAGCCGCGATCACGAAGTAGGCGCGTTACAGGATCGTCTGCCCCAGCGCGCTCAGGATCAGCTCGACCGCGAGCTCGCCAGTCGCGTTGCGATCGTCGAGCGTCGGGTTGAGCTCGACCATGTCCATGCCCAGGAGCCGGGACGTGCGGGCGCACGCCTCGCAGATCAGGTGCGCCTCGCGGTACGTGAGGCCGCCGAACACGGCCGTGCCCACGCCCGGCGCCACGCGCGGGTCGACGCCGTCCAGATCGAAGGAGAGATGGAAGCCGGTCGTGCCGTCGTTCACGATCGCGAGCGCTTCCTTCATGCACGTCGCGAGGCCGCGCTCGTCGATCTCCGTCATGGTGTACACGCGAACGCCCGACTCCTTGACGACGGCGCGCTCGGTACGGTCCACGGAGCGGATGCCCAGGAGCGCCACGTTCTCCGGGCGCACCGCCGCATGCGTGCCCGCGAGCTTGCGCAGCGCCGGGATGCCCTTGCCGATCAGGTGCGAGAGCGGCATGCCGTGGATGTTGCCGCTCGGGCTCGTGTCCGGCAGGTTCATGTCCGTGTGCGCGTCCACCCAGAGCAGGCCGATCGACTCCTCACGCTCACGGTGGTGCAGTGCCTGTCCGCTGACGCTGCCCATCGCGATCGAGTGATCGCCGCCCAGCACGATCGGGAAGCACCCCTCTTTCCGAACCTCGAGTGTCAGATCGCGCAGGCGCGTGCAGACGTCCAGCACCTCGTCCAGGTAGCGCGCGTTCTTGCGGCCGACGTTCGTCGACTCCGCCTCCGCGACCACGACGGAGCCGGACTCGCGGACGCGCCATCCGAGGTCGCGGATGCGCTGCGAGAGGCCGGCGACGCGAATCGCCGAGGGTCCCATGTCGACGCCGCGCCGGCCGGCGCCGAGGTCCATGTGCACGGAGATGAGAGCTGCGGATCGCTTGCGGCTGGTCATCGCGGGAGCCTACCAGCGCCGTCTCGCACGGACCCGGTGCGCACGAATGCGCACGCGCGGGAGGCCGTTGCCGCTATGGTGGGGGTGCAGCGCCGGATCGGCGTTTGCACCGTGTCCGATCCATGCCCGCCGATGTCGAGACCCGCAGCCGCAGACCGGCCGCCGCCACGACGCCTGCGCCTGCACCCCGTGCACCCGGATGGCTGCGGGCCCTGCCCAACGTGCTCACCGTGTTGCGCCTGGGCATGGCGGCTGCGTTCCCGTTCGTGGCGCCGATCTGGCGCCTGCCCCTGGCGCTCGCCGCGGGTATCAGCGACGCGCTGGACGGCTGGATCGCGCGGCGCTTCCACGCCCAGACGAAGATCGGCGCGCTGCTGGACGGCATCGCGGACAAGGCCTTCGTCCTGGCGGTGCTCGGCACGCTGTTCGTCCACGCGGAGGTGGCGTGGTGGGAGGCGCTTCTCGTGCTGCTGCGCGACGTGGTCGTGGCCGTGGCCTTCACGAGCGCGCTCCTGCACCACCAGGTCGATGTGTGGGAGCACGTCGAGGCGCGACTGCCCGGCAAGCTGACGACCGCGTTCCTCTTCGCGTGGTTCGTCGCGCTGCTCTGGCCCGGGCTCGCCGGACTGGAGCCGTGGCTGTTCTGGGCGGCGGCCGCATGCAGCCTCTGGGCGGCGGTCGACTACGGTCTGCGAGCACACCTCACCCTGGCCGCCAACCGCGCGGCGCGAAGGGCCGCCGCTACCTCGCCTGCCCCGACGGACCGCGCTTCTTCGCGGTGAGCGCCGCCACGCGCGCGACGAACGCGTCGTACGCGACCCGCGGCCGCGGCAGCACGTCGTAGTAGCCCACGAGAACCTCGCGGCGCACGGCCTCCGGCAGGTCGAGGCTCGCGTCGAGCCGCATCAGGTCGCGTGCTCGGCGTGCGAGGCGTACCGGCCCGCGACGGATGCGCACGCCCTCGAGGTCCACCACGGGGAACGTGCCGTCGGGTGCCACGAGCAGGTTCGGCGCCTTCAGGTCGCGGTGCGTGACCTCCGCATCGTGCATGAGACGCAGCGCGCGTCCCAGCCGCCGGAGCAGGCCCGCGTCGACGTCGCCCGCGGCCACGCACGTGTGCAGGTCGGGGGCGTCCACGTACGCGGCGGCGTAGACACCGCTGCCGTCGTCCTTCGCCGCCGCCAGATGGGGGAGCGGTACCGCGATGCCGCGGTTCATCAGCGCGAACGCACACCGGAACGCGCGCAGGGGCCGCGGCAGCCGCCCGGGTGCGACGGGGCCGTGGTACTTGAGCACGACGTCGTCCGTGCGCAGCACGTCCGCGCCCGTCTTGAGCGGCGTGGCGTCCTCCGGCCGGTGCCACAGCCACGCCTCGGCCCGTGCCCACCACGTGTCGTCCGTGGTGTCGCGGAAGCGTGCACCTCGCGGCACTGCGTCGCTGCGCAGCTGTTCGAAGTGCTTGCCCGTGCGGCGTGCACGCCGGTCGCGTCCGCGCCGATAGCGCCGCCGCACGTGGCGGGCGAGCGCTTCGACTCTGTTGGCCACGGCGCGGGCCCCTGCGCGCGGTGTCTCGTGTCCGCGGGCTGCTTCGTAGGCGATCAGGGCACGAAGTCGTTGCGTGCGTCTCGTGTCGCCCAGCAGGCCGTGCACGAGGCGGGCCAGCTCCCGGCACCGACCGTCCTCGTCGAGCGGGTCGCCGACGCGCGCGCCACCCAGGTCCACGAGCATCGGCCAGCCGGCGCACAGCGCGAGGTTCTTGGCGTGCAGGTCGCGGTGGCGCAATCCTGCCGCGTGCGCGCGCGCCAGCAGGGTCGCCACGGCCTCGATGTCGGACGGCGTCGCCGCCTCCGCCGGCGGCATCGGGGCGAGATCGGCCTCGTGCAGCGTGACAAGGACGTCGCAGCGCTCGTCCTCGTACGCGAGCGGCCGGGGTACCGGCACGCCGGCCTCGGCCAGGGCTCGGAGCACTTCTCCTTCGCGTGGGCCCTTGCCGCCGCGGACGCGACGGGACACCCGGTCCGGCAGCCTGTCCGGGCGCTGCCACTTGACCACCACGTCGCACACCCCGTGCGGCCCGCGCCACGTGCCGCGCAGCACGGTCCGCATCGGGCGCGGCGGCGTCACGTGGGCGTAGCCCGGCGGTGGTCCGGGCCAGATCGTCTCCAGCAGCGCACCCGTGAGGCCGCGCAGGGCCTCGTCGAAACCGGGTGCACACCACCGCATGCGCCGATCATCCCCGGAACGCGGCGGCAGCACAGCAATCCGTCCCTTCGGCTAGCCCAGCGATACAGTACTTCCTCGATCCGGACGGCTTGGGAGGGCCGAGGTGCTGCGCATCCAGCGAGCCTTGCTCGCCGAGCTGCTGTTCATCTGGCTGCTCATCACGGCCGTGGTGACGACGGCGGTGTTCGTGGGCGTCTCCGCCCGCTTCCTCGGCCAGGGCGGCGGTGCGCTCGGCGGTGCCGTGCTGGCCGAGCTCCTCCCGCGGCTGCTGCCCATGGCGCTCACGTACAGCGTGCCCTTCTCCTGGCTCGCCGCCACGGCGCTCGTCCTGGGCCGCTGGGTGTCCGATCACGAGGTCGTGGCGCTGAAGAGCGCAGGTGTCCCGCCGCGCGTCATCGCCGTCCCCCTGCTGGCCTTCGCGGCCCTCCTGTCGGTGGGTGGCATGTGGTTCAACGGCTTTGTCGTGCCGGAGTACTCACGCACCCTGCGGGCCAGCCTGCGTGAGTCGGTGCCGCAGTTCCTCTCCTCCCTTCGCGGCGCCGATCGCGTCGTGACCTTCGATCTCGCGCGTCTCTCCTTCGAACGCTGGGATCCGGCGGAGCGTGCCTTCATCGGCGTCGAGCTCGACCAACGGGAGCGGGACGGGACGCTCAAGACCAAGATCGTGATGCAGCGGCTGAGGCTCGAACGTCTCGTCGACCGTGAGCGCGAAGAAGGGCTCAGTCTCGACATCGAGAAGGCCTACATCGTGCAGACGCCGGGCGGCGCCCCGGAGGTCAGCTTCGGCGGCAGGAAACCCCTGATCGTCGGGCGCGTGGAGCGCGTCGGGGCGAGCACGTTCGTCAACGAGCTCATCGGTGGTCACGTGTTCCGGTATCGGCCGCGGCACCTCACCGTTCGCGAGATCATCTACGGCCTCGAGGCCGGCGGCATCATCCGCGGCAATCGCACGGAGCTCGCCGTGGCGCTCCACGGCAGGCTCGCTCTCGGCTCGGCCTCCTTCTTCCTCGGGCTGTTCGCCCTGGCGGTCATGCTGTGGCTCCAGCCGTCCAGCCACCGTGTCCGCGACTTCATGTTGTGCTTCGCGCCGGCGGTGCTCGTGTTCTTCCCGCTGAATCTCGCCGGCCCCTCCATCGCGAAGAGCACGCCGGTGCCGGCATGGCTGGCGATGTGGTCGCCGCACCTCATCCTCCTCGCGGTCTCGCTCGTCCTTCTCTACCGAGGAGGGCGCCGCTGATGCTGCTCAGACGCCATGACCGGTACGTCGCCCGCTCGTTCTGGATCACCTTCCTCGCGGTGGTCTTCTTCTTCACCCTGATCGTGTTGGTGTTGGACTCAGCGGAGCGCCTCCGGCGTCTCACGCGCAACTGGGAACAGATCCAGGCGGGCGGTCAGCATCCCTTGCTCGTCCTCGGCGAGTACTACGCCACGCTGCTCCCGTTCCTGTGGATGAAGCTCCTGCCGTTCTGCGTACCGGCCGCAGCGGCCTTCTGCGTCGCGCGGCTCATCCGGCACAACGAGCTGACTCCGCTCGTCACGACAGGCGTCTCGATGCGTCGCACGGTGCGTCCGATCGTGATGTCCGGTGTCGTGATCGTGGGCGGCATGCTCCTGCTGCAGGAGACGCTCATCCCATCCCTCAGCCGTCACCACCTGCGGCTACAGCGCCTCATCACCGAGAACACGCCCGACCGCATCACGCAGGTTCCACACTTCCACGACGCCAGCGGCGGACGGGTTGCGATGCGCGCTTACCTACCGCTGCAGCAGCGGATGGAGGCCGTGTCGGTCACGTTCTATGACGTCGGCACAGGCGAGCCGGCGGACCAGCTGTGGTACGGGGAGTTGGAGTGGGACGCCGCGGAGCGCCGCTGGCGCGCGCCGCACGGCGGCACGCGCATCCTGCTCGATCCGGAGTCGCCCGGCATGCGGCGCGAGGAGGTGCCGAGCGATCGACCGACGCCGCTCCAGGGCTCCGCCGAGTTCCTCGAGATGTCCCTGACGGCGCGCCTCAGCCCCGGGCTCTCCTACACCCAGGTGGCGAGCCTCGCCGCAGCGAATCCCGACAACCTGTACTTCCGCGTGCTCCAGCACGAGATGCTCACCGGCCCGATCTCCGCATTCGTCCTGCTGCTGCTGGCGCTTCCCTTCAGCCTGCGCATCGCCAGGCGCACGAAGAGCACCGTGCCGGGCATGGTGGCGATGCTCGGGCTCGCGGGTCTGTACTTCGGTGCCCACTTCCTCGTCACGAGCCTGGCCCACGGCGGCGAGTGGAACCCGGCCGTGCTCGCGTGGCTGCCGACGGTGCTCTTCGGCAGTGCCGCGCTCGCCGCGTACGCCACGCTGGACGGTTGACGCGCCGACTCTTGGGCACGTGCAGCGCCGCACGGCACAATGACGGGATGCCCCGGCTGCAGCGCCAGTACCTGGACCTCTCGCGTCCGATCCGTGAGTTCCGCTTCACGGTCGAGGCGAAGGAGGAGGGTGCGCGCATCGACGCGCTCCTACGCGCCCACTACCCGTGGCACAGCCGCACGACGTACCGTCGCAAGGTCGAGCAGGGTGACGTGCTCGTCAACGACGCGCTGGTCAAGCCCGCGCTCAAGGTGCGCACCGGTGACGTCGTCGTCATCAAGCTGCCCGAGGACCCCACGGCGCCGGAGCGTGAGTGCGACAAGGATCTCGTCGTGCTGCACGAGGACGAGCACCTGCTGGCGATCGACAAGCCGAGCGGCATGGCCGCCCATCCGGTGGGGCGCACCCGCCACGGCACGCTCATCAACAAGCTGCACGCCCGCTACCGCAGCGACGATCCGCGCCGGGACGTGGTGCCGCGGCTGGCCCATCGGCTCGATCGCGACACCAGCGGCGTCGTGCTCGTCGTGAAGAACCGGCACGTGGACGCCCAGGTCATGGACATCTTCATGGCCCGTGAGGTGCGCAAGACCTACTTCGCGCTCGTGGAGGGCGTGCCCGAGCAGCCCGGCGGGTGGATCGAGGCCCCGCTCGGTCCCGACCCGGACGCCGACACCTCCCTGCACCAGGCGGTGCGGCCGGACGGCCTGCCTGCCCGCACGCGGTGGAGCGTGGCCCGCACGTTCGCCCGCCACGCCCTGCTCGAGCTGAGCCTGCTCACGGGTCGCACCCATCAGCTGCGCGTGCACCTGGCCCACATCGGCCATCCGATCGTGTGCGACCATCTCTACGGCGACCCGCGGCCCCTCCTGCGAAGTCACGTCGATCGCAGCATCCACCCGGACGACGACGGCGTCGTGCTCGCGCGTCTCGCCCTGCACGCACACCGGCTCGAGCTGGACCACCCCGTCACCGGCACGCCGCTCCTCGTGGAGAGTCCGCTGCCGGCAGCCATCCAGCAGGCACTCGAGATCCTCGACGTGCTCCGCCCCGAGGGCGGGGACCGGATCCTCGCGTGAGCTTGAGCCGCGCCCAGCGCCAGCGCATCACGGCGATCGCCCGCGGGCGTTCGGAAGAGCCGCTGTTCGTCCTCGAGGGACGGCGCGCGGTACGCGACGCCCTGCGTGCGGGCTACGTGGCCGAGCTGTGGCTGCGCGCCGGGCTGCCGGCGGACGTGGCCGCGGAGCTCCGCGCCGATGCACACGCCGCCGATACGCCCGTCGGCGAGGGCAGCGCAGCGGACTTCGACCGTCTGCCAGGCACCGTGACGCCCCAGGGTGTCCTCGCCCTGGTGCGCGACACCTCGCGTCCGCTTCCCGAGGTCGCGTCGCTGCCGGGGCTGCTGCTGTGGCTCGACGGCCTCCAGGATCCCGGCAACGTGGGTGCAGTCGTGCGCGTCGCCGCGGCCTTTGGCGCTGCGGGCCTGCTCGTGAGCGAGGGCGGCGCCCACCCGCTCGGCCTGAAGGCGCTGCGTGCGTCCGCGGGACTCGCGCTTCGGCTGCCGTTCGCACGCGCCGAGGACGAGGCCATCGCCGCCGCGGTGGGCGAGCGCCCGGTCTACCTCCTGGAGCGCGACGGCGACGACGTGTTCGCGGTGGAGCACGTCCCGGGCGACTACGTGCTCGTCGTGGGATCGGAGGGCCGCGGGCCGGGCGCCGCAGCGCGCGGGGTCTGCACACGCACGCTGGGCATCCCGATCGCCACGGACGTCGACTCGCTGAACGCCGCCGTGGCGGCCGGTATCGCCGTGGCCGCGCTTCGCCGCATCCAGGGACCGGGCGCGTGAGCCAGGACGCCGTCCCCGCCACCGTCGTGCGGCTCGACGCCAAGGGCTGCCTCGTCCGGCTCGACGAGCCGCAGGAAGGGCTGCCCGCGGACGGCTTCGAGCTCTGGTGCGGCGTGCGGGGACGCATCCACCTGCGCGACCGTCGGCATCAGAAGTCGCCCGTCGCCGTGGGCGACCGCGTGCACGTGATCCGCACCCAGGAGGACCGGGGCGCCGTCGAGTCGATCGAGCCTCGGCGCAGCACGCTGTCCCGGCCGGCGGCCCGGCGCGGTCACGTCGAGCACGTGATGGCGGCGAACGTCGACCGTGTCGTGATCGTGTCGGCGCTGTTGGATCCACCGTTCAACCCCGCGCTCGTCGATCGCGTGTTGGCGGTGGTGGAGTTCTCGCATCTCGAGGCGCTGCTCGTCGTCAACAAGATGGACCTCGGGGACGAGCCGCCGCCGGAGACGGCCCTCTACGAGGCGCTCGGCTATCCCGTGCTCTGCACGAGCGCGCTCACCGGACACGGCATCGAGGAGCTGCGCGCCGAGCTCGTCGGGCGCACCAGCGTCGTGACCGGGCACAGCGGTGTCGGCAAGTCGTCGCTGCTGAATGCCGTGCAGTCCGATCTGGGGATCGCGGTGGGGGAGGTCAACCCGGTGACCGGGCGCGGCACGCACACGACGACGGCGGCCTTGTGGCACAGGCTCGAGGGCGGGGGCGCGGTGATCGACACGGCGGGCGTGCGCGAGTTCGGTCTGTTCGGCATCCCGAAGCGCGACCTGCCGTGGCTGTTCAAGGACATCGCGCTGTTCGCACCGGACTGCCGCTATCCGGACTGCAGTCACACGCACGAGCCGCACTGCGCGGTGCAGGAGGCGTTGGTGGAGGGCGAGCTGCCGCCGTTCCGGTTCGACAGCTACCTGAAGATCCTGGAGAGTCTGGAGGAGGGCGCATAAGCGCCGTCCTCCAGCACTTCCACTTGCACTTGCACCTGCACCTGCACGGTCCCAGGGAGGATCAACGGGTCGGGCGGAGATTCGCCCTTCGCTTCGCTCAGGGCTCCCAGCCGCCCCTACAGGGCACACGCATCGGGATGCCTCTACAGGCCTTCCTGGCGGTGCACGTGGATCGGGCGGGAGAGACGGACCAGGTCGTGCTTCAGGAGCATCTCGCCGCGGCGCGTGTGCTCGTCACGGTCGGTGCGGTAGTAGTCCCGCATCTCTTCCGCGTGCGCCATCCCCTCCTCGTCGCCCAGCTGCTTGTAGCAGTTCAGGAGATGGAACCACGCCTGCGGGTTCGCCTCGTCGATCTTGAGCAGGCGCTTCAGTACCGTCACCGCCTCCTGGGCCTTGTCCTGCTCCCACAGCACCAGCCCCAGGTTCTCGAGCACCACCCGGTCCTCCGGGAACGTCTCCAGCACGGCCTTGTAGCTCGCCTCGGCGCGATCATAGGCACCGCGCGCACGCTGCACCTCGCCCTGGAGCCACAGCGCCTTCGGATAACCCTCGCGACGCTTCAGCGCCTCGTTGACCGCCGTGATCGTCTCCTCGAACTTGCGACGCTGCAGCATCACGCGGCCGAGGTTCACCCAGCCGTCGGCGTAGTCCGGCACGTTCTCGGTGACCAGGTTGAACGCCGCCTCGGCGTGCACCGTGTCGCCCTGGATGAGGTAGGCGATGCCCAGGTCGTTGACGCGCTGGTAGTCCTTCTCCCAGTCGAAGGCCGTGGCGTTCGACGCACCGAGCTCGAGGGCTCGCTCGGTCTCGGCCATGTCCGTGATCGGGATCTTCGTGACGTCCGCCGTGTGCGTGCTGCCGTCGTTGAAGCGATGCGTGTGCAGCTTGCTGTTCGGGAACACGAAGTCCACGTACTCGCGCATGAACTTGCGGTAGCGCAGACGCGCGCTCAGTTTCAGCTTGCCCTTCGCGCCTTCGGGCACGCGGAAGCGGTAGCGTGCCACGTCCGCCGCGCCCGGCGGGATCGTCTTGACGTAGACGCGCGTGCGCACGTCCGTGCCCAGGCGGTTGACGACGCGGTTGCCGTCCTTGTCGGCCACCCACGCGCGGTAGAACTCGGCCTGCTGGTCGACGATGCCCGTCTCGGGATCGACCCGGCCGGAGACGAAGAAGGGCTCGTCGTCGCCCATCTGGGCGCGGAACTCGATCCAGACCTCGTTCGAGTCGATCGTGCCGCCGGGGAAGCGGTGGCCGACGTTGAGCGTGCGTACGACGACGTGCGCCTCGACGATGTCGCCGGGCTCGACCGGCTCGCTCAGGGCCGATGCGGGCACGGCCCGAACCGGCGGCACGTTGTCCGCGGCGCCCTGCTTGCGCACCTCGAGCGCGGAGATGTCGATACGACAGGCCGTCCGCAGGAAGCTCTGGATGCGGTCGATCATGTCGTAGTCGCCGCGCAGGTACGGCAGGGCCGTATTCGCCGCACCGAACATGTGGCTGCGCACGTAGCCGTCCTTGTCCGAGGTCGGATCCTCCGGGTCGAGGACCTTCGGCATGTGGCAGTCCTGGCAGTTCTTCGCCGCCGGCGGGTGGTAGAAGCTGCGCGCGTTGTTCATCGAGACGCCGCTGGCATGCCAGGCGTCGTACTCGCTCTGCGCCCGCATGAACTTCCAGTTGTTCACCATCGGTGAGATCTCGGCGATGTGGCACGTTGCGCAGAACTCGGACGACTGGAGGTTGTGCGCCCTCAGGCTCTCCTTGTGCGCCTCCGGCTTGAGACGCAGGAGGATGGCGTGCGCCTCGCGCAGCTTCGGATCGTTGGAGCGCTCCCACGCGTAGATCTTGCGCGGCTTGAAGAGGTAGTCGCCGTTGCCGCGCGTGCCGTCTTCGACGTCGATGGTGTGGCAGGCCACGCACGAGAGACCGGTGCGTGCGGCGCGGCTCTCGTAGTCGAGCTCCTCTTGGTCCATGAGGCCGGTGAAGAGCAGCGCCGGGTCGTGGCAGCCGGAGCAGAACTGCGTCTTCTCCAGGTCGACCTTCTCGCGCATCTCGACGATCGTGGCCATGTAGAAGGGATTGGTCATCGAGGAGTGGCGGTGCGCGCTGCGCTCCCACTCCTCGGTGATCACCTTGTGGCAGTCGATGCAGCCCGCGCTGTCGTCGACCTCGTCGACGCTGACCAGGCGGTTGCCCGGCAGGCGCGTCGGCGTGAACTGGTTCTCCTTGCGCTCCGCGCCCAGCGCCTGAATGAAGCCCTCCGGGTCGAGACGGTCCCACGCGAAGAGCACGAAGCCCAGCAGGGCGCACGTGGCGAGTCCGTGGATGTACCGCCGAGGCTTGAGGGGATTGATGCCGCCGCGCCGGTGCACGAAGTAGAGGAACAGGGCCGCGACGGCGCCGCCGATGTGGAGCCCGCGGGCCCACGCGCGCCGGGACGCGACCTCCTCGAAGATCGGCCAGAAGCCCGTACCGATCACGAGCAGGAAGGCGGTCAGGAGCGTGAAGCCGGTGGCGCGGATGGACGGTCGCCGCTTGCGCTGGGCGACGGCGTGCGGCACCACGAAGCCGATCATCACGAGGACCAGCAGCGTGCCGCCGAAGATGTGGATGAGGAGCGAGATGCTGGAGGCGGAGCCCGCGCCGTCGCTGAAGAAGAGGAACAGGCCGGTGCCCGTGAGGAGGAGCCCGCCCACGATCAGGATCCGGACCAGAAAGCGTTGCCAGGGTCCGAGGGCGGAGCGGGTGGGCTTGGGCATGGGAGCAGTTCTACCGCTTTCGAGGCAGGTGCGGGCCTAACGGGCGGGAGCAGCAGGCATTCCAGAGACGGGCTGGGGTGGGCGGAGGTTGCAGGGAGGGGACAGGAGGAAGCGGACCGCCCACCTCGCGCTCCCGCTCGGGCTCGCGCTCGACTCACGGACATTCCAAGGCAGTCGCTCGTTGAGCGAGCGCGAGCGAGATCGCGAGCGCGATGGACTCGTCCGGCCGCCGTAGCGTGGATCCGGTTCGCGGTGCGGAAGCTCGCGGGCGACCATTCCGGCCCGCCTGCGGCGGACCTCAGGTCGCCCCTACGTGGCAATCGCAAGAGGGTGCGGGAGGTCGCGGGCGACCATTCCGCCCTTCGACTCGCTCCGCCTCGCCCTTCGACTCGCTCCGCTCGCTCAGGGACTCCGTCTCAGGGCTCAGGTCGCCCCTACGGCAGAAGCGCAGTGGGGCGAGCGCCCGGCAGTAGGCGACAGGTCGCCCCTACTTGGCAGCTTTCTGCGCCTTCTCCTTCTCGTCGAGGCCCTTGAGGTCGCGCGCGAGCTGCTTCTTGTTGTCCTTGACCCACTTGCGGATCGAGCTCGGCTTGTCGAACTCTTCGCCCGTCAGCGCCTTCAGCGTCTTCAGGATCGTGGGGATCAGCTCTTCGGTGCTGCGCGAGGACGCGCCGCTGCCGCCCGACTTCAGGCCGCCCATGCCGCCCGAGCCGCCGCCGCCACCACCGCGGCCGGCCATCGCAGCCGCCTTGTTCTTGGCGATCTGCGCCTCGGCCTTCTTCTTGGCCTCGGGGATCTCACGCTTGGTGTTGTCCGAGTCGCCGTAGTCGACCTTGGCCTCGGCGCCTTCCCAGCTGTAGCCCTCTTCGACGACTTCCTTGCCGCCGGACTTCTCGGGCTCCTTGAGGTTGCCGTCGTCGCCGTACTTCATGCCGAGCGCGGAGAGCACCTCGCGCAGCATGCGCTTGTCGCCGATGCGGCCGACCGCCTGGATGGCCGCCTTCTTCACGACGAAGTGCCTGTGCTTGATGAGCTTGGCGACTTCCTTGCGCGCGCCGAGGTACTTGAGCTCGCCCAGCGTCTGCAGGCCGGTCATGAGCAGCGGGATGTCCTTCTGGCTCTTGCGCATGGCCTTGAGGACGTGCTGCGACGCCAGGTGCGGCAGGGCCTTCTGGTCGCCGAGGTAGATCAGGGCAATCATGCGGACGTCGGGGTGCCGGTCGCGGGACGCCTTGCCGAGCGCGTCGACGATCTTCGGGTGGTGGACCTTCGAGATCTTGCGCATGGCGTAGTCGCGCTGCGAGACCCGGTCGTCCCCCTTCAGGCCCTTGGCCTTCCAGTCCTCCTTGAAGATGGCGAGGATCGCTTCGGCCTGCTCGTCCGTAGCGAGGGTCAGCTTCGTGGGCGCCTTCTTGGCGTCCTCCGCAAAGGTCACGGGGACCAGCAGAAGGGCAAGAACGAGGGCGCAGGCGGTTGCGCGCAGCATGGGTCACCTCCGATCCTGGAGCCCTTCCAGCGTACCACCGGGGCGGGTCCGGGCCCCTCCGGAGGGCCCCGGACTGACGATTCGCGAGGCGGGTGTCTCGCGGAGGCTACTGGGTCAGCGAGAGGTAGCGGCCGCCGCTCTGCTCCGCGAACAGCTTCATCATGTTGTAGGCGTGTTCGTGGACCCCCACGGCCGTGATCTTGACCTGCCGGCGGCGGGCCTTGAGGCCCACGGTGGCCCCCACCACCTCGGGGTCCGTCTCGTCCGCGCGCCAGGGCACGCTGGAGTAGACGCACACGATCTCGTCCGGCCCCTTGGACCAGGCGGCGCTGTCCTTCTTCCCGGACAGGTCCAGCGCGAGGATCATCGTGCCCATGATGTCGTTGTCGTTCTGGGCCGGCGTCTTCTCCATCTGCTCGATGATGCGCGTCTTGGTGCTGGGGTTCACGGACTGCAGGCGGCCGAAGACGGGATCGGGCTTCTTGCCGGAGAAGATGAACTCGACGAACTGGCGCTTCGTCGGCATGTCCTGGATGAAGCGTCGCGTCCACGCATAGTTGAAGTGCTGGATGCTCTTGATCTTGAACCAGGGCACGTCGCGCCCACCCGGCACGCGGCACAGCTCCTGGAGCCGCTCGCGCTTCGTGAACGGGTGCACGTTCTCGGTGAGCACGCTCGTGTCGTACACGACCACGACCCGCCGTCCGTAGATCGGCACGCCGAAGAAGTGCGGCGGGTACTTGCGCAGCGCGAGGAGGCCCTCGGTGACCTCCTGGCCGTTCGCATGCGCGACCCACGCGGCGTGGTTGTCGCCGTAGTCCTTCTTCGTGATCACTTCGAGCGTCTCGATGAGATCACCGCGCAGCACGCCGCGGGCCTCCTTGAGCGTGTCGATGAGCGGGATGAGGACCTTCTCGCCCTCGAACCAGTCGGGCATCTTCGGCTGGGCCTCGGTGCCCTTGCGCTTGTCCGGCTTGGTCTTCTCGGACCACGCCATGGCGCGCAGGCCGCGCGCGGCGGCGGCGGCCACCTGCCACTCCTTGTGCTTGAGCGCCTCGACCAGCGGCATGAAGCCCGCCTCGACGGCCTTGGCGCCGAGCGCGTTGGCGGCGAGCGCGGCCGGCTGGGCATCCTTGCCGCGCAGGATCTCGATGAGCCGGGGCACGGCGAAGTCGCCGCTCTTGCCCGCCAGGGCCATCAGGAGCAGGAGCCCCTTCTCGGACTTCGGCTGGTTCAGGGCCTTGAGGAGAGCCGCGCGTGCCTCCGCGCTCTCGAACTGGCCGATCGTCCTGATCGCCTCGATCTTCACGCGCGCGTTCTTCTCGCGCATGGCCGCCGAGAAGACCTCCTTGAAGGCCTTCGCCCCGTCGTAGTCGAGCATCGTCTGGTACGCGGAGGCGCGGTCCTGCCAGCGCTCGCTGCGCAGCATGCCCCGGAACGCGCTGCGCGCGTCCCCCCAGTCGTCGGCCGCGGCGGGCCCGCCGGCGGCGAGGAGGAGCACGAGGATGAGCAGGGATGCCGCCGTCTTCACGCGCGCCAACCTACCGGCCCGCGCACGGTGTGCCCAGCCGAGGTCCCCTAAAGCCGCTCGCTCGTGGCGAAGTGGACCTTCGCCACCTCGGGCAGCCGCTCGCGGCCGAACGTGCGCACGAAGTCGCGGCCCGCGGCGAGGACCGGGGCCCCGGCACCCGGCGGGAACGTGAAGCCGAACTCGTGGCCCAGGTCTCGCAGACCCTGCACGAAGGCGGCGCGGGCCAGGATGCTGGCCGCCGCAACGGCGGGATCGGCCTCGCCCTTCGTGCGGGTGATCAGGCGGCAACCCGCGGGTAGCCGCGCCTCGCGCTCGAGGATCGCCGTCCGCCGGGCGAACTGGTCGATGACCACGCTCCGCGGCGGCGTCGCGTGCGCGGCGAGCAGCTCGCGGACGCAGGCGCCGTGCATCTGGGCGAGCAGGATGTTGAGGTTGCGGGTCTCGGCGTAGCGCGGGTTGTAGTCGCGCGGCATGAGCACCTGCACGACCCCACGCCCCTGCTCCTCGAGCTTGCCGGCGATGCGCTCGATGGAGCCGTCGCGAAGCGCCTTGCTGTCGGTGACGCGCAGGTCGCGGAGCGTCTCGACGTCGCCGTCCTCGAGGCGCCAGGCCGCTGTGACGAGCGGCCCGAAGTAGTCCCCCTTGCCCGACTCGTCGCCGCCGATGCGCGGCACGCCGGCGCCGAAGGGATCGTCGCTGCCCTCGGCCTTCGCGCCGGGGCGCGCCGGCGCGCGGCTGCCGAGCGCGGCGGCGAGGTCCTCGGCCGCCTTGCCGCCCGGCACGTGCTTGAAGCCCTTCTTGCCGTGATAGCAGCTCAGCACGGCCTTCGCCGCGCCGTGCTGCACGAGGCCGAACTGGCGGCCGTAGGGGATCGCCTTCTCGGAAACGACCTCCCAGCCGCCGTCGCGGGCGCGGCGCAGCAGGTCGTCGCAGTAGGCACGGAAGTCGCTCACCCGAGCAGCGTAGAGTCCCGGCGCCACCCATGCACGATCCGGGGGGCCGTACAATCCGTGCGTGCCGCGCCTTCTCCTCCTCGCCGCCGCCCTGCTGCCCTTCGTGGCAGCGACGCCTCGCGCCGCCGCGGAGGACGCGGGCGTCGCCTGGCGTCTCGCGCGGTCGGACTTCCTGCGCTACGAGCGCACGCTGGTGCGCGTCCACAAGGGCGAGGAGGTGCGCAGCGGCGAGACGAAGGTGACGGTCTTCGGGCACGACCTGCGCGACGAGGGCCAGTACAGCCCGGCGGCGCCGGTGGTGGGCGACCTCATGCACCTCCTCGCGCTGCGCTTGCCCGCGGCGGGCGCGAAGGCCTCGT
>JASJDY010000234.1 GCA_030065025.1 Planctomycetota bacterium
CGAGCGCGAGCGGGATCGCGAGCGCGAGGCCTCAGCGGCATCGGGCGGCACGATCGTGAACCGTGCATGTGACCATCCACCCATCTCGTGCGATAGTGAGGCATGAGTCCGATGGAAACCGTCTTCACCCGCGCCGACTACATGCAGCTGCCGGAGGGCTTCCCTGCGCAGCTCATCGAGGGCTGCCTCGTCAAGAGCCCTTCGCCCACCTACGGGCACCAGTTCTTCATCGGGCGCATCTACACGCGCTTGCGCGACCTCGTCGGCGAGCGCCGCGTCGTCATGGCGCCGTGCGACATCCCGCTGGACGAGCTCAACGTCTACCAGCCCGACGTCGTCGTATGGGCGGACGCGCCGCCCATGGACGTGCAGCAGGACGACAACCCGCTGCCCTTGATCGTGCTCGAGGTGCTCTCGCCTTCCACCGAGGCGCAGGACCGCGACGTGAAGACGCGCCGCCTGCTCGCCGCCGGTGTCAAGGAGGTCTGGCTCGTCGATCCGCGCCGGCGCCGCATCCAGGTCGCCGCCGTCCAGAGGCCGCGTGAGGCGTCCGATGAACGCTCCGTCTCCTCCGACGTCGTGCCGGGCTTCTCGCTCTCGCCCGCGGATCTGTTCGCCGACTGACTCTGTCGCTCCGACCCCGGAGCGGCTCCTGACCCACCCTTGGCGCGGCATTGACCCGGCCCTGCGGCGGGGGTGTTCGCGCTCGGCCGGCAGGCGTACCATCGGCCGCACGGAGGTTCCCATGCGTGCTGCCCTCTGCCTTCTCTGCGTCCTCTGCCTGGCCGGCCTGACGGCGGCGCCCGTAGACGCCGACACGCTCGACGACCGCGCCAAGATCCTGCGCGCGGAGATGACGCGTGACGCCGCGGCGCTCCATCCCTTCCTGAAGAAGGACGCAGCGCCGGCCCTACGACGCCTTGCGCTCCGCGCGCTGGGGCGCATCGGCAACGACGGCACCGGGCCCGGCATCCTGCGCGACATCCTCGCCACCGCCACGCCCGAGAACGAGCCGGAACTGGCCCTGATCTTCTGGTCCGCCGGGATGGTCCAGACGAAGGAGCTGCTCGAGCCCATCGGGCAGGCTCTCCAGCGTCTGCGCGAGGACAAGCACTTCGAGCTTCGTGCGGCCGGTATGGAGGCCCTGGGCCGAACGCCCGGCGTCGCGGAGGAGAAGAACGCGCTCGGCGCGCTGGCCCTCATGGCCGAGGACAAGCACCCGGGCGTTCGGCGCGCGGCGCTCGAGGCGCTCGCTCGTGCCGGCGCCAAGGAGCGCGACCACCTGGCCGTCGCCGCCGCGTCGATCGTCGACCCGGACGCCGGCGTACGTGACGCGGCCGCCTATGCCTGTTGGCTCATCGCCGGCCGCTACGCTCGCGCCCAGCGCCAGGCGGACAAGGCATGGGACGGCGACGCGGACCTCGCGAAGCCCTTCCGTGCGTTGCTGCAGGACGAGGCGCCCGACCGCCGCATGGCCGGCATCCGCGTGCTCGGTTCGCTGCTGCCGCGCGCGTCGCTCGCCGAGGGCGGGCTGCCCGAGGATCTTCTGCGGCTCCTCGAGGATCCGGACCCGCGCGTGACCCAAGACGCCATCGGCCGCATCCTCGCGCCGCGGCAAGGCGAGGCGATCGACGCCGCGCTCGTACGCGCGCTGAAGCACGCGGACCCCAAGGTCCGCGATCTCACTGCCGGGATCCTCGGCGACCGGGATCACGACGGCGCCGTCGTGCGCTATGCGCTCTGGCAGGCGCTCGAGTCAGAGGCCGATCCGCGCGTGCGCGAGACGTTGACGGTCGCGCTCGTGAAGCACGGCGCCGAGAAGGCATGGACCTACCTCGCGAAGGCGAAGGACCGTCACGACGATCGCGTCGTGCGCCAGACCACCGAGGCGTTGGTGCTCCTGCACTCGAAGCGCAAGGAAGCGCTCGACGAGCTCTTCGTGTGGGCCGACCCCGGTGCGTCGCAGCGGGCCGGCAACCTCCACGCTGCCGTCTGGATGACGATCCTCCGCGGCCTCGAGGGCAAGGAGCATCCCAAGCTCGACGAGTGGCTCATGGGCTTCCTGGCCGGCGGCTACGCCGTCGAGAAGCCGGACCGCCACTTCGTGATCGCCTCGGCCGTCGCGCTGGTCGGCGCCAACAAGCGCATGACGCATGCCGACACGCTGCTGGCCATGCTGAAGCGCACCCACAAGGGCGAGCGGCCGCACGACGAGATCAAGGAGTCGGGCCTGCACGAGGAGATCCGCAGCGCGCTCATGGGCGCGTTCGCGGATCTTGCCGGCGACGAGGCGTGTCCGCCCGAGACGAAGAAGGCCATGCTGTACGCGTTGGGCACGCACTTGGGGAAGGACCCGTCACCGTGGGTGCGGCGCGCTGCCTGGGCCGCGTTCGAGAAGCTGAAGGAGGAGCCGCCCGAGGGGCCCTACGGCGGGGACGACGACCAGAGCAACGCGTGGAAGGGCGTGCCCCGCGCGATCGAGCCGCCGTTCAAGGCCATGCCCGATCCGGCCGGTGAAGGCGAGCTGCTCGACGAGCGGGGCATCCTCGAGATCGCCGACTGGATCGCCGAGGCCAACCCTCGCATCGTCTTCGAGACGACGGCCGGTCCCATCACCGTGACGCTCGATGCCCGCGTGGCGCCCGTGCACTGCGTGAGCCTGCTCAACGCCGTGGCCAACGGCGTCTACACGGATACGCGCTTCCATCGCGTCGTCCCCAACTTCGTCATCCAGGGCGGTGACCCTCACGGCCACGGCGCGGGCAACGGGGGTTGGACGGTGCCCGACGAGCTCAGCCCCAAGCGCTACGTGCGCGGTGCGCTCGGCATGCCGAAGAGCACGAAGGACGACGGCGGCTGCCAGATCTTCATCATGCACACGACCTACCGGCCGCTCGACGAGCGCTACACGTGCTACGGCAACGTCGAGACGGGCATGGACGCCGTGGACCGGATCCGCGTGGGGGATCGCATCACCTCCGCGCGCGTGGTGCTCGTGAAGTAGCCATGGCCGAGACGATCCCGCTGTACCAGGTGGACGCGTTCACGGACCGTCCCTTCGCCGGCAACCCGGCCGCCGTGTGCCTCTACGAGACGTGGCTCGACGACGAACTGCTCCAGGCCATCGCCGCCGAGAACAACCTCTCGGAGACGGCGTTCCTCGTGCCCTCCCCTGAAGGGGATACGTGGGAGCTGCGCTGGATGACGCCGCGCTGCGAGGTCGACCTCTGCGGTCATGCCACGCTGGCGGCAGCCTGGGTGCTGTTCGCCGAGGTCGAGACCGAACGCGACGAGATCGCATTCCAGACGAAGAGCGGCCCCCTGATCGTGCGCCGGCTCGAGGACTCGGTGGAGATGGACTTCCCCGCACTCCCGCCGGAAGCGGCGCCGCAGCTACCGCGCGCGCTGGCCAAGGGGCTGGGGGCCGCGGCGCCCGAGGTCCACCTGGCCGGCAAGCACAACTTCCTCTGCGTGTTCGAGAGCGAGGCCGAGGTCGCTGCGCTGACGCCGGACTTCCGGCTGCTCGAAGAGGCCGGCCGCAGCGTCATCGCGACGGCGCCCGGGACGGACGTCGACTTCGTGTCGCGTTTCTTCGCGCCGCTCGTCGGCGTCGACGAGGACCCCGTGACCGGCTCGGCGCACTGCAGCCTGGCGCCGTACTGGGCAAAGCGTCTGGGCAAGGACGTGCTGAGCGCGCGCCAGATCTCGACGCGCGGTGGAGACGTCGAGTGCGAGATGCGCGGGGACCGCGTGCTCCTGCGCGGGCAGGGGGTCATCGTGCTGCGGGGGGAGCTGGGGGTGTAGGAACTCGCGCTCTCGCTCGCGCTCCCGCTCGAGGTTCGGGCGGGGTCCAGACCGCGGCCGAGGAGCGAGCGCGAGCGGGATCGCGAGCGCGTGGCATCCACCTCACGGCCACGGCCACGGCCACGGCCACGAGAACGCGGGCGCACACCGGGTGGCCGAACGCACGCCTCACCAGAACCTGACACGCCTCTAGCAATCAGGCCCGCGGCTCGCGCCACCCTCTCCTCAGACATCGAGGAGATCTCCCCATGATCCGTCCCAGCGCCCTCATCGCCCTGCTCGTCGTCATCTTCCTCTTCTTCGCCGCGCCCCTCGCCGCGGACGAGGGCGAGCGCGAGGACTCGCCGGCTGCGAAGGCCTTCCGCGACGCCTGGTGGGCCGAGACCGGCACCGGCGCGCTCGACAAGGCCGTCGCCGCCTACAAGCAGGCCCTCCAGGCCGAGGGCAGCGAGGCCATTCGCGCCCGCGCCGCCTATCGGCTCGCCGTCGTGCTGCACCGCATGGGCAAGACCGAAGAAGCCGTGCGCGCGCTCGAGTCCCTTGCGAAGGACTTCCCGCAGCAGGCGGCCCTGCTTGCCAAGGCGCGGCAGCGTCTCGACGAGTGGACGGCCGAGGACCTGCGCACGTCGTTCCGCGAGTGGTACCAGCGCTATCAGTACAGTCCCGAGTTCCAGGCCAAGATCGTCGATCTCATCCTCAAGCTGGGCAATCGCGACCAGAAGGTCTCGGAAGGCGCACGGCAGGAGCTGCTGACCATCGGTGAGCCCGCCATCGCGGCGCTCACCGAGCACACGCGCTCCCCGAACCCCACGCTGCGCAACGCCGCGATCCGCCTCATGGTGCTCATCGGGACGCTTCCCCCGCCCGCCGTCCTCTGGGATGCGCACGGCTGGGAGAGCGAGGACGCCTTCTGGTCGCAGCTCGAAGCGTCCGTGGACCCCGTCCGCTCCGCGTACGCGGATGCGGCGAAGGACTCCAAGGACGGTCGCGCTCCGTGGATCACCGCGCTGCTCCAGGGCCGCGAGGCGGTGCTCGAGGCCGTTGCGCGTGAGTCGAACGACACGAACACGGTCACGCGCGCGCTCATCACGCCGCTGCTTCTCAAAGAGCAGCCTCCGGCGTTCTGGACCCGGCTGAAGGCGATCGCCGTGGACGAGGGAGCACACTGGAACATCCGCCAGTGGATCGCCGGGCGTCTCATCAACCGCTGGTCGTATGCACGGCACCGCGGCGAGGTGGACCCGACGAAGCTCGAGCCTGCGGATCTGCTGGCGTGGTTCGACGACAAGATGCTCCGCAAGGTCGTGCTCCCCTACATGCGCTACGGCGCCGTGGAGTCCGAGACGGCGTGGCGCCCGATCGCACAGGCCGTGATCGCTACGCCGCCGGGCGCGCGCGAGCAGAAGGACCTGCTTGCGGCCCTCTCCGGGCAGCTGCGCCGGGTGCCGGCCGAGACGGACCTCGAGCTCGCTGTTCAGGCCTTCACGCACGTGCTGCAGGCGCAGAGGCTCAACCAGCTCGATACCTGGCCCCTCACGGCTACGGAGGGCGCGGCCGGCGACGGAAGGCGTGCGCGGGACGTGCTCGCGATCGCGATCTCCCGCACGGATGGGCCGATCATGCGCTCCGCGCCGAAGGAGTGGTGGCAGCGTCTGCGCGGCCGGGACGGTGTCTTCGAGGCCCTGGTCGACTGGACGGTGAACGCGAAGGATGCCAACGTTCGTGCCGAGGCCATGGGCATCGTTGCCGGGGACATCGACGAGCGCGTGCAGCGCCTTGCGCCCGCGCTCGCGACGAAGGGCCGGCGCCGTGAGATGAGCGACGCCCTCTTCATCTCGCTGCGACGGAATCCCAGGTTGGAGAAGCTCGACTGGGATGCCGAGACGCTCACCCGGCTGGCGGAGACGGCCGCGGAGTGGGACACCTCCGCGGTTGGCGGGAAGCGGGGCAACATCCAGACGAGCTTCGGTCGGGCACGGCGCATCATCGTCTCCGCGCCGTTCAAGACGTACGCATCGCAGGTTCTCGGGCTGCTCCTGATGGAGAAGCGCACCCGCGACCTGCTCTTCGATGCCGCGTTCGCTTCGCCTGAGCGTTTCCCGTCGGCCATCTGGAACCTGCTGGGTTCGGACTGGGCGAAGGACGAGGCGAACCGGGCCGAGGCGCTCTCCCGGCTCCGCTCCGGCTGGAAGCGCTGGAGCGAGGCGCAGCTCGGCGCAGGCGTGCGGCTCTTCGTCACGTACGTGTTCCTGGGTCAGCCTTCGAAGGAGATGACGGCGCTCCTGCGCGAGTTGCTCGGTGCACCGGGCATCGATGCTGAGACGCGTCTGCACCTCGTCGAGCACATGGACGAGCTGACGCTCGCGGACCTACGCCGGCACTACGACTTCGAGGACCCGGAGCAGGTCGATCAGGCGACGGCGTTCCTCGACCGGCTGCCGTTGGACGAGAAGGTCTTCGACGCGTTCCTGCCGGCCCTACGCCCGGACGGTCCGAAGGCGCGCAGTGTCTACCTGCGCTTCGGTTCAGCAAACGTGCTGGAGAGCAGGAAGCACCAGCTGGTCCGCAAGATGCTGGCCTTCGAAGGGACCACCTATCCCAAGCGCGCGGTCGCTGTCCTGGAACGGCGCCTCGGCGCTGCGGACCTCCCGCTGTGGATCGGGATGCTCTCGCACAAGAGTCCGGTCGTGCGCGCCCGGGCTGCGAAGGCACTCGGCACGCTGTACGACGCGGCGGCGATCAAGGCCCTGGCCAAGTCCGTCGACGATCCGGACCCGGTCGTGCGTGACGCGGTCCTGAAGTCGCTCGAGCGCATCGAGACGATCGAGAAGCAGAAGGAGCGGTGGCGCCGGTTTGCCGAAGGCAAGTGACTCGTAGGGGCGGCCCAAGGTCGCGCGGAGCGCGACCGCAGGCCCGCCCTTCTGCGACGTCTGGGGGCGTGGATTCGGAAGGCCGCGAGACGTCGACGGGCGGGCGTTCGCCCTTCGACTCGCTGCGCTCGCTCAGGGCTCCGGCCGCCCCTACACGTCAATCCGCGTCCGGGCGCTCGAGCTTCTTCTTCAACTGATCCAGCTTCCACTGCATCAGCTCCTCGGGGCTCATCTTCGAGGTGTCGACCTTCTCGTCCTTCTTCGACGTGCCGGCGTCCAGGCTGATCTTGCGGGGCGCGCGCGGTCCGCGGTCCTGACGACCACGGCCACGGCCACCGCCGCGGAACCCGCCGCCGCCGCCGCCACCGAAGCGACCGCCGCCGCCGCGACGATC
>JASJDY010000235.1 GCA_030065025.1 Planctomycetota bacterium
GCCTTCCGGGTCGAAGGGCTCGCCCGGATTGTGAAGAGGTCTGAAGCCCGGATGGGGGTGCTCGGGGGACGCGCTCATCGCGGGGCCCACGATGCCTGCGCGGGCCTCCTCCAGCAAGCTCCCCCCGTCGCTCGGAGGCCCTTGTGCCGGAAGGACTTGCGTCCGTTCGCCGGCCCGGGCGGAGGCCCCGGGATCCCGTCTCCTGAGTCGCAGGATAGCCCGCCAGCCCCAGGGAATGGGGCCCGGAGGGCGATCCGGCGCACAGGCCGGCTTCGGCTCGGGTTGGCCCCAAAGACTGCTTGGAATCCGGCGGAATCGGCCGGACACTGCGCCCGTCCTGTTCCTCCGGTGGGGGGCGTCGCACGGTAGGGCGTGTTGCTCCCAAGGGCCGAGGGAACGAGCCTTCACGGCTGGGCAGAGGAAGGGTTCTTCGGGTCGCGCGCGATTCAAGGCCTCCCGTATGCCGACCGAGTAGGCGGATGGGGCGCGTACGAGGGATGACGCCCACGTGAACGCGTCCGGGGTGCGGCCGTCGTCCAAGACGGTGGCCGTTGGAGGTATTCGGTTTGCGAACCGCAAGCTTGATCGCGCTGGTGGCTGCCGGCGTTCTAGCTGCAGGCTGTGCGAGCGGACGCTCGGCAAGCAGCCTGATGGCGAAGCACAAGTACCGCGCGAGTCCCAGCAGCGTGGCGACCGTCCAGCAGACGACCGTCCAGCAGACGAGCGTCCAGCGCATGAACGTCCGTGCGGCTCCCGCGCCGCGCGTCATGCCCGCGACGACGACGTACGCCGGCTACGTGCCGCCGCCGCCGCCGCCGCCTTCGATCACGCGCACCTATGCGCGCGCTCCCGTGCGCACCAGCACGCCCATGCGCCGTGCCGCCCCCGCGCCGGTCCGTCGCGCAGCAGTCGCGCCCGTACCCGTCCGCAAGACCAAGGCGATCCGCCGCGCGCCCGTGCGCCAGGTGAGCGCGCCCGTGAGCTGCCCGCCCAAGAAGCGCGTCTCGAAGAAGTCCTACGGGCTCTTCAGCTCGGGTGGCTGCTTCGGCGGCACCTGACGCTAGACAGCGCCGCCGGCCGTTGGCCGGCATGTAGCCAGATACGCCGCCGGGAGATGGTTCGCCATCTCCCGGCTCGCGTTTTGGGGATTACACGCCCACCCGGCCTCGCGCTCGCCATCTCGCTCGCGCTCGACCCACGGGCACTCCACGGAGCGCCGACGATGAGCGAGCGCGTGCGCGAGCGGGAGCGCGATTCGAACGCGCTCGGGTGGGTGGTACCCAGTCCCGCGAGACGACTCCTAACGCCGACGCGGGAGGCCACCGACGCCGCCCGCCGGACGGCCGCCCAGCCGCCTCAGCAGCCGCCTCTCGTACTCGGTCAGGCGTCCGCCGCCCGTGCCACGTCGCTGGAGCTCGGCCACGCCGTCCTCGCCGTAGCCGTCGTCCGGCTCGTTCGGCGGCTTGATGCGGCGCGAGAAGAGCGCGTGCTCGAAGGGGTCGTACGGGAACACGGCCAGGTGCACGAACTTGCCGTCCAGGCCCTTCGCCACACCCCGCGTGCCGTTGCTCGTACGGAGCAGGAGGGACTCGCCCATCGAGCCGAGCGGCGCGTCGTCGTCGCGATAGCGCGCCTTGGCGAGCATGTCGAGCAGCCGCTGCGCCTTCACGCGCACTTCCTCGAGCGCCTTCTTCGGATCGCCCTTGCCGGGCTCCGGGATGCGCAGGCTCTTGGCCTTCGCGTTGATGGCCGCCGCCGCGAACGTGTGCGACTTCAGGAGCGGCTCGAACCAGGCCTTGAACAGGCGGTTGTCGCCGAAGGCCTCGATCGAGCGGATGCGCCCGCGCACCGCCGTGACGAGTCCGACCACGCGGCCGCCGCTTGCCGTCGGGAACGAGGCCAGCGACTGGTGGCACGGGATGCAGAGCTGGTTGAGCTGCGTCGAGGCGTTGATCGCCGCCAGCGACTTGCGCTTGTCGCCCTTGTTGCGGAAGTCGAGGAAGTGCGAGACGAAGCTCGGCACCAGCGTGTTCGTCGGGTTGAACTCCGCGCGCTCGCGGATGTAGGGCGGCGCCAGGGCCGAGCCCAGGCGGAACGGCACCGCCTCCTTGCGCGTCTCGCTCGGTCCACCGGTGACGATCGTCCGGATCTCCACGCGGCCGCCCGGTGCGACGAGCACGTCGCGCGTCACGAGGCGATCGCGCCGTCCGCCGCCGAGCAGCGTGCCGCCCAGGAGCAGCAGGGGCTTGGTCTCGTTGTTCGCCACGGCCACGTTGAAGCGCTTCTTCGGGAGCTCCGGCTCGCTGTACGCGAGGTCCTTCGCCCACGTGTTCGGCTGGATGTCCAGCCGCTCACGCTTCTCCTTCGCGATGAGCGGGAAGATGATCAGCTCATCCGTGAACTGACCGAGGCCCAGCTCCACGTCGGCGAGGAACGACTGGACGAAATTCGGCTCCTTGTCCTTCGCGAGGGCCGTGGGCGCGGCCACGAGCGCGATGAGCGCGAGGACGCCGAACTGGACGAGACGCGTGCGAGTCATGGTGCTCTCCAAGCAGGGCCCTGCAGGCTACTGGATCCCCCTGGCCCGCGCGAGGGGCCTGCGGGCTTGCTCGTTCGCCGCGGGGGTGATACTCCCGGACGCCATGACGTTCCGCCGCGCCTGGTGTCTACCCCTGCTCGTTGTCCTCGGCTTCGCGCCCCTGGCCGGGGCCGAGGAGGCCGTCGACGACGCGCGGACCATGCGCACGCTCATCCGGCGGTTCGCGGCCGACGAGGCTTCCCTGCGCCGCTTCTACGGCGAGCCGCTCTCGGAGCTCCGCCTCGCGCGACTCGAGACCTTCCTCGATCGCTGGACGGCCGCGCTCGGCGAGATGAAGGAACCGACGAGTCTCGACGCGGCGATCGATCGCCACCTGCTCGTCAATCACCTGGGACGACGCGGCGACGAGCTCCGCATGCAGCGTCGCCGCAACGTGGAGACGCGGCGCCTGCTGCCCTTCGCCGACGACCTCCTCGCACTCGATGACGCGCGGCGCCGCTCGGAGGCCGTCGATCCCAAGGCGGCTGCGCAGAAGCTCCGTGACGTGCTCACGCACGTGCAGGACGTCCGCAACGCGGTCTCGTCCGGTCTGCACGACGACCCGCCGGCTGACCACGTCAAGACGACGCCTGTGGTGGCCTTGCGGGCAGCGAAAGCTGCGGAGCGCCTTCGCCGCCTGCTCAAGGCCTGGTTCGACTTCCGCGCGGGCTACGAGCCCACCTTCGGCTGGTGGGTGCGGAAGCCCCACGACGCGCTAGCCAAGGAGCTCGAGGAGTACGCCGCGTGGCTGAAGGCCACCGTGGCCGGCGTCGTGGACGCAGAGACCGCCCCGCTGATCGGCGATCCCATCGGACGCGACGCCCTGTGCCGCGCGATCACCCGCGAGATGATCCCCTACACGCCCGAGCAGCTGCTCGTCATCGCGGAGCGCGAGTTCGCGTGGTGCGAGCAGGAGGGCGCGCGCGCCGCCAAGGAGCTCGGCAAGGCGGATTGGCCTGCAGCGGTGGAGCACGTCAAGGGGCTCCATCGCAAGCCCGGCGAGCAGGACGATCTGGTGGCGGAGCAGGCGCGTGAGGCCATCCGCTTCCTCGAGGAACGCGACCTCGTCGGGATCCCGCCGCTCGCCGCCGAGACGTGGCGCCTCAAGATGCTCTCGGAGAAGAGCCAGAAGACGCTGCCGTTCGCGGTCTACAACGATCAGCACATGCTCGTCGCGTACGCGACCGAGGGCATGGCGCACGACCACAAGCTGCAGAGCATGCGCGGCAACAACGAGCACTTCACGCGCATCGTCACGCCGCACGAGCTGATCCCGGGCCACCACCTGCAGCTGTTCATGGCAGCGCGTCACCGGGCGTACCGCAAGCTGTTCCGCACGCCGTTCTTCGTCGAGGGCTGGGCACTCCACTGGGAGATGCTGTTCTACGACCTCGGCTGGCATCGGGGTCCCGAGGACCGGATCGGCATGCTGTTCTGGCGCATGCATCGCTGCGCGCGCATCCTCGTGACGCTTCGCTTCCACCTCGGGCAGATGACCCCGGAGGAAATGGTCGCGTTCCTGCGGGACCGCGTCGGTTTCGAGAAGGAGGGCGCCAGGGGTGAGGTGCGCCGCTACATCAGCGGCGCCTACGGGCCGCTCTATCAGGTGGCGTACATGATCGGCGGCCTGCAGCTGCGCGCGCTGCATCACGAGCTCGTCGGCAACGGGACGTGGACCAACCGCGCCTTCCACGACGCCGTCCTGCGCGAGGGCAGCATTCCGTTGGCGATGATCCGCGCGCGGCTGACGGGCAAGCCGCCGAAGGTCGGCGAGGCACCCAGGTGGCGCTTCCACGGCGACGTCGAGGTGCCGGACGCCAAGCCGTGCCCACGATGAAGGCCCCGGCGCGCGAGGTCGTCGGACGCGAGGGCGTCCTCGTGATCGCGCACCGGGGCGCGAGCGCCTCAGCGCCAGAGAACACACTGCACGCGTTCCGGCGCGCGCTCGATGCGCAGGCCGACCTGGTGGAGCTGGACTACCACCACTCGCGCGACGGCGAGCCGTGCGTATTCCACGACAAGACGCTCGATCGCACGACCGACGCCGTCGCTCGGTGGGGGGGCGAGAAGCTGCCGCTCTCTGCGCGCACCACACGGGAGCTGCGCGAGCTCGATGCCGGCGCGTGGTTCGCCGAGCGCTTCCGCGGCGCCGTCATCCCCGATCTCGGCGCAGCGCTCGACGTCATCCAGGACGGCAGCACGACGCTGATCGAACGCAAGGCCGGGGACGCGGGCACGCTCGTCGCCCTGCTCGAGCGCAAGGCGCTGCTGCAGCACGTCGTCGTGCAGGCCTTCGACTGGGAGTTCCTCGCGGCTTGCCGGGCCCGGGCGCCGCACCTGGTGCTCGGGGCGCTCGGCAGCCGGGAGCTGAGTCAGGCTCGCCTCGATCGCATCCACGGCATCGGGGTGGCGGTCGTCGGCTGGAACCACAGGTATGTCGATGCGGCCGCGGTCGAGGCCGTGCATGCGCGCGGCCTCAAGCTCTGGGTCTACACCGTGAACGACGCCGACCGCGCGCGCGAGCTGGTCGCGCTGGGCGTCGACGGCGTGATCACGGATCGACCGGCCGCGATTCGCACCGCCCTCCAGAAGGAGCGGTAGGCTGTCCGCATGGCCTACGACCACACGCAGCGAGCGCCGCTGTATCTGCTCCTGATCGCAACCGCCGTGCTCATGCTCGGCGTCGCCTGGTGGGTGCGGAACGAGTCTGCGACGGTCGCCCTCCTGGTCGCCAGCGCCGCCATCCTGCCCGTGCTCTTTGCATTCTCGTTCAAGCACCTCCGCGTGCGGGACGAGGACGACGCACTCGGCATCCGCTTCGGTCCGATCCCCGTGTTCGGCAAGCGCGTGCCCTACGCCTCGATGCGCGAAGCGCATATCGCGCGCTCGTCGCTCATCGACGGCTGGGGCATCCACTGGGCGCCCGGCCGCGGCTGGACCTGGAACCTCTGGGGCCGCGACTGCGTGGAGATCACGACCGAGAAGGGGCTCCTGCGCGTCGGTACGGATGACCCAGCCGGCCTCCAGGCATGGCTCGAGAAGCGCATCGCCGAGGAGAGCGCGTGAGGGGCGGACAGGCGCTCGACGCCGAGCTGCAGCGCCTGGTCGTCGGCACGAACGACCAGCGCCGGCGCGTCGGTCAGACGCTCTTCCACTTCTACCGGACGCTGATCTTCTGGCGTGAGAAGGGCATGTCTTTCTTCGACGTCGTGCGCGCGTGGTCCGCCGGCGGCGCTGCCGTGTTCGACGCGCTCGCCGCGACGCTGCGCGAGATGGGCGCCCCGGAGCGCGACGAGGTCCTACGTGCGTTCACGGCCGAGTTCCTCGAGCGCCTGGCCGAGGATCTCGAGCGGGGAGACCATCTCATGGTGCCGTTCCTCCGCTGGCTCGAGACACGCTTCCCGCAGCTGACCGCGATGATGCACGCCGAGTCGGAGACGTCGCGCATCTACGACGTCGACCTCGCGGAGGACCTTGCCGCCCTGTTCGTGCACGCGGCCCGCTCCGATCGCGCGGGCATGCTCAGCGTGCTGCGTGCCGCGGCGCGGGCCATCGCCTGAAGGCGCGTGACGCGAAAATGCCTTCCGGGCTACCCTACGCGGCCCGCAGATAGCCCCGGAGGTGAACGATGAAGACACGTTGGACGACCTGCGCCCTGGTCATGGCGATCGCGCTCGGCTTCTTTGCCGGCGTCGGCTTCTCGGAGGATCCGAAGCCCGACGAGGACGCTGCGATGAAGCAGATGATGGCGCTCGCGAAGCCCGGACCGTCGCACAAGATCCTGATGGCCATGGCGGGTGAGTGGGACACCGTCATGAAGCACTGGATGGGGCCGGGCGAGCCCAACGTGACAAAGGGCTCGGCGACAAACACGCCTGCGCTCAATGGCAGCTTCCTCCGGCAGGAGTTCAGCGGCGACTGGTCGGGCATGAAGATGCACGGCACCGGCTTCATGGGCTACGACAACTTCAAGAAGCGCTATGAGGCCGTCTGGCTCGACAACTTCGGCTCCCACATGAACATCCTGCAAGGCAGTGCCGGCAAGGACGGCAAGACGATCACGCTCACGTACACGTGGGACGGTCCGATGGGCAAGATCCCGCAGCGCCTGCGCTACACGATCCCGGGCAAGGACGGTCACAAGCTCGAGGGCTGGATGACCATGAACGGCCAGGAAGTGAAGCACATGGAGATCACCTACACGCGGAAGCAGAAGAAGCCCGCGGGGGATTGAGCGTTTCGCTCTACGGCCACGGCCAAGTCGCCGTTCGTTGTGCATGAGGTGGTAGGGGCGGCCGGAGACGGCGCCGAAGGCGCCGGTGAACGCCCGCCCTCATGCGCGGGCGGGCGATCGAGTTCCGGGGCCCCGGCATCGGAAACGGTGCGGCGGGTCGGGATCGGAGCACGCGCCACGGATACGCCGGAAACGGAAACGCGAACGGAAACGGATACGGGGTTGCGCCGCTACCGATACGCCTCGAGCAACCGCTTGACGTCCCGCTGCTGCGTCGGGCGCTCGCCCTCCTGATCCAGGAAGCCGATCAGGTTCATCAGGTCGAGCAGCCGCGCCTTGTGCCGCCA
>JASJDY010000236.1 GCA_030065025.1 Planctomycetota bacterium
GTAGGGGCGGCCGGAGCCCTGAGCGAGCGCAGCGAGTCGAAGGGCGAACGCCCGCCCGTCTTCGCGGTCCTGTGATGCCCGCCGGTCCGATCATCCTGGGGCGCTCCTTGGGCGTGGAGCCGTATGGGCGGGTTGAGCGAGGCCCTTGGGCCGAGCGGAATACACGCCCGGATCGAATGCTCCAACGATGTCCGCCGTCCATGTCCCTTACCTCGCTCGGCTGCCTCGCCGGTCCGGCCGCCACCCCGCGCCCGGGGTGCAAGTGCAGGTGCAAGTGCAAGTGCAGGTGGAAGTGGACGTGGAAGTGGAAGTGGGGGTCGGGGGAGCGCCCCCCGCCCCCTCCACCCCACATCCCCTCTGAGCAACAGGCCCCATCCGTAGCCATTTGAGACGATCCGTTCGCACTCTGTTCGCACTCTCCGCCCGCTCCCGACCGCCCACCTCGAGGCCCGCTCCCACCCCCCGCGGCCATCTCTGGACCTCTGCCGCCGTTGGGCGCTGACAGGCCGCAGTCAAGATCCCGCGCGCCGACGGCCGATAGGGCAGCCGAAACAAGGCAACCGGCGTGTGCGCGCCGGTAACAGGTGGTGGTCCATGGCGACGGTACCCATCGAGGAACTGCTTCAGATCCTCGTCGATCAGGGCGGCAGCGATCTGCACCTGTCCGCGGGCTCTCCGCCCAAGGTGCGCGTCGACGGCGAGCTCTACGACACGGAGCACGGCGTCCTGCGCAGCGAGGACACGAAGGCGATCGTCTACTCCTTCCTGACCGGCGATCAGATCGCACGGTTCGAGAAGGAATACGAGCTCGACCTCTCGTTCGGCGTCGAAGGCCTCGGCCGATTCCGCGTGAACGTCTTCTATCAGCGCAGCTCGGTCGCGGCCGTCCTGCGGATGATCCCCGCCGTCGTGCGGGGCTTCGAGGAGCTCGGGCTCCCGCGTGCGCTCTGCGAGCAGATCTCCAGTCTGCCGCGCGGCCTGGTGCTCGTCTGCGGTGCGACCGGTAGCGGTAAGAGCACGACGCTCGCGGCGATGCTCGACTTCGTCAACGAGACGCGCTCCGATCACGTGCTCACCGTCGAGGACCCGATCGAGTTCCTGCACCGGAACAAGGGCTGCCTGTTCAACCAGCGCGAGATCGGTTCGGACACGAAGGACTTCAAGAAGGCCCTGCGCAGTGCGCTGCGTGAGGACCCGGACGTCGTGCTCGTCGGTGAGATGCGCGACATGGAGACCATCGAGGCGGCCCTCACGATCGCCGAGACCGGTCACCTGACGTTCGGCACGCTGCACACGAGCGACTGCGTGCAGGCCATCGGCCGCATCGTGGACGTCTTCCCCTCGCACCAGCAGCAGCAGATCCGCACGCAGCTCGCGTTCACGCTGCAGGCGGTCTTCTGTCAGCAGCTCATTCCGACCGCGGTCGGCACGGGCCGCGCGCTCGCCATGGAGATCATGATCGCGAACTCCGCGGTGCGCGCCCTCGTCCGCGACGACAAGGCACACCAGATCTACAGCATCATCCAGACGAGCGGAAAGCTCGGGATGCAGACGATGAACCAGGCGCTCGGCGAGCTCGTCCAGCGCAACGTGATCACGTACGACCAGGCCCTCAACCACTCGAGTGATCTCGAGGACCTGAAGCGGACGTTGGCGCGGCTCTAGGGGGGATCGATGGTCAGCTTCAATCGACGCATCGTCCGCATTCTCGAAGAGACCGGCATGGTCGAGATGGACGTGCTCACTGCTGCGTCCCAGGTGGCCAAGCAGGGCGAGACGTCCGTCACCGAGTACCTGCTCGAGAAGGAGCACGTGAAGGAGGGGGAGCTCCTCGGCGTGCTGGCCGAGCACCTCGGCGTGCCGCCGATCGACCTCGACAAGGTCAAGATCCAGGACGAGACGCTCGACGTCATGTCCCACGAGACGGCCAAGGAGACCGGCTGCCTGCCGATCTGCCGCACGGGCAACGTGCTCACGATCGCTGTATCCAACCCCTTCGACGTCGTGCGCCACGACGACCTGCGTCTCTCCACCGGCTGCGACCTGCGCCTCGCGCTCGCGCTCGAGCCCAAGATCGAAGAAGCGATCACGCGCACCTACACGGGCGACACCGGGAACCTCTCGGAGATCCTCGACGCCGTCGACGACCCGGAGATGAAGATCCGGGAAGGTCACAGCGACGAAGAGGATGACGTCGTCGAGCTCGGCGGCGAGGGCAACGACGGCGACGCCCCGGTCATCAAGATCGTCAACCTGATCATCTACAACGCGATCAAGTCGAAGGCGTCCGACATCCACATCGAGGCCTTCGAGAAGCGCGTCCTCGTGCGCTACCGCATCGACGGTGCGCTCGAGCCGGCCATGGAGCCGCCGAAGAAGCTCCAGAAGGCGATCATCAGCCGCCTGAAGATCATGGCGTCGCTCGACATCGCCGAGCGCCGCAAGCCGCAGGACGGCAAGTTCCAGGTCAAGGCCGAGGGCCGGCAGATCGACTTCCGTGTGTCGACGCTGCCCTGCGTGCACGGCGAGAAGGTCGTGCTGCGTATCCTCGACGGCGGCAACCTCGCGCTCTCCCTCGAGAAGCTCGGCTTCGAGGAGAAGGCGCTGAACGACTTCCGCGAAGCGATCAACTCGCCCTACGGCATGATCCTCGTCACGGGTCCGACGGGCTCCGGCAAGACGACGACGCTGTACAGCGCCGTCAAGGAGATCATGACGCCGGAGGACAACTTCGTCACGGTCGAGGACCCGGTCGAGTACCAGGTCGACGGCATCAACCAGGTGCAGGTCAACGTGAAGAGCGGCCTCACCTTCGCCGCGGCCCTCCGCTCGATCCTGCGTCAGGACCCGGACACGGTCATGATCGGTGAGATCCGTGACCCCGAGACGATCGACATCGCCATCAAGGCGGCGCTCACGGGTCACCTCGTGCTGTCGACGCTCCACACCAACGACGCCGCGAGCACCATCTCGCGCATGATCGACATGGGCGTGGACCCGTTCATGGTCGCTTCTGCGACCCTGCTCGTGTCGGCCCAGCGACTCGTCCGCCGCCTGTGCAAGCGCTGCTGTGAGCCTGTCGAAGTCAAGGCCGAGAAGCTCCTGTCCATGGGCTACACGGAAGCGGAGGTCAAGGAGGGCGTCACGCTCTACCGCGCCGTGGGCTGCAACCGCTGCTCGGCCGGCTACGCGGGCCGCTTCGCCTTGCTCGAGACGCTGCCCGTCACGGAGGCGATCAAGCGCATGATCATCGACGGCCACTCGGCCATCGAGATCCGCCACAAGGCGCTCGAGGAGGGAATGATCTCCCTCCGCCGCGCCGCGCTGCTCAACGCGATGCGCGGCAACACGTCCGTCGAAGAAGTCTTGCGGGTGACGCTCGCTGAGAACGTCCGCCCGACCTTTGCCGGCCGTCAGGCCGCTGAAGAAGAGTAGGAGCCGAGAGCACCATGCCGAGCTTCAAGTACAGCGCCATCGGCTCCGACGGTCGCACCGTTCGCGGTTCGATCGATGCGAACGATCAGGGCGAGCTTCTCGAGGAACTGCGCAAGCGCAGTCTCACGCCGCTTCGCGTCGAGGAGAAGGGTGGCCGTGCACGTGCTGCCACCAAGACGCCTCGTGCCGCGACGTCGGCTCCGACGCGGGCCCCCGTGCCGGACGACGAGCCCAAGGGCAGCATCTTCCAGATGGAGCTCGGCGGCAGCAAGCCGGGCGTCCGCAAGAAGGAAGAGGTCGTCATCTTCACGCGGCAGCTGGCGACCATGATCGGCGCCGGTATCCCGATGCTCGAGTCGCTGGAGATCCTGCGCGAGCAGGCCGCTTCCAAGAACTTCCGCATGCTCCTCGGTGAGGTCGTCGAGGACGTTCGCACCGGTCAGGACCTCAGCACGGCCTTCGGCCGCTGGGAGAAGGTCTTCTCCGACGTCTACATCAGCATGATCCGCGCCGGTGAGGCGTCCGGTCAGCTGGACGACATCCTCGTGCGCCTCGCGGACTACATGGAGGCGAGCCAGCGCCTGAAGCGCGACATCAAGAGCGCGATGACCTACCCGGTCGTCTCGCTGTGTCTGATCTTCGGCATCACGGGCTTCCTCATGGTCTCGATCGTCCCGAAGTTCAAGGAGGTCTTCGCCTCCATGGACATCGAGCTGCCGGGGCTGACGAAGGGCGTGCTCGCTACGTCCGACTTCTGCCAGGAGCAGTGGGCCATCATCATGGTGGGCCTCGTCTTCCTGGGCATCGTCATCCACATCTACAAACGCACGGACAAGGGCAGCTACCAGTGGGACTGGTTGATGCTGCACATCCCCGTGTTCGGCGATCTCTTCCAGAAGGTCGGTCTGTCGCGCTTCTCCAAGACGTTCTCGACCATGCTGAAGTCCGGCGTGCCGATCCTCGGCGCGCTCGAGATCGTCGCGGATACGTCCGGTAACCGCATCATCAGCGACGCTGTGCTCGAAGCGCGTGAGAACGTGCGCCAGGGTGAAGGCCTGATGGGCCCGCTCGCGCAGAGCGCGGTGTTCCCGCCCATGGTCACGCGCATGGTGGGCATCGGTGAGAAGACCGGTTCGCTCGAGGTCCTGCTCGAGAAGATCTCGGAGTTCTACGACGACCAGGTGCGTGCGACGGTGAAGCAGCTGACGAGCCTGATCGAGCCGATCATGATTGCGATCATGGGTATCGTCGTCGGCACGATCTGTCTCTCCGTCTTCCTCCCGATCTTCGAGCTGCAGAAACAACTCGCGGCTCGGTAACCGCGTAGGGGCCACGGGAGCGCGGCGCGTAGCGTCGCGCGAGTCTTGGCCCGGCCCGTAGTAACTCCCTGGGACCTGGCGCCGGCCAGGCAAGCGGGTAGGGGCATCCCGAGGCCTGAGCAGCGCGAAGGCCGAGTGGTTGCCCGACCCGTGGTAGCTCCCTGGGACCTGGCGCTGGCCGGCGAGAACCCCTCGATCGTGCGCGTTCACGTCCACGTTCACGTCGATCCACCAAGGCCTGAACGCGAGGCGCAGGACACCCGATGTTCAAGGTGATGACCGACGACGCCACCAGCGTGGACACCCGCCCCTGGCGCAAGCGCCATCCGGTCATCTCGCGCACGCTGCTCTACGGCCTCGGGCTCGGCCTCGCCGCCCTGCTCTTCGTGCTCTTCACGGAGCGCAAGGCCGATGACGAGGCCACGCGCATCGAAGCCCTCCAGAAGGAGCTCGACGGGCTTTCCCTCGTTCTCGCCACCGATCCCACCGGTGATGTGGTCCTCGCCAAGCTGGACGAGAAGTTCAGCGGCGACGACCTGCCCGTAATCACACAGGGACGATCGCTGCGCTGGCGCGCCATGGCGTGGCGCCGCAAGGCGAACACGGCCTCCACCGACGCGGAGAAGCAGCGCGCTGTTCAAGAGGTCGAGAAGGCCCTGGAGGCCTGCGCTGCGCTCCAGCTGGAGCCTGCCGAGCGCTTCGCGCTGCAGCTCGAGTGGGCCGAGGCTCGCCTCGAGCGGCGTGACGTGACCCGTGCCCGCCAGGTCCTGCCCGACAGCGGGGACCTCATCCACCTCGGCTCCGCCATGCTGCCCTCGGTGCTCCTGCTGAGCCTCCTGGAGGTCCAGGCCAAGCGCCTCGAGGGGCAGGCGGCCGACGCAGCGGTCCTCGCCGTGAAGACGGTCCAGGCCATCGAGCCGCCCTTGGGCCAGCAGATTGCCTACGTCGGCGGGCGGGACTGGACCGCGGCGCAGGTCGGCATCGAGCTCGCCAGCTTCGCGACGCAGGTCGGCGATCCGGCGCTCGCCGGCCCGGCCTGGAAGCGGCTGCGCGCAGCCGCGGCCTACGACTTCGAGGTCCAGGTCGCAGCCGCCCGGGGTCTCCTGCGAGCCGGAGACCGCGCGAACGCCCGCTCGGCCTGGAGATCGGCGAAGGCCCTGAACGCGGATCTAGCGGCCGCCGAGGCCCGTCGGGATGCCGGTCTGGCCGCGCTCGACGCGGAGGACGGGGACCGCTGAAGCGGTCTTTTTGAAAGTCCTCAAGTCGTCTTCATACGGCGGTCGATAGAGCCGCGGGCCCGTGGGGGATTCACCCCCTCCACGAGCCCGAGGGTCTACGCGCCCCGTGCGGGACGTGGGCCTCCCACCTTCGCAAATCAGGAGAACTATCCATGTCCCGCAACGAGAAGGGTTTTACCCTCATCGAGCTGATGATCGTGATTGCGATCATCGCCATCATCGCTGCGATTGCTATCCCGAACCTCCTGGCCGCGCGTCTGTCGGCCAATGAGACGGCGGCGATCGCCACGCTCCGCAACATCATCTCGGCCCAGGCTCAGTTCCAGCAGAGCGGCAAGGCCGACACGGACAACGACGGCACGGGTGAGTACGGCGGCTTCGTCGAGCTCTCCGGCCAGGCTGCAGGCCGCATGGCCGGCATCCTCGTGCCTCCGGTCCTCTCGGGTGCCTTCAAGGTCCTGAACGCCAACGGTGAGGTCAGCCGCTCGGGCTACTTCTTCCGTATCTTCCTCCCGGACAACGCTGGTGCAGCCGTTGGTGAGCCGCAGGCCGGCTACGCCGACGACGGCTCGCTGGACGGCGACCTCGCCGAGACGACCTGGTGCTGCTACAGCTGGCCGGTCAACTACAACCAGTCCGGTAACCGCACGTTCTTCACCAACCAGGGTGGCGACGTGGTCGGTAGCGAAGACAACGCCTACAGCGGCACGGGCAACGGCCCGGCCGGTGACGCGGCGTTCCAGGTTGCGGGCTCGATCACGGGCAGCGTCGCCATCGGCGTCGCCGGTGCCGACGGCAACACCTGGAAGCAGGTCAACTAGTCCTAGCTAGCTGACACTCAACAGTCACTCGCTCTCGTCAGGGAGCGCACAGAAGGGCCGCGGCGCAAGCCGCGGCCTTTCTACGTTTTGCCGAAAACCAGGAATTCAAGAGTAGCTGTACCGGTTTGGGACAACAGATCCGGATCGGGCCTCAGGTCGGTCCGTGAGGCGCTCGATAGGGGCCGCAGTCAGGAGACGACCGGTCCTGGACAGCAACCCCTGGGGTCGAGGTCGTTACCACAACCACCATCGAATCCTCGCAGGAGTAATCATGTCCCGCAACGAGAAGGGTTTTACCCTCATCGAGCTGATGATCGTCATCGCGATCATCGCCATCATCGCTGCGATTGCCATCCCGAACCTCCTGGCCGCGCGTCTGTCGGCCAATGAGACGGCGGCGATCGCCACGCTCCGCAACATCATCTCGGCCCAGGC
>JASJDY010000237.1 GCA_030065025.1 Planctomycetota bacterium
GCCCGAACACGATGGCCGCCGTGGCCATCACCAGCACGCCTTCGCGGATGGCGGGCAGCGCGCTCTCGAGGAACGACACGCCGAAGACGCCGAACGCCAGCCGGTAGAAGACGTACGCCGAGACCTTGGTCGACGTGGCGGCGATGAACAGGCTCGCGGCCGAGGGCGCTTGGGCGTACGCGCTGGGCTGCCAGCCGTGGAGCGGGAAGAGCGCCATCTTGATGGCCAGACCCACCGTGAAGAAGGCGAAGGCCGTCCGCACGTCACTCATGGCGTACAGTTCGGGCTGCGCCTCGAACAGCGCGACGATGTCCGCCATCGAGAGCATGCCCGTGCGCATGTAGAGGTAGCCGATGCCAAGGAGGATGAACGTGGCACCGATGCTGCCGATGATCAGGTAGCTGTAGCCCGCGTACAGGGCCTGGCGCCGGCGACCCATCGCGATGAGCACATAGGAGGTGATGGAGGCGATCTCGAGGAAGACGTACAGGTTGAACACGTCGCCTGTGATCGTCATCCCCAGGAAGCCGGTGCAGCACAGCAGGAAGATGGCGTAGTAGCTGCCGCGCGCGCGCTCGGGGATCTCCTTGATCAGGCTCCGGCGCATCCACACGGCCGTGAGCAGGCCGACCACAGCGACCATGACGAGCACGACGGCGTTGACGCGATCGATGACGTACTCGATGCCCATCGGCGCCGACCAGTTGCCGAGCGCGTAGCGAATGCGGCCCTCGATCGGGCCGCTCGCCACCTGGATCAGCAGGCGCACGGCGGCGTACGCCGCGAAGACGAGCGCCGGCGTGACGATGAACCACGCGCAACCGCGACGCACGCGCTCTGCAAGCGGCACGATCAGCGCCGCCAGCAGCGGCACGACGATCACCAGGACCGGGAGCTGGGCCTGCAACCGCTACCCCTTCCCCTGGCCTTCGGCCTCGTCCATGGCGAGGATCTTGCCCTCGTCCACGGTGCCGTAGGCGCCCTTGATGCGAACGACGAGGGCCAGCGCGACGGCCGTGATGCTCACGCCGACCACGATCGCGGTCAGCATCAGTACGTGCGGCAGCGGGTTCTCGTACGGCATGGTGTCGGGCTTCTCGATCCAGACCACCGGAGCCGCGCCGTCCGTGTTGCGACCGATCGAGATGTAGAAGAGGAAGACCGCCGTCTGCAGCAGGTTGAGGCCGATGACCTTCTTGACGAGGTTGCCCTTCGCGAGCACGGCGTAGAGACCGATCAGCATCAGCGCGACGTAGATCGCGTAGTGGTAGTGCGTCCACAGGTGGTCGAGGAGCTCAGCCATCCAGCGACTCCTCGGCGCGCGGTCCCTCCGGGATGTGGCCCGCCTGCTCGAACGTGGCGCCTTCCTCCGCCGCCTCGTCCTCCGCGGGACGCGCCATCTCGAAGAACAGGATGACCATGGACGCGGTCACCGTGAGCATCACGCCCAGCTCGATGCCGATGAGACCGAAGTGGTGCGCCGTCTTCCGGGCGGCCTGGTCCGCGCCCGGGCCGGCGAATGCGTCGTACTGCAGGAACGCTCCACCGATCAGGAGCGAGACGAATCCGATCCCGGCGTACAGCAGGCAGCCGGCCGGCGCAATCACGTCCGCCACCTTCTCGGGGACGCTGGCCCGCCCGCGGCCCCAGCCGTAGGCCAGGGCGAGGAGCACGAAGCTGGCGGCGAAGATGACGCCGCCCTGGAATCCGCCCCCGGGGCCGTCCTCGCCGTGGCCGAGCACGTAGAGCGCGTAGAGCTGGATGAAGGGCACCGCGCGCCGGGCGATGTAGCGGACGATGAGGCTAGGCGTCTCTTTCACGACGCCCCCTTCCCACCGCCTCGCGCAGGAGCATCAGCACGCAGAGCGCGGCCGTGAAGATCACGACCGTCTCGCCCATCGTGTCGTAGCCCCGGTAGTCGCCGAGGACGGACGTGACCATGTTCGCGGGCCCCACCTCGTCGCGCGACTTCGTGAGGTAGTACTGCGCGACGCGTGCCTGCCGGTTCGCCGGGGAGTCGGGGTCCCCCACCTGCGGCATGTCCCGCGTGCCGTAGAGCAGCAGCGCACCGACGAGCACACACACGAGCACGGCGCCCCACGCCGAGGCCCGGTGGTGCTGGCGGCTGAGCTGCTGCGCGCGCCGCAGCCGTGCCTTCATGGTGAGCAGCGGCAGCCTGAGCAGCGGCGCGCGCGACGGGCCCTCTTCGCGCCGACCGATGCGGCCGAGCGCAGCGAGCATGAGCACGGTGCTGATGCCGGCACCGACCGAGGCCTCCGTGAAGCCCACGTCGAGCGCGTTCATCTGGCACCAGAGCAGCGCCATCATGAGGCTGTACGCTCCGAGGATGGCTACGGCGGCCATCAGGTCGCGGACGCGCACGGCGGCGATCGCGAGACCGACGAGGACGGCGAGGATCAGAACCTCCATCAGGCGTCCTCCTCCGCGGGCTGCTCGCCCGCGCGATCCCGGGCCCAGGGCTGCAGGCCGATGACCCACGCGCCGCGGGCGAGCGCGTGCGTCGCCGTCGGGTTGAGCACGAAGATGAACAGGATGATCAGCGCGATCTTGAAGCTCACGAGGCCCAGGCCTGCAGGCAGCGCGAGCCCCAGCAGAATGAGGCCCTGGCCGAGCGTGTCCGCCTTGCCGGCCGCGTGCAGGCGCGTGTAGAAGTCCGGGAACCGCACGACGCCCACGGCGCCGGCGAGCATGACGAGCCCGCCGAGGGCGAGCAGCACCGTGCTGATGATCTCGGCGACGCTCACGGCGTCTCCTTCGTCGCGCCGGTCTCGTGGCGCACGGCGCGTCGCTCGAGGTACTTGAGCACGGCGATCGTCGCGATGAAGTTGATCAGCGAGTAGGCGAGCGCGATGTCGAGCCAGAAGCCGGCCCGGCTGAAGTCGTCGGCCGGGGCACCGCGGTCGATGCCCAGCTCGACCTGCAGGAAGCCCACGAGGGCCAGCAGCACGATGGTCTTCGTGCCGATCACGTTCACCGCGAGGATGCGGTCCATCAGCGTGGGGCCCTTGAGGGCGCGCGGCAGCGTGATCAGGACCCCGACCAGGACGAGGACGGTGATGGCGACGTGGATGTCGTGCACCTAGCTCCCCCCCTCGACGCCGCGGACCTTGCCCTCCATGCGTCCGGCGAGGACGCCCTCGGCCGCTTCGCGGCTCAAGGCGTGGATGACGTAGGTGCCGTCCGGCTCGATGTCCACCGTGACGGTCCCGGGCGTGAGCGTGATGCTGTTGGCCAGCACGGTCTTGCCGAAGTCGTCCTGCAGCTCCGGGCGGAAGCGGATGACGCGGGGGTCGATCGAGCGCACGCCGAAGACGCGGAGCATCACGTCGAGGTTGGCCAGCACGATCTCCCACAGCAGCCACGGGGTGTAGAGCGCGAGCCGCAGCAGCCGGCCGGACAGCGTGGAGAGCGAGCCGTCACCCATGAGGTGGCGATGCGAGATCAGGCTCACGAGCGTGACGCTGAGGAAGCCGAAGGTCAGGTGGACGACGTCCGTGTGCCCCGACAGGCCGATCCACAGGGCGGCCAGCAGGATCCAGGTGACCAAGAACCTCACGGCGACCGCTCCTCCCGAGCGGCGCGAAGCTACCCGCTGGCCGCACGTTCCGCCAGCGGGACCCGCGTGTCTCGCCTTACGTCCCGACTGTCGCCTGGATGTAGCGCCAGAGGATGCCGCGTGCGCCCTGGCCGGAGGGGGCCCCCAGGGGCCCGCCGTTCAGGGCGTAGGCGTGGCCCACGCGCCCGCCGGGCATCTCCGTGCGGGCGATCTCGAGGCGCACCTCCCCTTCGAAGGGGCAGCCGGCGCCCGGGAGGGGCGCGCGGTCGTGCTCGTCGAGGAGCCAGCGGAGGGCCCGGAGATGGACCGCCTCCGGCGGATCCCCCTCGGTGACCCCGTACTCGGCCCGGCCGCCGTCGTCCACGCGCTCCTGGAGGACGAGGCTCCGGACCGCGGCGCCGGGCGGCGGCCAGAGCCAGCGCGGGACGCCCCGAGGGGGCTGTTGATCGGGGCTGGGGCGGGGGGCGATCGGCGACATGGGAGGCCTAGCCTCAGGCGCCTGAACGGGAGGGTCAAGCCCCGGGCGGAATCCGGTCGATAGCGACCCGGGAGGTACCTCCATGGCCCGACGTGTACGCCATCCGATGGTCTCGTTCGCGATGTTCCTCATCGTCGTGGGCATGGGTTTCGTGGTCTGGGAGAACCGGAACATGCTCAAGGGCGAGGCGGCCGGCGAGCTCATGGACCAGACCACCCGGGCGGACCTCCAGGACCAGATCTACGAGACGTTCGAGAGCGACGACTGCTTCATGGGCCTGCGGAGCAACATCAACTGGCGCCCGAACGAGCAGCGCTACCGCCTCGACATCGAGGTCGCCGACGGCCAGAGCTGCGAGCGCGGCGCCAAGGTGCTGTGTGAGCAGATCGCCCACCTGATCAAGGACCAGACGCAGGTCATCGCCACGGTGATCGCCTTCGACGCCGCCGGCCGCGAGGTCGGCCGCTTCGTCATGTAGCGCCCCTCAGTCGCCGGACGGACCCAGACGGAAGGGCTGCGGCAGCAGCTCGTCGAGCCGGAAGCTCCCGACGCCGTCCACGAGCAAGGGCAGCTCCGCGGGCGCGAACTCGGCCAGGACCTGAAGGCAGGCGCCGCACGGCATGTGCGGCTGCGGCTGGTCGGCAGGCGCATCCGGACACGCCACGGCCAGCGCGTCGAAGGAACGCACACCGGCTGCGACCGCGGTGCCGACGGCGACGCGCTCCGCACAGAGCGTCAGCCCCGCCGAGGCGTTCTCCACGTTGCAGCCGGTGAAGACCCGGCCGCCGGCGAGCAGCGCCGCGCCGACGTGAAAGCCCGAGTACGGGCAGTGGGCCTGCAGCGCGGCCTCGCGCGCAGCCGCGAGCAAGCGCTCGGACGTGCTCTCGTCGATCGTGCTCACCGCGGCCCTCCCAGGCCGCTCAGCATAGGATCACGAGCCCCCGTCGGGAGGCCGCCATGAAGCACACGCTGTGGATCGTCGTCTGTCTCGCGCTCGCCACGAGCGCTTTCGCCGAGGAGCCGCCCGCCAAGCAGCAGCAGGGCCGACTTTCGCAGTTCGGCCAGGGTGCGGGTCCGCGCTACGACCTGGCCCAAGATATCTACCGCCTCCTGGACAAGGACGGCTCGAAGGCACAGTCGAACGCGGTGGCCTTCGATCGACGACACGAAGGCGCCCGTCAGGCAGTCGTGCTGCGCTGTGCGCTGCGGGTGCTGAAGGGCGGCGACGGCGGCGCGTTCGTGTTCCTCAACACGAGCGAGTACGGCGCGCGCGGACCGGCGCCGTTCGTGAAGAGCTGGGTGGAGCCGAACCTCAAGGGCACCTTCGCGGTCGGCATCGACGTGCACAACCCGCCGAGCAAGGAGATGTTCACGCCCTGGGGCAACTACCAGGACCTCCCCCAGCGCGAGATCTCCCTGCACTGGGACGGGCGCGAGATCGTGAAGCGCGTCGCGCCGAAGGAGTTCCGCGACGGTGAGTTCCACGATCTCGAGATCCGTCTCGAGCACGTGGTCGGTGGCGCCGAGGTCACGGTGCGCCTGGCCGAGGGGCTCGTCTACGACCACTACTTCATCCCGCATCTGATGCCGTACGAGTCCCGGCTCGCCATCGGCGCAGGCACGCGCCAGGACGCGAGCACCGAGTTCGACGTGCGGGAGCCTCGCCTCGACGTGGGCCCGAAGGCGGCCACGCCGCGGCCGCCCCTGCGCGTCGAAGTGTTCAACCACGTGCTGACCGACAACTCGAAGACGTTCTACGAGGCCGAGGTGCAGCTCCCGCCGGCGGGGTGGGCGTTCGGCCGCGTGATCCTGACGCTCGACATCCACGACGCCGGCAAGGACTGGGACGAGTGGGATCGCAACGGCGAGATCAGCATCTGGGACGGCGAACGCAAGCTCGGCATCGTGCCGTTCATCACGTCGTATCGGACGGAGTGCCACTGGAAGGTGGACGTGACGCACTTCCGCCCGCTGCTGACCGGCAAGCGCAAGCTCGAGGTGCGCGCGGGCACGACCTTCTACAAGAACCGCGGCTACATGATGAGCGTGGCGCTCGACTTCCATCACGGCACGCCGGAGCTCGAGCCCTTCCGTGTGGTGCCGCTGTGGCACGGAACGGCGAAGTACAAGTCGGCGGAGAACCACTTCTCCGACTTCTTCGAGCCGCAGACCGTCGCCATCCCGGAGGAGGCGCGTGACGCGCGCATCTGGACCACGACCACGGGCCACTCGCAGATCGGCGAGTTCACGCCGTCGAAGCGCGCGGTCGAGTTCCTGCCCACGAAGTACGCCGAAGCGGCACAGCGTTTCGAGAACACGCTCTGGAAGACGGACGTGTACCTGAACCCGAACCGCCCGCAGTTCGGCACGTGGCAGTTCAGCCGAGCGGGGTGGGCTCCCGGCGACGTCGTGCATCCGTGGTGGATCGACCTGCGCGATCACATGCAGGCGGGCCAGGAGGCCGTCTTCCGCTATGTGCCGCAGCCCTACGACTTCACGGGCGCGCAGCGGGTGCCGGAAGAGAAGCAGATCAACCAGGCGAGCCACGTCGTCCGCAGCTACCTGGTCCTGTACCGCCAGCCCTCCGCGCTGGTCGCGGCGCCGGTGCTGCTGGTGACGAACGTGGCCAAGGACAGCAACGCGGCGAAGAACGGCATGAAGACGGGCGACTACCTGGCGAGCTACGACGGCAAGCTCCTCAATTCGGTCGACGACCTGCGTGCGGCGATCCAGGGCGCCGCGGGCAAGGAGAAGATCGCGGTCGTCATCTACCGCGGTGCAGAGCGTGTCGAACTGGAGCTGGCGCCTGGCCGGATGGGTGTGAACCTTGCCAACCGGTGATTCGTAGGGGCCACGGGAGCCCCGGCGACCGGAGGTCGCCGGGGCGAGTCTTGGCCCGGCCCGTTGCGAGGTTCTGGGGCTGAACGGCGCTGGGCGAAGTCCCAGGGAGCATGAACGGGTCGGGCCAAGACTCGCCTCCGACTCGCTGCGCTCGCTCCGGCTCCCGTGGCCCCTACACGACGCCCTACATGCGCAAGGGGCAAGGCGTCAGCGTTCACGTTCACGTCGGCGAACGTGGATCGAACGCACCCGCGCCGGCCTCGTAGAATGAGCCCTTGGGGCAGGACGAAGCCGACACGCCTGGACCGCGGAGTTCCGGTATGTCGCCGTCCATCAGCCACGACGCGGCGCCGCGCGTCGCACCGACGCTCGCCCGCAACCTGCCGATCGCATTGCT
>JASJDY010000238.1 GCA_030065025.1 Planctomycetota bacterium
TCGACGGCAACGACGGCCCGACCACGAACATCGCGTCGCCTGAGTTCCGGCGCCGGTACGAGCTGCGCTTCGGCTACTGGGGCTCGCGGATCGGTGCCCAGTACGGCGAGCCGTTCCGCGTCGACCGCCAGGTGCCGCTCGACGACCCGGTCGCGGCGTTCACCAAGCGTGGCGAGGCCGTGCTGTGAGCAACGCGAGCGACAGGGCGCTGCGGATCGGCGTCGTCTGCTATCCGACGTTCGGCGGCTCCGGCGTCGTCGCCACGGAGCTGGGAAAGGGCCTGGCCGAGCGCGGCCACGAGATCCACCTGTTCTCGTACGCTCCGCCCGCACGCCTCGACGCGTTCGACGAGCACCTCCATCTCCACGAGGTGGAGGTGTCGAGCTATCCGCTGTTCAAGTACCCGCCCTACGACCTCGCGCTGGCCTCGCGCCTGGCCGAGGTCGCCGAGGACTCCGACCTCGACCTCGTCCACGCGCACTACGCGATCCCGCACACGGTGGCGGGCCTGCTGGTGAAGGACATCCTCAAGCCGCGACCGTTCCCGGTCGTGACGACGCTCCACGGCACGGACATCACGGTCGTAGGTCAGGATCCGTCCTACGCGCGCGTCACGCGGCACGCCATCAGGAACTCGGACGCGGTCACGTCCGTGTCCACCTACCTCAAGACCCGCACCGAAGAGGTCTTCGGGCTCGAGAACGGCATGCACGTGATCCCCAACTTCGTGGACACGGAGCGCTTCCGGCCCCAGCGCAACCCGCACATCCGGGGCTGCTTCTCGCGCGGCAACGAGCGCGTGGTGATGCACGTCAGCAACTTCCGACCGGTGAAGCGGGCGGGACTCGCCATCGAGGCCTTTGCGACGATCGCGGAGGCGATGCCGTCGACGCTCGTCATGATCGGGGACGGCCCGGAGCGGGCGACGTGTGAGGCCCAGGCCGGCAAGCTGGGTCTGAAGAACCGCGTGCGGTTCCTAGGCGCCCAGACGGACATCGAGAACCTGCTACCGAACGCCGATCTCTTCCTGCTGCCGAGTGAGTACGAGAGCTTTGGCCTCGCGGCGCTCGAGGCCATGGCCTGCGGCGTCGTCCCGGTCGTCACCGACGCGGGCGGCCTGCCCGAGGTCGTCCGCGACGGTGTGGACGGACTCCTGATCGACGCCGACGCGATGGAGACGATGGGCACGCGCTCGGTCGAGCTGCTTGGCGACGAAGAGCGTCTGGCGGCCATGGGCGCCGCGGCGCGCACGGCGGCGACCGACCGATTCGACCGCGGCGACATCATCTCGCGCTACGAGAACGTCTACCGCAGCGTGCTCGAGGTCGTACCGACCTAACTGTCGAGGATGCTTCCGCGGATGCCTCCCCGCATTGGCCCGACCCGCACGCGCGGATAGCATCCGAGACCTGCATGGCCGCACGCAAGCCCACCTCCAGCTTCGAGACGTATCTCCGCGAGATCCAGCGGCACCCGCTGCTCACGCCGGAGGAAGAGCGCGCGCTCGCGCTCCGCATCCAGAACCAGGATGAAGACCACATCGACGCGATGATCGCGCGCGAGAAGATGATCCTCGCGAACCTGCGGCTCGTCGTGTCCGTAGCGAAGCGCTATGTGCGCCGCGGCATGGTCCTCGCCGACCTCGTGGAAGAGGGCAACATCGGCCTCGTGCATGCGGTCGAGAAGTTCGATCCGCACATGGAGACCCGCTTCTCGACCTACGCGACCTGGTGGATCAAGCAGGCCGTGCGGCGCGCGCTCGTGAACCAGGTGAAGACGGTGCGCATCCCGTCCTACCTCGCCGAGGAGCTCAACCGCTGGCGCGCCTTCGCGCGGAAGTTCGAGCAAGATCACGGACGCGCGCCCGAGTCCGACGAGCTCGTCGAAGCGCTCGACCCGCCGCCCGGGCGACGCAAGCTCCTGCTGCGTCTGTTCCACAACACGCCGCCCGGCAACGCGTCCGTGTCGCTCGACCTGCTGTTCGAGACCGTCGAGGCCATCGTCGATCCGCGTGCGGACCGCCCCGACCTCATCGACTTCGCTTCCTGGGAGAAGGACGACCTCATCGCCGCCATCGCCGACCTGCCCGAGCGCGAGGCGCAGATCCTGCGCATGCGCTACGGACTCGGTGACGTCGAGAGCGCGATGACGCTGCGCGAGATCGGTCGCGCCGTCGACCTGTCGCGCGAGCGCGTGCGCCAGCTCGAGCATGCGGCGATCAAGCGTCTGCGCAAGACGCTCGGGGGCGCAGGCGGTCGCGCGTGAAGTCCGCGCGGCGCGACGTCTCGTCGGCGGCTCCGCTCCGGCACGTCTACGTGCACTATCCGTTCTGTGCTCACAAGTGTCCGTACTGCGACTTCAACTCACACGCTCGGCGCGAGCGGGATACCGATGCGTACATCGATGCCCTCATCGCCGAGGCGCGGGCCTGGCAGGGCCTCGTCGAGGCCGACACGATCTTCGTGGGCGGAGGCACACCGACGCACGCAACGCCCAAGCAGCTCGAGCGCTACCTGGCAGGTGTGCTCGACGCGCTTGCGCCGCGCGACGGTGCGGAGATCACGGTCGAAGCCAATCCCGGTTCCGTCGACGAGGAGAAGGCGGACGTCCTCCGACGCGTGGGCGTCGGTCGTGTCAGCCTCGGCGCCCAGTCCTTCCACGAGCACCACCTGCAGGCGCTGGGCCGCATCCACGATGCGGACGACACATCGCGCAGCGTCGAGGTGCTCCGAGCAGGAGGCATCGAGCGCATCTCGCTCGACCTGATCCTCGCGGTGCCGCATCAGACGCTCGACGAGCAGGCCGCCGACGTCGAACGCGTGCTGCGCCTGCAGCCCGAGCACGTCAGTGCCTACGTTCTCACGTACGAGGAGGGCACGCTGTTTACGCGGCGCATGCGTCAGGGCCGCTTGCCGTCGCCGTGTCCGGAGCGTGAGCTCGAGCACCTGCATCTCGTGCGCGACGCCCTGTCCGCCGCCGGGCTCGTGCGCTACGAGATCAGCAACTTCGCGCGCCCGGGAGCAGAGAGCCGGCACAATCTCGCCTACTGGCGCAACGCGGACTGGCTGGGCTTGGGTGCGGGCGCGCACAGTCATGTGCGCGGCCGTCGGTGGAAGAACGTCGACGACCCTGCGGCGTATGCGCAGGGCATCGCCGAAACGTCGGACGCACCGGCGTGGCACGAAGAAGTCTCGTCACCGTGGCAGCTCTTCGAGAGCTTGATGATGGGCCTGCGTCTCGTGGAGGGCGTGGACCTGGACGCGCTGCACCAGCGTTACGGGATCGACGCGCGCGACGCGCATGCAGCCGCGCTGGTGAGGCACGAAGCCGCGGGCTTCCTGGAGCATGACGGTGCGCGCCTACGGCTCACCGCCGAGGGACTGGACGTGGCGAATGCCGTCATCGGCGACTTCGTGCCGGACGTGCCCGCGCCCGAGACGACCGCGACGTAAGCGCTACGGGTTCGCGTAGCGACCGTCGAGGTACTGCAGCCCGCTGGGCGAGAGCTGGTAGAGGCCGCGCCGGCTGCCTTCCTGCAGGTGGCCGATCTTGCGCTTGAGGATGCCGAGTGCGTTGTGCAGGTTCTTCGGCTTGTCCCACGTGGCAGCACGGAAGCACTGCAGGATGTCGTCGCCCGAGACCTCGCGCTGCTTGCGGATCACGTTCATGTAGTAGATCGCGAGCAGGATGCGGTCCTGGATCTGGCCGCGGCCTTCACGCGGCGGGCGCGCGCCGCTGAACTCGGCGAAGGTCGGCGTCTCGGCCGGCTCCGAGCTGCCCGTGGCTTCGGGCGGGCTCTCCAAGCCGACGGCGCCTTCGAGGAAGTGGCGGAAGCGCTGGACCTGACGTTCCACGAACGCCTCGGACCCTGCGAACTCGAGATCCACGCCCTCGGCAGTGAACTTGAAGACGGTCTCCGGCCCCTCGCTCATGGCACCTCCACGGCCCTTCCGGTCGAGTGTGGATTCTACGTCCGCGCGGCCGGCGCGGCGGAGGTTCCGGCTCAGCGGCCGATGCGCAGGCGCTCACCCAGCAGGACCGGCAGGCCGGCCCGGAGGATGCGACCGATCGTGGCGCCGATGTCGTACTCGGCGCGGTGGATCTCCAGCACCCGGGTCTCGCTGTCGTAGACGGCGTAGGCAGCGCGGGGGTCCTCGTCGCGCGGCTGGCCGACGCTGCCCGGGTTGGCGATGGCGATCCGGTCGCCGAACTCGATGCGATGGTCGACCGAGTAGGTGATCGGCATCCCGTCGAAGAACGTGACCGGGATGTGGCTGTGCCCGACGAAGCCGGTGCGCGTCTGCATGTCCTGGAACGACAGGTAGGCGTCGTAGGGCGTCTGCATGTACTGGAACGCCTCGGGCTCGTGCATCGTGCCGTGCGCGAGCGTGACGTCCCCCACCACCTCGCGGAGCGGTAGCGAGCCGAGCCACTCGATCGACTCGGCATCGAGCTCGCGGCGGGTCCACACGATGGCGGCCTGGGCCTGCGTGTTGAAGTACTCGAGACCCAGGCGGCCGGCGACGGCGAAGTCGTGGTTGCCCGCCACGATCACTGGGTCGAGGTCGCGCACGATCTCGACGCATTCCCGGGCATCCGCGCCGTAGCCGACGATGTCGCCAAGGCAGAGGTAGCCGTCCACCTTCTGTGTGCGCAGCCCGTCCAGCACCGTCTGGAACGCTGCCAGGTTGCTGTGGATGTCGCCGAAGACGCCGTATCGCACGTCGAAGTTGTGCTCCCACAAGGGGTTGCTACACGCGGAGATTCCCCGTCCCCACCGGGCGGCGGGGGTTACGCATCCGCGGGTCGGCTGAGGGCCAGCGTCACCAGCAACAGACCGGCCACGGCGGCGGAAGTATAGCCGAGCGCGCTGAGGGTTCCGGCTGCGTACGGACCCGGAAGCAGCCCCCCCACGATGCGACCGGCCGCACCCGCGAGGAACGGCTCGACGCCCCACGGCAGGTGTCCGAGCACCCAGAGGAGGAAGACGGCCAGCGTGGCACCGATACCGCGCCAGACGCTGCCCAGGAGGACCGCCCACGCCCCCACCGCGGCGCATCCACCTATACTTGTAGATGCCAAGTATAGGCCGTCGGGATCCTCGAGGGCTGCGGAGCTCGCGATGGTCAGCGCGGTGAGGCAGGCGAGGATGGTCCCCGAGGCCGTGGCGCCCAGCCAGCGGCCCAGAAGCCGTCCCGTGGGGCCCGGGCGGGTGGAGTCAGCGGCCGCGGCGAACCCGGAGTGGCGATCCTCGTCGAGGCCCCGCCCTACCAGCCACAGCGTGAGCAGCACGCCGGCCAGCTGTGCTGTGCTGATCGTTAGCGGTTGGCTTTGGGCCCCCACCTCATCGAGCGCCAGGATGGCGGCCGAGGCGGCGAACCACCCGATGAACGCGCCGATCGCGAGCAGCACCCACCCGACCGGCGACCGGAGGGCCTGCTTGAGCGTCGCGAGGGTGTAGGGCCACATGCGTCCTGTGTAGCACGGGCGCGCGACCGCGGAATGGGCGTGCGTCCCGTCGTGCGGGGTTCGATCGCCGGCGCCACGCCGCGCGGGTATCCCTCCGGGCGGGCTTTCGCCGTCCTGCGCTTGGCGCAGGACGGCTCAGGCCGCCCCTACCGGATCGCGACGAGCCCCGATCGACGACCCATTTCGTCCGTGCGCCCCAGGCAGGTAGGGGCGGCCGGAGGCCCTGAGCGAGCACAGCGAGTCGAAGGGCCGAACGCCCGCCCGCGACTCCCAGGAGTCGGCCCACCCACCGCAATCTCCGACTCCCGGGAGTCAGACGCCTGCTGTCGAGCGTTCCGACTCCCGGGAGTCGGAGCCGCCCCACCGGTGGCCGCCAGCAGCGTCCCCACATGGCCGTACAGTTGTTGGCAGCCTGTGGAGAAACGACGTGAAGCCCAAGCGCCTCGGCCGCGGTTTGAGCGGCCTGATCAAGTCCAGTGAGCCCAAGACGCTGCCGCCCTCGCGGACGGAGCCGCCTGCGGCCCCCACCGATACGCCGGCTCCGGGCTCGGCGGCCGGGGCTCCGGTGGCGCAGCCCGTGGCTCCGGGCATCCGGGAGCTGCCGGTCGACGAGATCCAGCCCAACCCGTTCCAGCCGCGCAGCGAGTTCGCGGAAGACGACCTGGAGGAGCTCAAGGCCTCGATCGCCGAGCACGGCGTGCTGCAGCCGGTCGTCGTGCGGCGCGGCGGCGTCGCGTTCGAGCTGATTGCCGGCGAGCGTCGGCTGCGCGCGGTCAAGGCGCTCGGCTGGAGCAGCATCCCGGCGCTCGTGCGCCCGGCCGAGGACGAGGAGATGCAGACCCTCGCCCTGGTCGAGAACCTCCAGCGGGTGGATCTGAACGCCATTGAGAAGGCCAAGGCGCTCAAGGCGATGATGCGCAACTTCGGGCTGACCCAGGACGAGGTGGCGGCGCGCGTGGGCAAGGCGCGTACGAGCATCTCCAATCTGGTGCGGCTGCTGGACCTGCCGGGCGTGATCCAGGATCTGGTCACGTCTGGCCAGCTGAGCGGCAGCCAGGCACGAGCGGTGCTGCTGGCGCACGGCACGGAGCGCCGGATCGCCCTGGCGCAGCGCGCGGCGAGGGATGGCCTCACCGTGCGGAAGATCGAGGCGCTGGCCAAGGCCGAGCGCAGCGGAGAGATGGACGAGAAGCCCGAGGATCCGTACGTGAAGGACCTCGAGGTCCGCATGCAGCAGGCCTTGGGCACGCGGGTCCAGCTGAAGCCGCGCGGGCGCGGTGGCTCGATCACGATCGGCTACCACGACGCGAATGAGCTCGATCGGCTACTGGAGCTGTTCGGCGCCGGGTAGATCCGCCGGCGGTGGGGGAGCTGCGACTCCCGGGAGTCGGTGGAGGCGGAGCGAGCATGGGAACCGGGGGCAGTTCGGCGTCCTGGCGATGGGTGGGGTGCTGCGTAGGCCCGGCCCTGATCACCATGCTTGTGGCCGGCATGGCCACCGGGTGCACGAGCGATAGCGAAGAGCGTCGTGCGCAGGAGGATGCCGGGAACCTGGGCTACATCGAGCCGTCGCCGTCATATGGCGATCGCAAGGAGGACGCTTGGAGAAGCGGGCCTTGATGGGGGAGATGAAGGCCATGCCTTCATCCACCTGCACTTGCACCTGCACTTGCACGGGACCGGCGCGCGATCGGCTTCCGTGGGATCGAGCGCCGGGGCCACGCCGCGCGGGCGTCGTCCGGGCGACCATTCCGCTCCCGAGTGTCCTGCGGACCCTCGGCGCTCAG
>JASJDY010000239.1 GCA_030065025.1 Planctomycetota bacterium
GACTTCGGCGCGATGATGTTCGTCGTCGCGCACACGCACAACGGAGGGCGTCACGCGTAGCGTGACGCCCTCTTTCGTTTGCCGCAGGAGTCAGCCCATGTCTTCGGATGCCGCCACCGTCCTCCGCGCCCTGCAGGACGCAGCCGTCGAAGCCCCGCAGGACCGCGACACACTCGGCCGTGTCGTCGTCGAGCAGCTGGCGCACGCGCTGCCGCAGGCCTCGTGGACCGGCATCTACTGGCTCGAGGGCCGCGAGCTGCAGCTCGGCCCGTTCGTCGGCCCGGCCACCGAGCACACGCGCATTCCCGTGGGCCGTGGCGTGTGCGGAACCGCGGTGGCCGAGGACGCCGACCAGGTCGTCGAGGACGTCCGCGAGCTCGACAACTACCTCGCTTGCTCCGCCGGCGTGCGCAGCGAGCTCGTCGTTCTCATTCGCGCAGGCGATCGCGTACTGGGGCAGATCGATCTCGACGCGGAGGAGGTGGCCGCGTTCGGCGAGAGCGACCATCGGCTCGTGCGCGCGGTCGCCGACGCCTTCGGCGGCTTGGCTGCGGCAGACGTCTGATGCCGTCGTACGATTCGGCAGGATTCATGAAGCTCCCGCTCTACCGCGTCCTCGCCGCCCTGCTCCTCGCGCTGCTCGCGTCGGCGCATGCCGCTGCGGAGGATGCCCCGGCCAAGGGCGCCGACGGTCCGCTCGTGTTCGACCGCTCGGTGGTCGACTACGGCATCGTGGATCAGAACCGCGAGTACGCGGCGGAGGTCCGCTACCGCAACGCCGGCCGGCAGGCGATCCGCGACATCAAGGCGCGCGCGAGCTGCAGCTGCTACTCGGTGGCACTGACCGACACCGCGCTCGAGCCCGGCGCCGAGGGCACGTTGACCGTCCGCTTCCGCACGCACGGTTTCTACGACAAGATCTCCAAGTCCCTGCACCTGCACTACGTGGACGGCGCGCAGCGCAAGGCCAAGCTGCAGCTCGTGCTGAACATCGTCGGCGGCGTGCTCGTGAGCCGGCTGCACCTGGGTGAGCACCTGGCCGGCACGATGCCGTCGGGCTCGGTGCCGCTGCGTTGGTACGAGGGCGTCGGCAAGCCCTTCGAGATCGAGCGCATCGAGATCCCAGGACAGCCCATCGCGACGCGCGTCGAGCCCTTCGTCGGGAAGACGGAGCGCGATCGCAAGTACAAGGGCTGGCGCATCCACTTCACGTTCACCGAACCGCCGCCGCGGGGCATCTACTCGAAGCGCGCGATCGTCACGACGACGCATCCCACGCAGAAGCGGGTGCTGATCCCGATCACGGCGAACATCGTCGGCAAGGTCTGGGTGCAGACGAGCCGCGTGTACCTGGGCCTCGTGCGCCAGGGGCAGACCAAGACCGCGTCCGTCGCCTTCAAGCCGTTCAAGCCCGAGTTCAAGCTGGGCGCGGTCTCGGCGCGCGCGCGCAAGGGCCTGCTCACGGTGAAGATCGAGGACGGCTTCGGCCCGATGGGACCGCACAAGAAGCTGCACGTGACGGTGCCTGCCGACGCGCCGCCCGGTCCGCTTGACGACGTCATCGAACTGCGCACCGAGGTTCCTGGCGAGGAGCTCGTGACGGTGGAGGTGCGCGGTCGGGTGTTCGTGCCGCGGGGTGGTTGATCGCGCGTTCGCCGACGCCCTGATGCCGGCGTCACGCTCGTGATCCGTGGATCGCGGTACCGTTCCGGCGGACTCCTCCCGGGGCGCACATGCGGCGCTGCGCTCCGCGTAGCGCCTTTGGACGCCCCTACAAGGCGTCGTCCCTCCGATGTCACACGGTACCCCGATCGGGCGTACCGCGCTCCCACGGCTACCATTGGCGCCATGCCCCGGCCCCTGGCACTCATCGGTCTGCTGCTGCTCGTATGCGTCGCGCCCGAGGTGCGTGCCGAAGACGGCGGTGACGCCGGGGAGGCTGCGCGCCGCGAGAAGGGCCACGCCGACCTCGTCCTCGATCGCTACGCGCACGAGTTCGGGACGGCGCGGCAGAAGGACGTGCTGCGCACCACGATCACCTACACGAACGCGAGCGCGAAGCGGCTCACCGGCATCCGCGCTCGGGGTGAGTGCGGCTGCAACGCGGTGAAGCTCTCCCACAGGGAGCTCGAGCCGGGTGCGTCGGGCACGCTGGAGATCGAGTTCCACACGCTCTCCCTGAGCGGCCACCTCACGAAGCACGTGCGGCTGCACTCGCAGGATCCGAGCCGCGGACGCATTCGCATCCCCCTCAAGGTGTCGATCGTCGAGGGGTTGGTCGTCGGGTCGGCGGGCGTGTCGTTCGGGGACGTCTCCCGGGACACCCTCACGCCCGGCAAGCAGCCGACGAAGTCGTTCTCGCTGCGCTGGTACGAGGGCCGCGGAACGCCGTTCGAGATCACCGAGCTGAACCTCCCGGAGGGCTTCTCCTCTGTGACCCGCCCCTACCGCGACGCACAGGACGAGCGCTGGCGCGGATGGGAGGTCACGCTGACGATCGAGAAGCCCCTGCCGCTGGGCATGTACTCGGCGGAGGTCCTCGTGCGCACGACGAACGAGCAGCGCGCTCGCCTCACGCTGCCACTCAGCGCGAACATCTGCGGCAAGGTCTGGCTGCAGGCGCGCCGCCTCAGCTTCGGCACGTTCCGCCAGGGCCGGGTGCGCAAGGCGAGCATCAAGTTCCGCCCCTTCGACGACTCGGTCACCTTTGGCGAGGTCCGCGCGCGTTCGCGCAGCGGTCGCCTGCTCGTCGAGGTGAAGCCGGACCCCTACATGGCGGAGAAGGGCTACTGGAAGCTCACCGCAACGGTGCCCGCCGATGCCGAGCCCGGCCCGCTCGACGACGAGGTGATCGAGCTGCACACCGGCGCTGCGGGCGAGGAAACGACGCTGCTGGCCGTGCGCGGGCGCGTGAAGAAGGCCGCCGATGGCCGCTGATGCCGGCAGCCCCGTTCCGCGCTCACGCCGCGAACGCGGATCGAAGAAGGACCGTCCGCGGAAGAAGGGTCTGGGCACGGTCGGCATGTTCCTGCTCTTCGGCGCCGCGCCGATCGCGCTCCTGACGTGGTTCTACGTGCAGCCCCTGGAGCGCCGCGCCGAGATCCTCGAGCGCGTTCCGGAGGGCGCCGGCGGACGGGCGCTCAAGGCCGCGATCTGCGTCGCCGTGCTCTTCGGGCTCGCGAAGATCGCCCTGCCGGCCTTCCACGGCACGGGCGCCACGTTGAAGGGCTGGCTTGACGCGCTCAAGGCCAAGCCCATCGCGCTGCGCGTGCTGCTCTTCCCCGTGGAGGCGATCGTCTGGCTCGGGTGGTTCGTCGTGCAGCTCCTCTTCGCGCTCGACGCGGTGCTGATCGTGGCGACGGCGGTAGGCACGCTGGTGCTCGTCGCTCGCATCCTGAAGCCGGATCTGTTATCGGACATGCTGCCGCCCATCCTCCAGTAGGGACCCGCCATGTCCGATCCGCACGCCGACCTGCTCCGCCTGGGCCTGGTGCAGACGCACGCCCAGGCCGACGCCACGGCCAACTTGGACCACACGCGTGCGCTGATCCGACGAGCCGCCGAAGAGGGCGCGCAGGTCGTGTGCACGCAGGAGCTTTTCCTCACCCCCTACTTCTGCCAGGTCGAGAGCGACGAGCACTTCCGCCTGGCCGAGCCGATCCCCGGTCCGACGACGACGCGGCTGGGCGAGCTCGCGTACGAGCTGGGTGTCGTGATCGTCGCGAGCCTGTTCGAGAAGCGCGCCCCGGGCCTCTTCCACAACACGGCGGTGGTGTTCGACGCCGACGGCTCGCTCGTCGGCCGCTACCGGAAGATGCACATCCCGGACGATCCGCGCTTCTACGAGAAGTACTACTTCACGCCCGGCGACCTGGGTTTTCGCGTGTTCGACACGCAGTTCGGCAGGCTCGGCGTCCTCATCTGCTGGGACCAGTGGTATCCGGAGGCCGCGCGCCTCACGGCGCTCGCGGGCGCGGAGGTGCTGATCTATCCGACGGCGATCGGCACGTGGCAGGGCGAGCTCGAGCTGAAGGACGCGCAGCACGACGCGTGGCGCACGATCCAGCGCAGCCACGCCATCGCCAACGGCGTGTTCGTCGCGGCGATCAACCGTGTGGGCACCGAGGACGAGCTCGACTTCTGGGGACACTCCTTCGTCACCGCGCCGGACGGCAGCATCCTGGCCGAAGCGAACGCGGAGGAGGCCGTCGTCGTCGTGGGCTGCGACCGCGCGCAGATCGACGCGGCGCGCGAAGGCTGGCCGTTCTTGCGCGATCGTCGCATCGACGCCTACGACGGCCTCGGCGAGCGCTGGCTCGGCGATGAGTGACGCGCAGGACGACCCGACGCCGCGCGGGCAGGGCTTCCGATGGCCCGCCGAGTGGGAGCCGCACGAGGCGACTCTGCTCGCCTGGCCCCACGACCCTACGACGTGGCCCGGCGGCGTCGAGCACGCCGAGCGCGCGATGGCGGCGTTCGCGGCGGCCGTGAGCCGGGGCGAGCGTGTCGACCTACTCGTGCGCGACGAAGCCATGGCCGAGCGCGCGGAGGACATGCTCGGGGGGGCGCAGGCGGACGCCGTGCGTCTCGTCGAGGTCGAGACGGCGGACGTGTGGTTCCGCGACTACGGGCCGATCACCTTGGTGAAGGGTCAGGGCGACGCGCGCGAACGGCTGTCGATCGACTTCACGTTCAACGCCTGGGGCGGCAAGTACGAGGAGCTCCTGGCCGACGACACGATCCCCGCGCGCATCCAGCCGCTCCTGGACCTACCGCTCCTCAGCACGGACTTCGTGCTCGAGGGGGGCAGCATCGAAGGCGACGGCGAGGGCACGCTGCTGACGACGGAGCAGTGCCTGCTCAACGCGAACCGCAACCCGGACCTCGACCGCGACGGGATCGCCGAGGCGCTGTCGATGTTCCTCGGCATCGAGAAGGTGCTGTGGCTCGGCGAGGGCGTGGCCGGCGACGACACGGACGGCCACATCGACGACATCACGCGCTTCGTCGCACCGGGCAAGGTCGTGACGTGCATGCAGCCGGACAAGGGCGACCCGGACCACAAGCCGCTGAAGGC
>JASJDY010000240.1 GCA_030065025.1 Planctomycetota bacterium
GCGCGTACCGCCTCTGACGGTCCCTGAGAACCATGGAGACTCCTTCCGCAGACCGCTTGACCCCGCAAGCCTGAATCAACGAAAGCCGAGAATAGCAAAGGGGTTGAGGCCCGGCCAGCGCGCGGATATCGGGGTGCGGGCTGCCGGCGGCAGGCCTTCAGGATCGGGTCTCAGGAGCGGGGCTTGCGCCGGGTCCTGGGGCGCTTCGAGCGCGAGACGGCGGCGGCGGTGCGCGCTGCGGGACGGCGACCCGGCGAGGCGCCCTCCGACGCGTCGAGGACACCGTCGAGGTACGCCGCCATGCCCGCCCGGACGTCGGGGGGCGAGAGGATCTCGGCCTCGGGACCGTAGCGCGCCACGTAGGTGTAGAGCCAGCGCGGTCGCCCCGGCGCCATGCGGAAGGTCTTGACGACCCGGCCGTCCGGGAGGTCCTGGAGGGACTTGCGGTCCGTCTCCTCCCGAATACGGCCCGCCACGGAGGTGCCGAAGCGCACCTTGACGGCCACATCGCCAGCGCTCGGCGTGTAGAGGTCGTCGCGCCGAAACTGCTCGGCAGTGAAGTCGTCGGGGACCTCGTACTCCTCGTCGGGGAGGATCACGGCCGAGCGGAGCCGGTCCACCCGGAACGAGACCATCCGGTCGCGTCGGCGGTCGTGCGCGATCACGTACCAGTGCCCGCGGTGGTCGATCAGGCCGTACGGCTCGATCGTGCGCTCCGTGACGTCATCGCGGCTGGCCGTGTAGTAGACGACCCGCAGCGCCACGTTGCGCCCCATCGCCTCCTTGATGAGGCAGATCGTCTCGGTCACGAGGTCCGAGGGCGGCGTTCCGGCCACGTGCCGGTCGAACGTGTCGAGAGCCGCACGGTCCGGCCCCCCCAGCAGGTCCCGCAGCTTGCGCCGCAGCCGGGGCGCCGCGTCACCGAAGGCCGGAAGACGACCGCCCGACACGCTGCGCAGCGCCAGATCGATGGCCAGGGCCTCCTGCAAGGTCAGGTGCACGGGACGGCTCAGGTGCTCGGCGAAGCGGATGCTGACGCTGTCACCGTGGATTGCGAAAACGAGGTAGTTGTGCGGCAGATACGGCGGAACGCCGCACATCGTGAGGACTTCGGTGATGTCCTCCCAGATCTCGGCCTCGCGCACACCGAAGATCGAGGCGAGCTCGGGAATGCGGATCCCCGGGCGTGCGCGGATGAGAGGAATCATCGCCAGACAGCGACGGATGCGATCGCGGGCGACGGTTGACATGCGGCGCGATTCTACGGCTTCGTCGGTGCGCGGCAACGGGGTGCTTGCGATTCGTCCGTGACGGCCCTACTCGCGCGGCGTCACAATCGACCAGGCGCACGGCGCAGCGACCAGCTCGCGGAGGTGTCGCTGGAGTGCAGCGCGTGTCGCGCCGCGTAGCGACTCCACCAGGGCGCCGGGCTCCGCGCCCTCCAGCGCAAGTGCGAGCATCCAGTGCGCGCAGGGCTCCGGTCCGTTGAACACCCGCAGGTGCCGGCCGAGGAAGCGCCGGCGGCAGCGCTCGACCTCTTCGTCCGTCAATCCGTCCTTCGCCGCGGCGCGCAGGGCCTTGAGAAGTGCGCGGCGATAGGGATCCACCTGGTCGACCTCCGCGCTGACCAGTGCGAAGGCGTAGTCCGTCTCGGCCTCGTAGCCGGCGGACAGCGTGTCGTCGACCAGCCCGCTCCGATACAGCGGCGCCTGGATGCGCCCGCCGTCCCCGAAGAGGATCTCCATCAGCATGCTGCCCTGGATCCGACGGCGGATGCGGCCGCGCACCCCCCGACCCGGGCGGTCCTTCAAGCCCAGCAGGGCGTGCGGCCGGCTGATCGACAGGCTCTCGCTGAGCTCCCGGCGGGCGACGCCGCGCGGCTCGGCCGTCGCCCGGCGCCGATGGCGGCGCCCGCGCCCGCGCGTCCCCAGGGTGGCGTCCACCTGGGCCAGGACGGCGGCCGGATCCACGGCCCCGGCGGCCGTCAGGACCATGTTGCGGGGGTTGTAGTAGGCGGCGTGCGCGCGCTCGAGGATGTCGGCGTCGATCGGCGCGATGGTCTCGCTGGTGCCGCCGATGTCGATGCGCACGGGGTGCCGGCGGTACAGGGCCTGCAGCAGGTTGAAGTAGCCGCGCCAGCCCGGGTCGTCGTCGTACATGGCCAGCTCCTGGCCGATGATCCCCTTCTCTCGCGCGATGCCGACCTCGTCGGTCGTGATGTCGTCCATCGTCTCGAGGAGCGTGTCGAGGTTCTCCTCGAAGCGGCTGGTGGACGAGAACAGGTAGCTGGTGTGCGTGAAGGTCGTGAAGGCGTTGGCCGAGGCTCCGCGCTTGGCGTAGAGATCGAACACGTCGCCTTCCGGCGTCTGGAACATCTTGTGTTCGAGGAAGTGCGCAATGCCGTCGGGCAGGCGTGTGCCGTCGGGCAGGTGCGTGTCCATGCTGCCGTAGCGCGTGGTCATCATCGCGTAGCAGCGCCGGTAGCCCGGCATGGGCGCGACCCAGACCTCGACTCCGCATGCCGCACGAGCACGGAACACCTCACGTCCCGTCAGCGGCTCGCGTAGACGGTCGAAGCCCGCGGCTTTCGATCGGCGTGCGATCGTCGTGCTGCTCATCGGACCTCCCCGGCTGCCGCCTGCGGGCGGAGATAGAACGTGCTGTCGAGGGCAAGGCGGCTGCCGGCGCGACGTACCGCCGCGGGCGTGACGCGCATCACTTGATCGAGGAACGACCGCGGAGATGGATCGAGGCCCAGCGCGAGACGTTCCTGGAGCCAGCCGACCATCGCACGCGGGCTGTCCTCGAGTGCCGCGACACGGTGGGCGATGTCCTGACGGTAGCCCTCGAGGGCAGACGCTTCGAGCACGCCGCCGGCGACCTCCCGGGAGAGCTTCAGGATGAGGCGCCGGGCGGCGGCCTCGTTGGCCGGATCGATCCCGGTGTGGATCAACAGGACGCCCTTGGGCCGGTGCCAGCCCGCCGTCGCGTAGTAGCAGAGACCGTGTTCCTCGCGGACGATCTTGAACAGGCGTCCATAGCTGCCGCCGCCGAGCACGCCGGCGAGGGTCTCCGCTGCGACGCCCGCGGCCGTCCCGCCGCGGATGGGCGCGCGCAACCCCATGACGAGCTTCCCCTGGGTGACCGCGTCGTCCTCGACGATGCGCTTGGGACGGTTCCTCGCCGCGCGAACGCTGCCGACGCGCGGCACGCGTCGCACGCGCGTCGAGCGTTCGGGCCACAGCAGATGCCGCCGGATGGCCGCCGTGGCTTCCCGCAAGCCCAGGTTGCCGACGAAGTAGATCTCGATCGGTGCGGTGCGGATCAGGCGGCGGTGGAGGCGCGCGAGCGTCACCGGATCGGCGGCCTTCACGTCCTCCTCGCGACCCTGCGCGTCGAGGCCGTACGGCTCGTCGGCACAGATCGTCTCGAGGCAGCGCGCGACGGCGTAGCGCGCCTTGTCGTTGCGGCGGCTGCGGAGCGCGCGCACGTGGTTCACCTGCTCGGTCCGCACGATGTCGGGATCGAGCGCCTCCTCGCCGTCGACGGTGGTGCGGAGCGGCTCGCTCCACACCTCACGCAGCAGCTCGAGGCCCTCGGCGAGCAGGCGGCCGGCGCGGGGAACGTGGGCGGTGGGCCACTCGAGGGAGCCGACGAGCAGCTGGCGGTCGCCGAGCTTGCCCACGCTGACGTGGAGGGCGGCGCCGTAGAGATCACCGAGGCGGTGTCCGAGCGCCTCGCGCGACGGATGCCGTCGCGTCGCCGACTGCAGCACCTGGGCGAGCAGGGCCGTCGCCGTCGCCTCGGCGCCCAGATCGCGGTGCAGCGCCACGCGACAGAAGGACGTGGTGAACCGATCGGTGCGCAGGAGATGCAGGCGCACCCCCGGTGCGATCTCGCGTGTCACCGGAACGTCGCGGGTCCGCGTCCTCGTCGCCATCGTCTGCTTTCGACCTCCACGGGGCGGGGTATGCTCGCACGATCAGCGACTTCCGGAGAGCAAAGTGAGCACGCGACCCCTTCGTACCCTGCGACGCGTCGTCCTCGGCGCCAGCCTCGCAGCCGCCCTGCTGCTGGGGCAGCCGACGACCGGCGAGGCGCGCGGCGGCGCGCAGCCTGCCGCACCCAAGCTCACCCCCAACCAGCGCTACGGCGCGCAGCTCTTCGACCAGTGCATCTGGTACGTCTCGCAGGGCACACGCGGCATCACGCGCACGAACGACTTCCACATCTCCGTCGACGCCGAGCTCGACCTCGACACGACGCGTCACCGCGGCCCCATGCGTCTGTGGTGGCGCGCGCCGGACAAGTACCGGCAGGAGCTCACGACCAACAACCGCCGCACGACGAAGATCCTCAACGGCGAGTTCATGTGGATCGTCCATCCCACGGGCTCCGTCCAGCGCATGCACGGCACGGCCGAGGGCGCGCAGGCCATCCGCCAGCTGAAGGCCGATCGTCTGCGCATGGGCGACCTCGCCCAGTTCATCACGCTGCAGAGCCTGAAGAGCCCCGGCGCGACCTTCGAGTACATGGGCGAGAAGGTGGGCAAGGGCAGCTACGCCGGCAAGTGGCTCAAGCTCACCCGACGCGCGCCCGGTGCGACCACCATGCACTTCTGGCTGGCGTACGACCGCGCGCAGAACGGCGGCTTCATCGCGAAGTGGCCCGGCGTGGTGCGCATCGACGGCGACGCCGCCCGCGGCATCCCCACCGAGGACTTCATCCTGAAGCAGTGGGCGAACAGCCCCGCCGGTCAGCCGCACAAGTTCCGCTACCCCAAGACGATCACGGCGTACTCGCAGACGGGTCGCCAGCGCCCCGTCCGGTTCCTCCAGGCGACGGTGCAGGACATCCGCATCAACACGGGCACGCCGGACAGCTACTTCAAGCCGCCGGCCCCCCGCCGCCGCTGATCCCGCCTCCCCCTCGCAGTCCGGCCGACCTCGAACCAGGTACCTTCATGAACACGCGTGCTCTCCTCTCCACCTGCTTCCTCGCCGTCGTCCTGCTGGGCACCGGCTTCTTCGTGGTCACGCCCTCCACCTCCGACGCTCGCGGTGGCGCGACGCAGCCCGCCCCGCCCGCCGCACGCCCGGACCCGCGCCGCGGACCGATCTACTTCGATCAGGCCATCCGCTGGGTGAACAACGGCAAGCCCGGCATCCACCAGGTGAGCGACTTCTACGCCGACCTCGCGAACGTGAAGTTCAACGTCGAGGGCAGCAAGCACGAGGGCTACATGCGTCTCTGGATGAAGACGCCGAGCAAGTACCGCGTGGAGCTGCGGCCCGGCAGGCCGATGACGCGACTGACGACCAAGATCCTCGACCGCGAGCAGATGTGGATCGTGCATCCCCCGGTCGGAAACCAGTCCGCGCGTGTCGAGCGCATGCACGGCCGGCCCGGCGGCGCCGAGGCCATCCGCCAGCTGCAGAGCGACCGCAAGCGTTTGATGGACCTCGCACGCTTCCTGACCCTCGAGGGCCTCAAGGGGCCCGGTGTCCAGCTGATCAACGAGGGCCTGACCGAGGGCAGCGGCACCTTCGCCGGCAAGTGGATCCGCGTCCGGCGCCGTATCGCCGGCGGCGCCGACGTCACGTTCTATCTCGCCTACGGCCGGGATCCGCGCGACCCGTCGGGCCGCACGGTCGCGGCCACGTACCCGGGCATCGTGAAGATCCACGGCAACCCGACCGCCAACGAGCCGACCGAGTTCTACATCCTGAAGAACTGGAAGAACGGCCCGCAGTTCCGCTATCCCGGCCGCATCGAGGCCTACAAGCAGGCGCGTCCGGGCGATCGTCCGCTGCGCTTCCTGCTCGCCTTCCCGCTCGACATCCGGATCAACACGCGCCTGCCCGACGCCAATTTCGCGCCGCCGCGATAGCCGCGGCGAACGGGAACTTCGCGCCGCCGCGCTGATGAAGCGCGACATCGCAGGTTCGGTCCTGCCGTAGGGGCGGCCGGAGCCCTGTGCGAGCGGAGCGAGGCGCAGGGCGAACGCCCGCCCGGACCCACCTTCGGCGGACGAAGATCCCGGCCATGCGCCGACATTTCGCATCCGACGCGCCACGCACGTCGAGGGTCGTTCGGGGCGGGCGTTCGCCGCCCTTCGGGCGCCTCCGGCCGCCCCTACCGCAGCGCCATCCGTGCCAATTCAGGCTCCCTACACCGTCCGGTGGAACCAGCGCTCGAGCTGGGAGCGGGACATCGTCAGGCGCGTCGGGCGCCCGTGCGGACACGAGTGGCTGTGGTTGAGCGCCTCGGCCTGCTCCAGCAGCGCCAGCACCTCGTCGGGGTGCAGAACGTCGCCGGCCATCACCGCGCTGCGGCACGCCAGCGAGTCGACGGCCGCGCTCAGCAGATGGGTGCGGTCGAGCCCCTCGCGACGGCCCTGATCCAGCACGGACAGCAGCTCTTGGAGTGCCGCCTCGGGATCGGGGCGTCGCAGGACCGCCGGGACGCCATTCACGGCGACGGCGTCGTCGCCGAACGGCTCCACGATCCAGCCCAGCGTCTGCAGCAGCTCGCGTGATGCGGCGAGGCGTGCTGCGTCGGCAGGATCGAGGTGGACCACGACCGGCACCAACAGGCGCTGGACCTCGAGGTTGCCCTTCTCGCGCAGGCGAGCGTTGATCTGATCGAAGAGCACGCGCTCGTGCAGCGCGTGTTGATCGACGAGCACGAGCTCACCCTCGCCTTCGAGCAGCAGGTACGTCCCCAGCGCCTGACCGATCGGACGCAGGCCCGACGGCGTCCTGCCGACCGGCTCCTGCACGTGTGCCGCGCTCGAGGTGTCTTCGTGCACGGCGGGCGCAGTGCCCGTGAAAGCGCGCGGCGTGAACGCGAAGCCCCGTTCCTCGGCCTGGAGCGTGGAGCCTTGTCCGCCGAGGAAGGCAGCCTCGACCGCGGCCTCGCGCGAAGCCGCCCGCTCCCCCGCCAACGGCACGGACACGCCGGGGCGCGCCTGCTCCAGCGCGGAGCGCAGCGCGCGACGCACGACCCGGTGCACCGCACCGGCGTCCTGCCAGCGCACCTCCGTCTTGCCAGGGTGCACGTTCACGTCCACGTGGTCGGGATCGGTGTGCAGGAAGAGGAAGGCGATCGGGCGCCGTCCTCCGGGAGGCAGCAGGTCGCGATACGCCTCCCGTACGGCGTGCGCGACGGTGCGATCACGGATGTGCCGTCCGTTGAGGAAGACCTGCTCGAGCCGCGCGTCGGCCCGCGTGAGCGAGGGCGGACCGACCCACGCCTCGAGCGCGGGATCGCCCTCGGGCGCCTGCACCTCGAGTAGAGCGCGGGCGATGTCCGGCCCGTGCACCTGCTCGAGGCGCGCG
>JASJDY010000057.1 GCA_030065025.1 Planctomycetota bacterium
AGGTGATGCGCGAACTCGTGCAGCACGAGGTTGTGTCCGTCCCGTGGATCGATCGGGCCGTGCCGCGCGATGTCCCACGCCAGCACGATCGGTCCGCGGTACCACGCCTCGCCGTGGTGCGTGTAGCCCTCGCCGACGATGCCGTCGCCCACGTGCGTCTCGAACGGCGTCTCGTACGAGGTAGGGAATACGAGGATCGACGAGACGTCGTCGAAGTAGTCGTGCTCGATCTCCAGCAGCAGGAGTGCCGCTTGGGCGGAGATCACGACACGCATCTCGTCCGTGATCGTGAGTCCGCCGCAGCCCTCCCAGCTCTTCTCGGCCATCAGCACCCGCGCGATGCCCTCGAGCCTGCGACGTTCGTCCGCATCGAGCAGCCGATAGAACGCCAGGCTCTCCAGGTGCGCACGCCACGCTCCGGGAAACGGCTTCGCCAGCAGCTTCTTGCGCCGGCGTCTACGCAGCCAGCCGAAGATCACGACCGTCGTCCTCCGGAAGGGACCTCGCGGTAGGGGCGGAAGCCACGCATGGCGGTCAAGCTACCCCGCCGGGGCGAGTTTTCACCGCTGCCTCACCCGGTCTTCACGCGTCCATGGTTCCCTCCGCACCCATGGAGACGACGGTCTTCGCCTGATGCCTACCCTTGTTGGATGAACGCTAGAGAACGGTTCGACTGACCCTCAACACCGCCTGTCGGGTGCCGCGGACCTCCATCGCGAGTCCTGCTCACCGCGGCTCCCCGGCAGGCACCCAAGCCCCCTCGGTCCCCGGTGGCGCGAGCCGCCGGGGCCTTTCCGGTTGGGGCTACCATGCGCATCGGAGGGCCCATGCGAACGAACTCGACCTTGTTCCTCCTGCTCGCGCTGGGGATGGGCGTTGCGTGCGCGGGCGAGGAACCGACCGCTCCCCGAAGCCCGGAGTCGCGCATCGTCGAGGCGCAGGTCCGCATGCGGATGATCGGAACTGCAATCGATCTCTATCGGATGTCCTACAAGAAGCTCCCGGACTCTCTGCCGGTCCTGACGGAGACGGACGACCTCAGTCCTGATCCGTTTCTGCACAGTGTCCCGAAGGACCCGTGGGGCAACTCGTACGAGTACCGGGTCGTCGATCGCAAGACCTACGAGATGCGGAGCTTCGGTCCTGATGGAATCGCGCAGACCGAAGACGACATCCTCTATCCAAAGCGTCCGTAGGGGCATCCCGAGGTCGACCGCAGGTCGGCCGAGTGGTTGCCCGACCCGTTCGATCTCCCTGGGACCGTGCGGTCCTTGATCGTTCACGTCCACGTCCACGTTCACGTTCACGTCGTGGGTCGTGGTTCGAGCAAGCCTCTCAGAACGCCTCTTCGTCCGCCGACGGGCCGTAGATCGACGGCACCGGCACGTCCTTGAGACGCAGATACACCGACAGCTGTCCGCGGTGATGGATGAGGTGGTTCATCACGAAGCTACGCAGCACCGCCATGCGGGGCATCGTCAGGTGCACGGTCTCGCCCGTGCGCAAGCTCCAGTTGCCCATGAGCGTCGTGTCGTCCGCTTCGGCGAGCTTCTCACGCGCCGCGGCGACGTTCGCGTCGAAGTACGCCAGCAGCTCGTCCCGCGTGCCGGTGGGGGGCGCCTCGAATCCGGCGCCCATGTCGAGCTCGTCCTGGTCGATCGTCACGCCGACCCAGGTCGGGATGTTCACGATGTGCGTCGCGAGCTCCTGCATCGACATCGACTTGTCGTGCGGCTTCCAGTCGAGCGTGCTGTCAGGCACCGCCGCCAGCACCTTACGCGTCGTCGTGCACTCGTGGTCGAACTCGGGCAGCAGGGACTGGCTCAGCATGACATCTCCAAGGGCTTCTCGCCCGACCGAGGATCGCCCAGCGGGCGGCCCGCGTCCACGGGCATTCCCCGACGACTACTTGCGCGACGGGCTCTGTAGCTCCGCGATCGCGTCCAGCGCCGCGGTCCGCACGGTGTGCGACTTGTCCTTGGCAATGGCCTGGCGCAGGACCGGGATCATCTCGGTCCGCCCCGAGTGGCCGATACCCGATGCGGCCGCACCCCGCACGCGCGTGTTCTTGTCCGCGACGAGCAGGTGCGTCAGGCGCGCCATGGCCGCGTCCGCCTTCAGGTAGCCCAGAGCCTCGGTCGCGCCGGCGCGGATCGTGTCCTTCTTGTGATCGCTGTACTCCAGCAGGATCCGCGTGATGTCCTCGTCGTCGGGGCCGGACTGAGCCAGCGCCAGCGCACACGCCCGCACGATCTCGATCTTCGTGCGCTTGTGCGTCATGACCGCGATGATCGGGTCGATCGCGCCGGGGTCCTTCGCGGCGGCCAGGGCCTCCGCCGCCTGCTCGGCGACCAGGAAGTCGCCGGACGCGAGGGCGTGCTTGCCGCAAAGGAACGCGATGCTCTTCTTGCCGCCGATCGAGGCGAGCGCGCGGAACGCCGCGGCGATGTACTCCTTGCTCTTCCGCTTGGTCGCGAAGCGGATGAGCGCGTCTCGCGCGGACCGGTGCTGCTGCGTGCCCAGATCCCGGATGCGGTCGACGAGCAAGCCGTGCTGCTTGCGGCCCTCGAGATACTGGAAGCGCGCCTTCATCTCCTTGGCGTGACGTGACTTGGCCTTGCCCTTGAGCACGGGCTCGTGATCCGAGGGCAGCAGCCAGGCGTTGGCATGCGCCAGCACCTTCATGAACGGGCCGCTGGCCTGCGCCCCCTCGTAGCGCGCGATCTCCTTGCCCGAGGGGTCGAAGAGGATGCCCGTGGGATGCACGCCGACCTCGTACTGCGTGACGAGATCCGGCTCCTTGTCCATGTCGATACGGATCGCCACGAGGCCTCGTGCGGCGGAGGTGACGTGCTCCGTGCCGAGCACGAGCTCTTCCATCTCGTAGCAGGCGGCGCACGACGGCGACTGGAAGCTGAGGAGGTAGGGCGCCTGGTGCTTGCGCGCCTCCGCAAGGCCGGCCTTCAGGTCGGACTGCAGAAGCAGCGGTTCCTGCGCACGCTTTGCGCGGCGGTCGTCGTAGAAGGGGTCGCGATTGCGGTCGTCGGCCTCCTGCGAGATGCCTGGATCGAAGCGCACCAGCCGGCCGAGCCGGCCTGTGGTGCTCTTCAGCTCCAGCTTCCACGCCTGACCGCCGGCCCACGCGAAGTCGCCGACCTCGCGCGCGTGGACGAGGTGGTAGGGCGTGGGGATCCCCGCCGGGCGGATGGTCCAGTGGTCGCCCTTGCCGTAGACGCCGTCGTTGTGCGCGTCCGAGAGCACGACGTCGTACTTGTCCTCGCCGATCGTGACCTGGCCTTCTCGGAAGCCATGGCGCACGTACTGCAGCGTCGGCGGCAGGTCGCTGCGCTTCTTCACCATGGACCACAGGCCCAGGGCGAACTGTTCCCAGATCGGCGCATCCGCCGCGCCGTGATTGATGCGCACCACGGCTTCGAACGTGCTCCACACGCCGTCATCCGACTCACGGATCTTGGTGCGGATCGGACGCTCGTTTTCGAGGGATCCGTCGCCGTCGAGGTCGATGAACAGGGTGTCGTGGGGGTGCGTCACGCCGCTGCGCAGCAGCACGAACGGTCGTCCCTTGCCCGGATTGGGGCCGAGCGGCAGGCGGCCCTCGAGATGGTCCACGCCGCGCAGCGGGCTCTGGGCCAGCATCTTCAGGGGAGCCTCGCTTGCCGCGGTGCCGAAGCGGGGCTCGGTGGCCACGCCGGGCAGGCCGGGCTGGAAGCGCACCGGCTTGCCGGCGGCGGGCTTCTCCTCCGCAACGGCGCTCACAGCCAGCACCCCGACGAGCAGGAGGACGAGCCCCACGATTCCGCGCAACGCCATGCGAGCCTCCCCTCGGCCGTGATGGCCCGCGGATTGTCGCATGCGCGCGGCGTCGGCGCAGGGGCGCATCAGATCGTGGTCAGCTCCAGCAGGCCGTGCCCCGCATCGCGCAGCTTGCCCTGGGCGATGAGCATGTCCCACACCTCCTGGGGGTACTGCTCCGGAGCGCGGACGCCGGTGATGGCCGACTCCGTGCCCTTGCTCAGCGGATTGCGCGAGCTGGACGCCTCGTCGTCGAGGCGCACGAGCTTCAGTCGCTTGCGGTAGGCCTTGAGGGCCCGCTTGAGGACGGCCTTGTCCCAGGCCGGCAGGTGGATGCTGCCATCAGCCCAGCCGGCGAAGAGCGCCTGCATCTCCTCGACGCTCTGGTCGAGAACAGGCAGGGCGATCTCGGCGTCCTCCTCCGCGTCGGCGCGGCCGAGCGCCATCTCCATGCGCTTCCACACGGAGGCGGCGGCGGCCTGGTCCTTGCCCTCCAGCTCGGCGACGAGGGCCTTCAGCTTGTTGCACAGAAGCCAGTTGTCTGCTGCGTCCACGGCCCCAGGATAGCGGAGGTGGAGTAGGCTGCGCTCGTGAGCTCTCGCGCCCTCAAGCACGCCGACGTCCTGAGCACGGTGGAGACGCGCTGCCCGGCCGGACATCCGCAGGTGCTTCGCTGTCATCCGCTGCGCACGGGAGAGGGGCGCTTCGCGCCGTTTCCGACCCAGTTCTGGCTCGTCTGCCCGCAGCTCACCTATGCGCTGAGCCGCCTCGAGCACGACGGTTGGATCACACGGCTCCAGGACCGCATCCGCGAGGACGAGACGTTCCGGCTAGAGGTCGCTGGAGATCACGCACGCTACGCGGACGAGCGGTGGGCCATGCTCTCCTCCGAGGAACAGGAGGAGGTGCGCCGACGCGGACTGGAGTCAGACCTCCGGGAACGCGGCATCGGTGGGACGCGCGATCGGAACATGGTGAAGTGCCTGCACCTGCACTACGCCTTCCACCTCGCGCGTGGCTCGGCGATCGGGCGGGTGTTGGATGACCTGGGCGTGCTCGCGCCCTGTGTCAGCCCCCCGCCCGTTTGACCGTCCAGCCCTTCGCCTTGAGGGCCTCGACCAAGGAGTCGCGGTGGTCGCCCTGGATCTCGATCGCGCCGTCCTTGATGGCGCCGCCCGCGCCGCACGCCGCCTTGAGCTGCTTCGCGAGCTTCTTGAGCGCGTCGCCTTCGAGCGGTACCCCCGTGATCACCGTTACGCCCTTGCCCTTGCGACCCTTCGTCGAGCGTGACACGCGCACGATGCCGTCGGAGGGCGGGCCCTTCGGACGCGCCTGCTTGCAGCGGCACGCGGTAATCAGCCGGTTGCACGCGGGACACATGCGCCCGTGGTCCGTCGAGTAGACGCGGCGGCTCTGGCTCATGGGGGGAATGCTACGCGGGTCCTCGATCAGCGATAGCGGATCGTCTTGTCCTTGCCTGCGCCCGCGCAGCGGCGGCAGAGGAAGCTGAAGCCGATGCTGCCCTGGAGCCTGCGCGTCTCGTAGCCCGTGCCGTTGCAGACCTGGCACTTCGTGTACACGGGCCCGCTCGAGAGCTCGAACAGCCCACTGTTCTCGAGCGTGTAGGCGAGCACCCAGTCCGCACGCTCCTTCGTCGAGGCGCGCGCCCACCACTGATCGCGCGTAGGCGGCTTCGGCGGTGTGAAGCCGATCTTCCCCTTGACCTCGTCGGGCAGGTCTCGCCAGCGGTCCTTGCGGGCGCGTCCACGCCGCACCGGCTGGACGATGAACGTGCCCGAACCGTAGCTGGCCGACTGCCACGCCAGCTTCGTTCGACTTGCCCAGCGCTGTCGCGCGTAGACGCGCGGCGGGATGGAGCGCGGCCCGACGCCGCGCTCGAGCTCCGTCCAGAATGCCTCGGGCAGCTCACGGCGCGTCCAGGCCGTGACATCGGAGAGCCCGACGCCGTGGCTCACCTTGGCGGTGATCTGCGCCTTGAGCCAGCGGTCCATCGTGGCTGAAATACCGGTGGCGGGCACGGGGCGTAGCCCCACGACGCGCGGCGGCTTCGGAATCGGCACAGGACGTCTCGTGAGGGCGGCGCGCCGCTGGACGGCGATCTCCGCGAGCCGATCGACGAAGTACTTGGCCGCCGTCTCCGTGCGCGAATCGCGGAGCATCACCTCGTAGTCCTGGCGCAGGTCGTCGAGGCGGCGGACCTCCGCGTCATCGGCGAGCGCGGGGCCGATCAGGAGCAAGGACACCAGGGCGGTCGGCAACAGGAACCGGCGCATGGACACCTCCAGGCCGATCCTAGCAGGCCCATCGTTGCGTGAGTGCCGCGACGGTCCGGCGAAGCTCCGCCTTCCGGCCGTCCTCGGATCTACTTGCCCTCTTCACCAGCGAGGCATCCGCACATGACCCAGGTCGACTTCCACGCCATCCCCGTCCAGACCCCCGATCCCGAGGCCGTCGCCACGCGCTACGGCGAGATCACGCAGGCGTTCGAGAGCGCCGAAGACGCGGCCGGGCGCGCCAAAGCGATCGAGCGCTGGGATGACCTGCGTCGCGAGCTGCAGACCTGGGGAGCGATGGTGGGCCTGCGCTTCCAGCAGGACACGCGCGACGAGCAGCGCAAGGCAGCGCTGACGGAGCGTGACGAGATGTCGCCGAAGTTTGCCGAACTCGAGATCGCGCTCATGCGCACCATGCGCGACAGCGAGCACGCAAGCGAGATCGCCGAACGCTTCGGCCAGCACGTGCTCGACGTGTGGGACACGTCGATCGCGAGCTACGACCCCGCGATCGAACAAGAGACGATCGCTGAGTCTAAGGGCAGTGCGTCCTACACCGAGCTGGTGTCGTCGGCGTCGTTCGAGTTCCGCGGCGAGACGCTCAACCTCTCGCAGCTCCAGAAGTACGCGACGCACGCCGACCGGCAGGTGCGCCACGACGCGGCGAAGCTCCGCTGGGGCTGGTTCCAGGAGAACGCCGAGCGTCTCGACGAGATCTTCCACGAGCTGGTGGGCCTACGCGCGAAGCAGGCCGGCAAGCTCGACTACCCGACGTACGTCGAGCTCGGCTACCGCCGGATGGGTCGCGTCGACTACGACCAGAAGGACGTGGAGCGCTACCGCAAGGAAGTCCGCGAGCACGTCGTGCCGCTCTGCAGCCGCATCCGTGAGCAGCAGCGCGTCTCGCTCGGCGTCGACACCCTGATGGCCTGGGACGAGGCCGTCTACGACGAGCTCGGTGCGCCGAAGCCGAAGGGCGACCACGATTGGATGGTCGAGCGTGCGCACGAGATGTTCGGCGAGATGGGCAGCGGCCTGGGCGAGTTCTTCCAGCTCATGGACGGCGGCAGCCTGCTCGACCTCAAGGCGCGCGAGGGCAAGGCCGGCGGCGGATTCTGCACCAGCTTCCCCACGCACGGCGTGCCCTACATCTTCGCCAACTTCAACGGCACGAAGGGCGACGTGCTCGTGTTCACGCACGAGATGGGCCACGCGTTCCAGTGCTATTCGAGCCGCGAGCAGAAGCCGGTCGACTACCTGTGGCCGACGGCTGACGGGGCCGAGGTGCACTCGATGAGCCTCGAGTTCCTCACGTGGCCGCACATGGAGAAGTTCTTCGGCGACGATGCCGAGCGCTTCCGCCGCACGCACCTGACCGACTCCCTGCTGTTCCTGCCCTACGGCGTCGCCGTGGACCACTTCCAGCACCTCGTCTACGAGAACCCGACGGCTAGCGCCGCGGAGCGGCTGGGGATGTGGCAGGAGATGGAGCGCATGTACCTGCCGTGGCGCAACTGGGGCGACCTCGAGCGACCCGCCGCCGGTGGCTTCTGGCAGGGGCAGTTGCACATCTATCACTACCCCTTCTACTACATCGACTACACGCTCGCAGGCGTGTGTGCGATGCAGTTCTGGGTCAAGGCCGAGAAGGACCGCGAGCAGGCGATGGTGGACTACGTCGCCCTCTGCAAGCGCGGCGGCGAGGCACCCTTCCAGGACCTCGTGCGCTCAGCGGGACTCACGAGTCCGTTCGACGAGGGCTGCCTGACCGAGGTCGTGGCGCAGGCAGGGGAGACGCTCGGTCTCTAGGGCTGCATAGCGCAGCGCGGCGCAGCGTCCTGCGCGCGGGGACGCAGTCGGCAGGGGAGCGATCGGTCAGACGGCCTCGTCGTCGACGTAGCCGGCGTCGACCGGCAGGTTCTCGCCGACCTGCTCGAAGCACTCCTCGGAGCAGAAGTAATGGACCTCGCCGTGGTCGTCCCAGAGGACGGCCGCTTGGATCTCGAGCTCGCGCTCGCACACCTCGCACCTGACTCGCATGACCACCTCGCTTTCCGGGGGGCGGTACCCGTGTCCCACGAGGCGCAAAGGCCGTTCCGGACCCCGGCTTGCGGTGCGCTCGGGCTAGGTCCCGTCGTAGCCCGCCAGCCAGGTGCGGAAGCCGCTCTCGATCGTGGTCAGGTCCTTGCCGAACAGGCGCTGGAAGAACGCCGCGGCGTCCGAGGCGTCACGGTTGTCGTGGACGTGCACGCCGGCCTTCGCGCCCAGCGCCGCGCCGCGGCACACCAGCTCGTAGTAGGCGAAGCGCTTCTGGATGTCTTCGCCCGCATGCTTGCGCAGGTAGGTGAAGAAGGCCCAGGACTCGTTGTAGAAGCTGCGCGCGGTGCCGTCGGCGGCGTTGATGCGCTTGAGCGCGTCACCCGCAAGCAGGTCCTTGAGGGGGATGTAGACCTTGTCGTCGCGTAGCGACTGCACGGCGCCTGCGCTCATGGGGCGGGCAACCTGCAGCTTCTTGCCGTCCCACGTGAACGTGCCGCTGCCGCCGTAGGTCTCCGCGAAGCCCTCGTTGTACCAGCTGGGCATCACCGTCGGCGTGACGCCGTACTGGAAGAGGTGCGTGAGCTCGTGCAGCGCGATGCCTTGCACGGTCTCCTCGTCGTGGCCCTCGGCGCTCACGAGCGTGACGAACGTGCCGCTGTCGGCGAGGCCCGCGGCGAGCTTGTGGTCGCCATGCCCTGCGGCCTCGCAGTAGGCCTCGTAGTCGGCGCGCTTCGCGAAGATGAACATGCGCAGGCGCCGGGTCGGCTTGGCGCCCATGTCCTTCTCGAGGTGGGGGAGCAGCGCCGTGCACATGCGCAGGTACTCCTCGGCCTGCGCAAGACTGATCTGCGAGCGCATCAGCATGACGTCGTTGGCGGCCTCGTGGACCTCCTTGACCGCGGGGACCTTCTCGAGGAAGGCATCGCGGATGCGCGGCTTGCCGTTGATCGTCACCGCGTCGGCGAGCAGGCGCTGCGAGTACTTCTCGGGGATCTTGCCGACGTCGAGGACGACGAGACCGTTCTTGTCGATCTTGACGTAGTCGTCGCTCAGACGGACGACACCCTTGTACTCGGCGAGCGCTTCCGCCTCGAGGCCCTTCTTGTCGGCCCACTTGGCGAGCTTCAGGCGCTCCTTCTGGTACGTCTCGCGGGCCTTCTTCGCGCGCTTCTCGTACGCGCGGATCATGCCTGCGCTGGGCTTCTTGAGCTTCTTCTTCCAGAACCTGTCGTCCAGGTTCCGCATCAGCTGCAGGATGCGCTCGGCCCACTTGTTCTGGCCTTCAGAGACCTCGACGGCCTTGATGAACTCGGCCGCCGCCTGCGCGACCAGGCCCGCGTCGCGACACCAGGTGCCGACCTTTGCGTGGCGCGTGCCAGCCTCGATCAGCACCTCGCGGCGCATGGTCGCGAGCTTCATGCGGTTCTTGGCCGTTCGTGCGTCGTCCTTCGCCAAGGCCGGCGGCGAGAGTGTCGTGAGCGCCGCCAGCACGACCGTCGCGATGCCTGCCAGCGTCCATCCCCAGCGCTGCATGGATCCCGTCCTCCTCGATCCCTCCATCCTAGGCGAAGGCACGCGGGCGCCACCGCGCGACCTACAATTGCGGCATGCCCTCGCGTGGTCAGGTCCGGGGTCTGGTCGCGATCGTCGTCTACGCCGCGATGATCTTCGGCGCGGCCGGCACGCTCGCGTGGATCGAGGGCTGGATCTTCTTCGGCTGGAACCTCGTCGTCATGACGGTCACCGGGATCTGGCTGAAGCGCCACGATCCGGTGCTCTACGCCGAGCGCATGAAGCCGATGTTCCAGAAGGGACAGCCCGGCTGGGACCGCCTGATCCTGCTGCTGTGGGTACCCGCGTGGCTGGCGTTCTTCATCGTGCCCGGTCTCGACGCCGTGCGCCATGGGTGGTCCCACGTCCCGCTCGGCTGGAAGATCGCCGGGGGCGTGCTGCACGTCGTTGGTTGGCTCGGCGTCGTCTGGACGGTCAAGGCCAACACGTTCCTTGTTCCCGTCGTCCGCGTGCAGGAGGAACGGGAGCATCGCGTGATCGACACCGGTCCCTATGCCCTGATCCGCCACCCGATGTACGCCGCCGTCTTCCTGTGGCTGCTGGGCGTGCCGCTCCTGCTCGGCTCGTGGTGGGGGCTGGTGCCGTGGGGCTGGTCGGTGATCATGCTGACCGTGCGGACGGCGCTCGAGGATCGCCATCTGCACACGGATCTGCCGGGCTATCGCGAGTACGCCGCGCGCGTGCGCTACCGTCTGGTACCCGGAGTCTGGTAGCGGCTAGGTGTCGAACAGGCCCATGCAGCACTTCTTGTACTTGCGCCCGCTGCCGCAGGGGCACGGATCGTTGCGGCCCAGCTTGGTCTCCGGTCCACGCAGCGTCTCGGTGCGTCCTTCGGCCGCGGCCAGGAAGGGCTTCTTCAACGCCCGCACGTAGAGCCCGAGGCCCTCACCTCCGGAGAGGCGTCCCGCGGTCTGCATCTCGGCAAGGAATGCCGCGCACAGTGCGGGTACCTCTGCGCGCGCGGATGCCGGAAGCGCGAGGCGCGCGACGTGCTCGAGCAGGGCGGGCTTGAGATCGGACTCCTCGATGTCATGGGGGTCGACCTGCCTCTGCTCGCACGCTGCTTCGAGGAACGCCGTCAGTACCTCGGGCGCGTACTCGCGAATCGGTGACACATGATCGCGGAACGTGGAGGTGTCGCAGAAGTCGCCGACCCAGAGAGCGATCTGTTCTTGTCGCGGCGAGGCGCTCATGTAGGCAGCCTAGTTCGCGCTACCATGTGCCGGGAGGAAGTTGTGAGCCACAGCGAGGCGCACCGCACCTGTCCGGTGTGCGCAACGGTCGTACGCGCGAACCAGGTACGCGTGCGCATGAGCCGTGTGGCGATCCTCCTGTACGGCCTGGTCGTGCCTGCAGGCGTACTGGGCTACTGGATCAGCTACAAGCTGGGCTTGTTCGAGAACGTGGCGAGGCGGGACGCCGGATTGATCGCCGTGGTCCTCATGGCACCGCTCCTGTACCTCGCTTGGCGGCTGCCGAAGATCCGCGTCGTGCGCTGTCCGACGTGCAAGTTCGAGCAGTGCGCGCCCCTGAGGCGCCGCCGCTAGCCTTCGTTCCGTGCCTGTGCGTACGCCCGGACGATCTCCAGCAGCTCGCGGCAGTAGTCGAGCCTGGCCGCTTGCGGGTCGAACCCGTCGTCCCAAGGGCGGTAGTCGCGCTTGTACCAGACCGTTTCGCCCGCGTGGCCTTCGACCGGCTGGCAGTAGTGGAGCAGTGGAGCACTCCGCACCTCCGTCTCGGGCCAGTTCATCCACGCGCAGGTCGTGTCGAGCGAGAACCTCATCCCGAGGTCTGCCGCCGCCACCACGAGGGCGAACATGTCGCTCTCCCAGCGCTCGAGCACGCGGCGGCACTCGGCCGTCCTCTCGATCCAGTGCGGCAGCAGCCTCGCGAGATCCGACGTGTGGATCGCCATCGGCCACGTCGCGGGCTGCAGCCGCCCATGCTCCAGGCCGAGGTTGTCCGCGAGCCACCGCCCCGTGCCGAAGTCGACCCAGCGCTGCGCGATCGGGCGGCCTTCCGTCACGTGCACGTCGAGCGGGGCCCGGAACACCATGTCGGGATCGAGGACCAGGACCGTGCCCTCCGGCCGCTCCGCGCGCAGCCAGCTCGCAAAGGAGTAGAGACGGTTGTACGGCGCGTACTCGTCGCCCGTGTCGGGATATACGTTCGAGGGCGGTGTCCGGACGACGCGCATCCAGGTGTGCTGGGGCAGGGGGTCGTCCGGTCCAGTTGCCACGAGGCGAAGCAGCTCGCCGGGTTGACCGACGTGTCGCCACGTGTGCTCGAGGAGCTCGCACTGCCACTGGATACCAGGCTCGGCGTCCGTGCAGATGACCGTGTAGATGGTGCCGGCCACGGAGAACCTCCGAGGCGCACGTGTACCATGCCGCCATCCGGGAGGAGCGCGTGGGCGAACAGCCGCTGGTCCAGAGCAAGCCCGAGGGCGCGTCGCGACTCACGGGCGGCGATCGCTCCCAGGAACTCCGTGCGAGTCGGCATCGCGACGTCCTCCCTGCCCTGACCCCGCACGGGCACGCGGTCGCCCGGATGCCCGAGCGCCTCTTCGGCGTGCTGGCCCGGTGGTACCGCCGTCACATGGGGGAGGGCAGACCCGAGGAGGACGTGCAGAGCGTCGTCCGTTCGCAGTCGTCTGAGCTGCCGTCGGACCTGGTTCGATTGGAGAGCGCGTCGCTCCTCGCGCAGGTGGTCCTCAGCCGGATGCAGCCGGTTCTCGAAGCGTGGAGCGGACAGCGGCTCGTCCCGGAGGCGCTGTACGGCGTGCGTGTCTACCGCGAGGGCGCCGTGCTCCACCGCCACGTCGACCACGTCGACACGCACGTGGTGAGCGCCGTGTTGCTCATCGCGCAGGACGTGGAGCGGCCGTGGCCGCTCGTGCTCGAAGGCGAAGACGGCTCGCGGCACGAGGTGGTGCTCGAGCCTGGTGACGCCCTGCTCTACGAGGGCGCGCGTATGCCGCATTTCCGGGACGTTCCCCTGCGCGGACGCTCCTATGCCGCCTTGTTCATCCACTTCCGGCCCGTGTGGTGGTCGACCACGGAGACCCGCGTCCGCGATCTCGCCCGGCTGCAGCCGCTCCGCACCCTCGCCTATGGATCAGCGGATCCGGTCCCGCCTCCCACGGGTACGTCCGCGCGCGGGTACCTCGCGTTCCAGCCCGACTACGGCGGCTGGAACAACGTGCTCATGCAGCTCGAGATCCTGGTCGTGCTGGCCTGGCTGACGGGCCGCACGCTCGTGCTGCCGCCGGCAGACAGGATTTACCTGCTTGGGAAACAGTCCCACGATCTGGGCACGTTCCTCGATCTGGAAGCGCTCCGGTGCCACGTACCCGTAGTCACCGCGGATGAGTTCGCCGAGGCAAGGGGGGTGCCGGCGTTCGCCGACTACGAAGCGTTCTCCGATTGGCTGCAGGCCCACGGCCACATGCCGTGCTGGAACGCGCTGGACGACGTGCTCGTCCATCCGCCGGACGCGCTCGAGCAGCGACCGGAGCTGGGCGACAGGCTCTTGGAGCGCCGGCCCATCGGGATCGATGCGGCCACGGCGAAAGCCGAGGTGCTCTACTTCCCGATGACGGTCGAGCACCGCATGTTCGGCGTCGCCGAGACGTTCTTTCTGCTGGGTGACGAGCTCGTGGAGCGGCGCCTGCGGAGGCTCGTTCGCGACGCGCTGCGCTACCGTCCCGAGATCGTTGCACTCGCAGAGCGCGCGCTCCGCGCACCCGTGCTGGGGCGTGGCTTCGGCGCCATGCACGTGCGTCGCGGGGACTTCCACCGCCAGTACGGCGAGACGCAGATCAACGCGGAGCGCATCCTCGCGCACACGCAGGCCGTGTTCGAGCCCGGGCAGACCCTCTACCTCGCGACGGACGAGTCGGATCTGTCGTTCTTCGACGCGCTGCGCACGCGCTTCCACGTGGTCACCTTCGAGGATGTCGGCGTGTCCGCCGACGTCGAGCCTCACGTCACGGGGATCGTCGAGACGCTCATCTGCGCCGCAGCACCCGGCCCGTTCGTGGGCACGCGTCTGTCGACGTTCAGCAACCGGATCGCCACGCTGCGCGGCTACCTCGCAACGACGCCCGCCGGACGCGCCGCAGGCATCGACACCGCGCTTTACTACACCCAGCCGCCGCTCGACGCGGCGGGGGAGGCGTGCCGTCCGTATGACGTTCCCACACGGAGGCACGAGGACGTGCTGGGCGAGACTGCCGAGCCGTGGTGGCGTTCGTATCCGCGCATGGCGTTCTGGGCGCGCCCGTACCGCAGTGCCTGGCTCGACACCGATGATGCATCTGGAGAGATCGATGGCTGATGAGGACATGCCCCTGATCGCGTACGAAGCGACGACGGTGACGCCTGTCGAGCTGCGGGCGAGCCCACACAAGCGGACGTGGATGGATCGGACGGTCGACGCATTCGCCTACCGTTGCCTACCGCTCGTGATGGCCAACCAGCTCGGCTGGGAGGCTCTGTGTCCCGTCACGTTCTCGGCGATGTGGAACGGTGGTGCCGATGTCGAGGACATCGCGATCGTCTTCGAGGACGAGGAGAGTCCGCTCGTCGAGACCCACTTCGGCCACGGTGTGCTCACCTTCAAGACGGGCTACCTGTTCCGCACACCGCCCGGGCACAACCTGTGGGTGAAGGGACCGGCAAACCGGGCGAAGGACGGCATCGCGCCGCTGGAGGGACTCGTCGAAGCGGACTGGGGGCCGTTCACCTTCACGATGAACTGGCGCTTCACACGGCCGAACCAGGCCGTCACGTTCGAGCGCGGTGAACCGTTCATGAGCATCGTGCCCATGCCGCGCCATTACCTCCAGCGCTTCGATCCGACCATCCAGCCGATTGCCGCGAACCCCGAGCTCGATGCCGAGTACGAGGCCTGGAAGGCGTCGCGCAATCAGTTCAACGCCGACATCGACATCGAGGGCTCGGAGGCGCGCGAAGCACGCTGGCAGAAGCACTACATGCACGGCATGACGCCCGATGGTCGACGCTTCCCTGAACACGAACGGCGTCTGCCTCTGCGGGGCTTCCAGCGCCCCGGATCGGACAAAACTCCGTGATTCGGCCTTGGGCTGCCGCTAGCATCCTCGGACCAGCCACAGGAGACCGAGCCCATGGACCGCAAGAAGATCGATCTCAAGCGCGCCGAGAAGGAGAAGGCCCGGATCGAGGAGCTCCGCGCGGAGCTCGACGGTCGCAAGCGCGACAGCAAGGCGTTCACGAAGCCGTTCGTCGCGCATGGCGGCAAGCCGCCGGCGCCGCCCCCCAGCGCCTAGACGCGTTCGTTCCGTAGGCCGAGCACGACGTGATCCACGTCGTCCTCACGCGGCGGCACGCGTACACGATCGGGCAGTTCCTGGAGTCCGGCGGTGAGCCGCTACGGGGCCACATTCGGACACTGCCGTTCGATGAGTTGTTCGGACGGCGGGCGCTCCCGGGCGGTACATACGTGCTCTCCGACTTCGAGCGCCTCACACCGGCGCGGCTGCAGCACGTGACCGGCGTCGCGGACGCGCTGGAAGCCAGCCCCGTCGCACGGCTGCTCAATCACCCGCAGCGCTGGGTCGGCCGCTACGACCTGCTGCGGCAGCTTCATGCGGCCGGTCGGAATCCGTTCGCCGCGTACCGCCTCGCGGAGCTTCCGGGCGACGTGCGCTATCCCGTGTTCCTCCGCGTCGAGAACGACCACCAGGGTGCGCGGACCGGGATGCTCTCCTCACGTGACGAGATCGAAGAGGCTGCTGCGAAGCTCGAGCGCCGTGGCAAGTCACGCAAGGCCCTCATCGTCGTGGAGTTCCAGGACACCGTCGACGAGAAGGGGCAGTATCGCAAGTACGGTGCGTTCTGCGTCGCAGGTCGGATCGTCCCCCGGCATCTCTTCTTCGGCCATCGCTGGAGCGTCAAGGGGCCAGCGAACTGCAAGGACGAGCAGTTCGACGAAGAGGAAGCCTGGATGCGGGACAACCCGCACGAGGCCGAGCTGCAGGAGATCTTCTCCCTGGCCGGCGTCGACTACGGACGCATCGACTACGCCCTCGTCGACGGTCGCATCTGCGTCTGGGAGATCAACACGAACCCGATGATTGCGATTCCCGAGGACGCCACGACCGGACGCCCGGGCGCGCTCAACGCGCTGTTCCACGAGCGCTTCCGCGAGGCCTTGCACGCGATCGACATGCAGTCCACCGAGGAGATCACGCTGCCTCCGATGCGTGTCGGTCTGGGCGAGCGTCTCGCCGAAGCGCGAGAGCGGCTGAGCAACCGTTTGCGCCGGCGCTAGATCAGACGGCGACGTCGGCGACCTGGCCGTCGTGGTCGAAGCGGCGGACGTGCTCGCGGACGGCGTTGCGGGCCGGGGGATACGCGTCGCCATCCCGCGCCTCCGTGACTTCGTCAACGCGAGTCTGCAGCGCGCTGAACAGCGAGCGTCCAAACGCAGTCAGGCTTCCATGGCGTTGGATCTGTGTGCAGGCCAGGCGCAGCTGCAGGGCAATGCGCGTCGCTCGGTCCCGCGCCAGCTCGCGCGTGTCGCTCGGAAGCGAGGCGTCGCGCTCGACCGCACGCCAGTAGTCGTGCACCGGCGTGAAGACGTAGGTGCCGTGCAGCAGGCCGCGCATGGAGCGGGGCTCGTCACGCCAAGGGGAGTAGAAGCGCTCGGAGGGCGCCTCGTCCTCTTCCAGGAGCGGGCCCAGCGCCTCCAGGGCAAACAGTCGGCCGTGGTAGAACTCGTGAACCAGGTGGTCGGCGAGCTCGATCGCGTCCCCATAGGCGCCCAGCAGCATGGCGCCCGGATGTTCGGAGCTCGTCGCATTCGGGTACTTGTCTGCGTCCTCGGGCTGGAGTGCGACGACGCTGATGTGCTCGCGGATCTGCGCGAACGTCTGCGGCTGGTGGGTGCGGATGAGCGCGAGGGCAGCGCCTAGCGTATCGACGTGCGCTGCCTGGAACGCGGGACCCGCGGCGAGCGCGGCCTCGATGTCGGACCACGCCGCGCCCGGGACGTGGAGCGCCTCGGGGGCACACGTGAGCTCGCAGCCGTCGAGGTGCACGATCGGTCGCTCCATGAGCTCGAGGTCCGCGCGACCGCCGATGGTCTGCGTTGCCGCACCTGAAATCACGAGCGGCGTGCCGGGCAGGTTGACGGGCGGATCGACGTGCAGCGGCTCGGGGAGCCGGAGTTCGACATCCGCGAGATGAGCAAGTGCGAGTGCGAATAGGGCAAACGCGTCGAGGTGGGAGGACAGCACCTTCGCAGTCGGAGCCTCGTCGGGCGCCGCGAGGCAGGCGCGGAGCGCATCGAAGGCGCGCCGTGTCCAGGCTTCGGCCGCCGGCGACGACCACACGGTGGCGAACGTCTCGGCATCGACGTCGCGCGCGAACGCGTAGAGCGCGAGGAAGCCGTCCTCACGCCCGGCCAGAGGCCGTCGCTCCTCGAGCGTGGCGTGCACCGCTGCCAGCGCGCTGACACGTTGCTCGAAGAGGGCATCGAACGGTGCGGCGTCCGCCCACAAGAACTCCTGCGAGAGGGGCTCGACGGTGGAGGGTTCCGTGGACAAGAGCGGACTCCTGGGGATGCCGGCAGGGCGGTAGTAGAGCATGCCGACGGCCTGCGATACGTCAGCGCAAGGTCGCGAGCGCGAGTCGGGCGCGCAATCCGAGGGGGCGCCAGGCGATCGTGCGGCGGTACGCCTCGCGTGCGGCCTCGGTCTCGCCGCGGCGCTGCAGCGACTGCGCGACCTTGAACCAACGCCGCGCGATCAGCCGAGCAAGGTCCGGGTCTGCGTCGGGATGCGCGCGCCCGAAGTCGTCGTACACCTGCGCCCAGCGGACGTTCCGATCAGAGAAGCGGTCCGAGAGGCGCGGGCCGAACACCCCTTCCCTCTTCGTCACGGGCTCACCGGGCACGTGCAGCCAAGACCCGCTGAGTGCGAGCTCGAGATAGAGCTCGAGGTCGTGTCCGGTCGCCAGGTCCTCGTTGTAGCCGCCGCAGGCCTCCAGCGCAGAGCGCCTGATCACGGTGGCGGATCCGATGCCTGGCCCCTGGAACAGTTCGCGGATGGGACGCTGCTGCAGGCCGCCGAGCTCCCGCAGCTTCGTGGCGCGCCCCGGACGCTGCAGATCGACGTCCGCCGTAGCCGCGACAGCCGCGGGACTTACCTCCAGGACCTGCGCCGCCCGCTCCAGGAAGTCGGGCGGCCAGATGTCGTCGGAGTCGAGGAAGGCGAGCAACTCCTCGGAGGTCGCCCTCACGCCGGTGTTGCGGGCGGCAGAGGCGCCGGCGTTCTGCTGCTGCAGCAGGACGCCCTGCGAGCGTGACGCGATCCACGCGCGAATGGCATCGGGTGTGTGGTCGGTGGAGCCGTCGTCGATGACGACGATCTCCTCGGCAGCTTGGGTCTGGGCCGCGACGCTGTCGAGGCACTCGACCACGGCGTCCGGCCTGTTGAACACCGGGATGATGACGGCGACACCGGGCATGGGCGGATCATCCCGATGGCGACACGGAAGGCAAGACCCGGGTGCCTGCGGGCGGAATAGGATGCGAGCGGAGGAACGCGCATGTCGGCTGTCCGGGTGCATCTGCAGTGGCTGCGCGCAGCCGTTCTGTTGGGCGCGCTCGCGGCAGGTGCCTGCGGCGGTGGGGGCGGGCCCGTTCAGCCGGACACTCCCAACCTCCGCCCCGAGAGTGCCCCCGACATCGTGCTCCTGAGTGTGTCAGGGCGTTGCGGCGTGGGAATCCTCTGCTCGTCGCCCGAAGACAACGAGCCGTACCTCGGCTACGCGGGCGGTGCAGCAGAGGCGGTCGAGGAGGCATTCCGGCAAGCGGGCTACACGACGGATGCCGCTGACTTCATTGCGTCCCTCTACAGCTATGACGACGACGCGGACGGCGCCGCGGACCGCCGCGGGTTCCTCGAGCTCCTCGCCGAGCTGGATTGGATCCAAGAGAACTGGATCGCCGACTTCGAGAACCCGACCCGCATCGTGATCGTGGCGCACAGCCACGGCTGCGTCTGGGCGCACATCGCGGCCGGCGTGCGGCCGGATGTCCCGATCGCTTACCTCATCAGCCTGGACGGCAACTGCCTGCTCTGGGAGTTCGACTACCCGCCCGACATCACGGCGTACTTCAGCGCGAACGGCAATCCGTGGTCGTGGGACATCCGCGACCCGTGCGACCGCTGGGACATCCCGGGCCTTTCGGGCGCAGCAGACACCGAGGACGTCGCGTGGCCGAACGTCGATGTCAATCTCGAGGTGCGCAGCAACGACCCGTTCGGCATCGAGGACGTGCAGCTCAACTATCGGCCGGACGGCACGCGCACGCGCATCGACTCGTTCGCCTCCGTATCGGACGACCACTCGGGCGTACACGATCCGACCGGCGAGAGCATGGCCTGGGTGCTGCAGCGGCTGCAGGAACTCGGGTACTAGGCGCCTCGACAGGCCGGACAGAACACCAGCGCCGGCTGCTACTGTCCGAAGACCTCGCGCAAGAGCTCCGTGACACGTGCAGCGGGGTCGGTTCGGATGCGGCGCTCCTCTTCGCCGAGCACCGTGAACAGGCCGTCGAGTGCCTTGTCGATCACGTAGGCGTTGAGATCGAACCGGAGCTTCGGCACCGCAGGGATCGCGTTGTAGCGCCCGGCGAGGTCAGCGTAGGTCCGGGCGAGGCCTACCTGTGCCATCTTCGCCTCCACGATGGGGGCGTAGCGCGCCCGGAGCGGCGCCGAGGTGGTGCGGCGGAAGAACTCCGTGGCAGCCGTCTCTCCGCCCTCGAGGATGCCGCGGGCGTCGCGGATGGTCATGCCTCGGATGGCGTCGAGGAAGATCGGTGTGGCCTCGCGTGCAGCCATCTCGGCCGCTCGGTTCATCTGGGTCTGCAGGTTGTCCAGCTGCGAGCCAAGGCCAACGCGGCGCATCATGTCGGCCGCCGGTCGGACCTGTTCGGGCAGCAGGATGCGGATCATCGCGTTGCCCAGATAGCCATCCACGACCGAGGTGCGACTGACGGTGTTGCGTGTCCCTACCTGGAGCGCTTCCTTCAGGCCGGCGACGATGCGGCTGTCGCGGCTGTTGCCGGCACCAACGGCGGCGTCCAGAAGGCCGCCGAGTCCGCCGTCGCCGCTCGACGAGCAGGCGGGCGCAAGCAGAAGAACCAGGCCGAGGAGGAGGGCGATGCGCATGGGAGTCTCCGAGATCGGCGTAGCGTACGCCCGCGGCGCTGGCTACGGCGCGAGCCGCCGGGGGGACGTTTCCACTACTTCGCGGGGAAGTGCACCACCGTCACGAGCTCCGCCGGTTCCACCTCGTTGGGATCGTTCACGTAGATCTCGAACGAATCCACCGACTTGCTCTGCTTGAACACCTTGGCGCGGGCGTGCATCAAGCCGGCCGACCAGGCGTTGCCGAGATGGTGGTACGGCCCCGTGTGCTCGACGCGGTAGGTCGTGCACGCGGGAATCTCACCCACGACCAGGCCGGAGGGGGCAGTCGCCGGCCGGGCAGCCACCGGGGCCGCCACCGTGTACTCGACCTCGCCCTTCCCGATCGCCCAGCGGTGGTAGATCGAGAACGGGGTCCCCGTCGGCTTCGTGTCGGCGCCTTCCACCCACCCATGGAGCTTGTCCATGTCGGCCTTCATGCGCCCCGGCATGTCGGCGATGCTGCATGCCGTCCGCACGCCGACGTACGCGGTCCCGGCGAAGGCCGACTTGCCGGGGAACGCTAGGTGCGAGGGCGCCTTGCCCGTCTCGACGAGCTCCTTCAACATGGCGAGGCCGCGCTGGTAGTCCATGCCGATCCAAGCCGACATCATCTTCTTCATCCAGAAGAGGAAGAACGGGAGCGATCCGTTCATGCGCCAGGTGACTTCGGTGGAGCCGCCGGTCTCCTTCAGATCGAAGCGCACCTCGCTCGTGGACTTCCACGGCGTCAGGAACGTGAGCTTGAGATCCACTGAGCGATTCGGCTCCTCCGCCGTGATCTCGATCTCGCCGCTGCCGACGATCTTGCCGTCCCAGCCGTAGCCGGTTCCGTCGTCCCGATACGTCAGCTTGCAGTCCGGCTCCGCGATGAGCCAGGGCGACCAGTCCGGCCAGCTTTGGAACTCCCGAATGCGGGGGTAGACCTCCTCGGCGCTGGCTTCGATCTGCGTGCTCTTGACGACGTCGAACTTCGGCACAGGACCCTCCGCGGTGCGTGGATGCACGGTGCCGGGTGTAGCGCGTAGCGCCTCGGCGTGCAACCGGCTCGCCCCTCCGGGGTTGACCCGCATGTTGTCGCTGGGGGCTCTGCCCCAGGCCGCCTCACCCCGCTGCGCGTGGTGTGGCTCCCCCGGCTGGGGGTCACTCGCGGGATGTCGTCGGAGGTCCCGCGGCGTGACATCAAGAAGAGAAGTGGTGGGCGTTACTGGACTCGAACCAGTGACCCCCAGCTTGTCGAGCTGGTGCTCTAGCCAACTGAGCTAAACGCCCACGTCTCGCGGGGCAGAGGTTGTACCACCCCGTGGAGATCGGGCAAACGGCGATGGGGGTGGCCGTTGGACGTGGCATGGGCACGGCCCCCGGAGCGCGGACGGGCCGGGCAACCACTCCGCCTGCCTTCGGCAGGCGTCGGGATGCCCCTACCAACCCCGTGTAAGCGCACGCCCCTGGTACTTCGCGGGCGGGCGTTCGCCGACGCCCACAGGGCGTCGTCTCCGGCCGCCCCTACACCGGAGCCGCCGAACGTTCGGCGCAAACCGATGTGGCGGCGCACGTGCGCCGCCCAGCGGGCGTCCTC